>JBCCCX010000130.1:0-9768 GCA_039033275.1 Pseudomonadota bacterium | reverse complement strand
GCGTTTTCCGCCACTGTTTCCTTCTTGATCGCCATGTCGTTTCGTCCCTCTCCCATATTATCGTTGGTCTCTCTTAGCCACAGATAACGGGCGACTCAAACAAGCGTTGCGATCCACCGGGCCGACAAGGCGTCACGCCTGCGCGGCTTCGGTCGATCGGCATGAAAAAACGGCCCGTGCCGAAGCACGGACCGTCATTGAAGACCGGAGAGGAGGAACTCGTTCCGCCCCCGGGGAAATGGGGGAGAGTGGCGGCGGAACCAAGATGCCGCGTCCGGTCGTCCCGCCTTTGCGCCCTCATCGGGCGCGGCGGGGCGAAACCGCGCTTAAGCGGCTTTCTTTTCAGTCGCCGGCGTCGTCTTCGTCGTTTCGGTCTTCACGGCCTTGCGCGGCGTGGAGGCCTTCTTCGACAGGGCGGCGATCTTCTTATTCAGAGCGGCGACTTCGGCCTCCAGCTCCTCGACGCGGTTGTCGCGGCCGCCGAAGGGGACGATGTTCCGGGCGGTCTCGACGCTATCTTCGACCAGCTCGGTCGCCTTTTCACGGGCGTCCTTGGTCAGTTCCAGACCCTTGGTTTCCAACACTTCGCCTTTTTTGACGAGCGTGTCGAACAGCGTGCCGGAAGCGGTTTTCAGCTGGTCGGCGCGGAACTGGGCACGCTCATAGGCCAGACCGTACAGGCCGACATAGGCAAGCGATGCCTTGCGCAGAGCGGGGCGCAGCGTGGTGGTCAGGGTGGAAGCCTCTGCCTTTTTGGCTTTGGCGGTTTTCGTGGTGGTCTTGGCTTTGGCCATGATGTGAGTGTCCTATTCGGTTCAAGTGGTGTCCGCCGCGAAGGTGAAACCCGGCAGCGGTTCGTTCGATGAGACCGATATAGGGCGAAGAATTAGAAACCGCGTCCTAACGGCGGCGCGGTCCGTGAACGGGGCTTCAGTCCGTCACGCGCGTCCATTCCTGCGTCTGGCACAGGAAGGCGATGCAGCCTTTGACCTTAAGAACGTCCGGATCGTCACGGTCCAGCCGGATTGCGCTTCTATAGCTCTTGCCGTCTTCCGGATTGTAGATGCGGCCCTTCTTCCACTTGTGTCCGTCGGCTTCGAACCCGTCCAGCATGGTCAGGCCGATCACCGGCACGTCGCGCAAGGCCGGGTCGGCATTGTTGACGTCCGTGGTCGGCTCGCCTTCGGGGATATCGGCGGTCTCGATGACGCCGCAGGGTGTGCCCGCCATGGGGCCGGGGCCGCAATCGGCGATGCGCACCGTGCCCGTGCCCGCTTCCGTCAGCCACAACCCGTGGACGGAGTGCGCCCCTTCATGGGCGAGAACGGGAGCGGAAGCGGCGGCAAAGGTGAAGGCAACGAGCGCGGAGGCGGTGAGCAGGCGTGTCATGCAAGACTTATGCGGGGCGCATAGGCGAGGCGTCAAATGACGGAAGAGAGAGGAAGAGCCATGCGACCCGCACCGGTCGCTTGACGGCGGCCTCCCCTGCCCCTATCTCCCACTCATCGGTCGTCCTGACCGTGCGACCGGGTGATGTGCCGCTGGCACGCCGGTCACGAAGGTCCAACCCTTTCACATCATTCTCATACCGCGCCCGGACTCCTTTCTTCGTCCGCCTGCGTTTTCCAAAGACAGACATATGACCGTCGATACACCCGTCGATCAGCTCGAGACCATCAGCCTCGACGACCTCAAAGACATGAAACCCGGGGAGCTGAACCGCTTCGCCGAAGAAGTCGGGATCAAGAACCCCGGCTCCATGCGCAAGCAGGACATTTTCTACCAGACCCTGAAGGATCTGGCGGAACGCGACGTACTCGTGCGCGGCAAGGGCGTGCTGGAAGTGGTCCAAGACGGATTCGGATTCCTGCGCGCGCCAGAAGCTAACTATCTCGCCGGGCCTGACGACATCTATGTCAGCCCCAAGATCATCCGCAAGTTCGGCCTGCGCACGGGCGACACCGTGTCGGGCATTCTCGACTCGCCCGAGGGCGACCAGCGCTACTTCGCGCTGAAGGAAGCCGAAGAAATCAACTTCAGCACGCCCGAGCAGGCGCGCATGAAGGCCCATTTCGACAACCTCACCCCGCTCTATCCCGACCAGCGTTTCCAGATGGAAATCGAGGACCCGACCCTGAAGGACACGTCCGGCCGGGTGATCGACATCGTGGCGCCCATCGGCAAGGGCCAGCGCGCCCTGATCGTCGCCCCGCCCCGCACGGGCAAAACGGTGCTGCTGCAGAACATCGCCCACTCCATCGAGCGCAACCATCCGGAATGCTACGTGCTCGTCCTGCTGATCGACGAGCGGCCCGAGGAAGTGACCGACATGCAGCGCTCCGTCAAAGGCGAGGTCGTCTCTTCCACCTTCGATGAGCCCGCCACGCGCCACGTGCAGGTCGCCGAGATGGTGATCCAGAAGGCCAAACGGCTTGTGGAGAGCGGCAAGGACGTCGTCATCCTGCTCGATTCGATCACGCGACTGGGCCGCGCCTACAACACGGTCGTGCCCTCCTCCGGCAAGGTGCTGACGGGCGGCGTGGACGCCAATGCGCTGCAACGCCACAAGCGCTTTTTCGGCGCCGCAAGAAACATCGAGGATGGCGGATCCCTGACCATCATCGCAA
This sequence comes from Pseudomonadota bacterium, assembly GCA_039033275.1. Taxonomy (GTDB): domain Bacteria; phylum Pseudomonadota; class Alphaproteobacteria; order Caulobacterales; family Maricaulaceae; genus Litorimonas. Next base: position 7,141 of record JBCCCX010000130.1, on the reverse strand, counting down.
CCGCCCTGATCGAGACCGGCTCCAAAATGGACGAGGTCATCTTCGAGGAATTCAAGGGCACGGGTAACTCGGAGATCATCCTCGACCGCAAGGTCGCCGACAAACGGATCTTCCCCGCCATCGACGTGACCAAGTCCGGCACGCGGAAGGAAGAGCTGCTGGTCGATCCGGTCGCCCTGCAGAAGACCTACATCTTGCGCCGAATCCTCAACCCGATGGGCACGATGGACGCGATCGAGTTTTTGCTGGGTAAGTTGAAAGACACGAAGACGAACAACGACTTCTTTGACTCGATGAATACGTAAATTACTTTCCTTCCCCTTCAGGGGAAGGTGGCGCGCCGCAGGCGTGACGGAAGGGGCTCCCTCGGTAGAGGTGGACGCTATGCGGCGGCAGCCCCTCCGCCACTACGCAGCACCTCCCCCAAATGGGGGAGGAAACTTACAGGGATCCATCGGCTGGTTCTATCGCCTTTAGCGGGCTTTCGCTGCCGCTCAGTCCGCTTCGCGGACGCGGCGAAAGAATTCCGTGCTCGCTTCGCTGCGCGCGCAGTCCTTTCGCCGATGGGCGAGCTTTGAAGCTAGAGTGTGACTCCGCCCTACAACGACCCATCGATCAACTTCATCACCCCGCTAAAGTCCAGCCCACCCTCTCCAGCCGCCTCCATCAACGCATAGAGCGCCTCCGCCTGCGCGCCCAGCGGTGTGGCGGCTCGTGCGGTCGTCGCGGCCTCCTTCGCAAGGCGCAGATCCTTCAGCATCATCGCAGCGGCGAAGCCGGGCTGATAGTCCCGGTTGCTCGGCGCGCTCTCCACGGGTCCGGGCGCGGGACAATAGCTGGTCATGGACCAGTTCTGGCCGGACGCCGTGCTGCTGATGTCGAAGAAGGTCTGCGCGTCGAGTCCGAGCTTTTCCGCCAGGTTGAACGCTTCGCAGGTCCCGATCATGTGAATGCCGAGCAGCATGTTGTTGCAGATCTTGGCAACCTGCCCGTTGCCCGCACCGCCCGCGTGGAAGACGTTCGCGCCCATGATCCCGAGCAGCGGGCGAGCGCGCTCGAAGCTCTCAGTCTCCCCGCCGCACATGAAGGTCAGCGTCCCCTCCGCCGCGCCTTTTACGCCGCCGGAGACGGGCGCGTCGATCATGGCGAAGCCTCGCTCCACCGCTTCGCCGATCACGGTTCGCGCACTGTCCACATCCACGGTGGAGCAGTCGATCATGAGGGTCTTGGGCGCGGCCGCCTCGAACACGTCGGCATAGACCGCGCGCACATGGGCGCCCGCCGGGAGCATGGTCACGACGGCGTCTGCGCCGTTGACGGCGGCGGCGACCGTGTCGGCTTTCGAACAGCCCGCCTCGCACGCCTTGGCGACGGCGTCGCCGGACAGGTCGAAGGCGCGCACGTCGTGGGCCTTCGCCAGGTTCGCGGCCATCCCGCCGCCCATGTTTCCCAATCCGATGAAGGCGATGATCATGAGCCTGTCTCCTTGCTTCTCCTCTCCCTTTAGGGAGAGGGTGCCGCGAAGCGGCGGGTGAGGGTGTCAGAGGTTCGTAGCGCTTTCGACCGGAGAACACCCTCATCCGGCCTTCGGCCACCTTCTCCCTCAAGGGAGAAGGGCCTAGTCGATGAAATGTAGCCGAGGCTCCGCAGTCTCCCGGAACATGCGCTCCACCTGCTCCTTCGTCACCGCCTCCACGCCCTCATGCGACCAGCCCGGATTGCGGTCCTTGTCGATCAGCTGCGCGCGGATGCCTTCGTAGAAATCCTGTGTGGCGAGGAAATTCAGCGACAGGTCGAGTTCCATCGTCATGGCGTCGCGGAAATCCATCGTCGCGCCGCGCAGGAGCGCTTCCAGCGTCGTCGCCAATGCGATCGGGCTCTTGCGACGGATGGATTTGGCCTGCTTGACCGCCCATTCGGATGCGTCGGCATCCAGCGCGGCGAGAATGTCCGCCACGCTGTCCCGGTCGAATAGTTGGACCTCGGTCGGCACGTCCGCCTCGCCCGGCGGGGTCGCGGCGAAGGATTGGATCAGCCCATCCACTTCGCTGCCGTCTTTCATGTCCGCGAGAGATTTCGCCAGCTGGTCGTGCCGGTCCGTCGGCACGAAAGCGGTCGCCACGCCGATCTCTAAACACGCTGCCGGACCCAATCGCGCGCCGGTCAGGCCGAGCCAGTTGCCGATGTCCTGCCGCAATCGCGGCAGGAAATAGGTCCCGCCCACATCGGGGAAATAGCCGATGCCCGTCTCCGGCATGGCGAACAGGGTCGTATCGCCCGCCACGCGGTGGTCGCCATGGACCGACAGGCCGACCCCCCCGCCCATGACGATGCCGTCAATCAGGGCGACATAGGGCTTGGGATAGGTATGGATCAGCTCATTGAGCGCATATTCCGTGCGCCAGAACGCCTCCGCCCGCCCGTTTTTCGCCTTGCCGCTATCGTGCAGCATGACCACGTCCCCGCCCGCGCAGAATGCCCGATCCCCGGCCCCGTCCACGACGACGGCCAGCACGGATGCATCGTCGCGCCAGTCCAGCAGCGCGCGCGTCATGGCCTCGCACATCTCCGTCGTCAGCGCGTTGAGCGCCTTGGGCCGGTTCAGCGTGATACGCCCGATGCGGCCTTCGGTGCGGGCGATGATGGTGTCGGTCATTCGTCTTCTCCTTTCCTCCCCGGAAAGGGGAGGTGCCGAGCGCAGCGAGGCGGAGGGGTGCCAGGATCATCAAGGCGGCGCTTTGCGCCGACATATAATTCGTCACCCTTCCGTCAGAGCTGCGCTCTGCCACCTTCCCTGTCAGGGAAGGAAATTCTTTTCTACTGCCGCAACAACCCCCGCGAGATGATAACCCGCATGATGTCGTTCGTGCCTTCCAGGATCTGATGGACCCGCAGGTCCCGCACGATCCGTTCGACCTGGTAGTCCGCCAGATAGCCGTAGCCGCCATGCACCTGCAGCGCATCGTTGGCGATCTTGCTGCACAGGTCGGTCGCAAAGCGCTTGGCCATCGCGCACTTCATGCCCGCATTGGGGGCCTTATGATCGAGCGCGTCGGCGGCAGAGTAGATCATCAGTTGTGACGCCTCCAACTCCGTCGCCATATCGGCGAGGCGGAACTGCGTGTTCTGAAACTCGGCGATCGGCTGGCCGAACTGCTTGCGCTCCTTGGCGTAGCCACGCGCGAGTTCCAGCGCGGCGGCTGCACCGCCCAGGCTACAAGCCCCGATATTGATACGCCCGCCATCCAAGCCGCTCATCGCGAAGCGGAAGCCGTCCCCTTCCGCGCCGACACGGTTGGCGGCCGGCACGCGGGCATCCTCGAAGATGACCTGCGCGGTCGGCTGGGCGTTCCAGCCCATCTTGCGCTCGGGCGGACCGAAGCTGACGCCCGGCATGTCCTTGTCGATCACGAAGCATGACACGCCGCGCGCGCCGTCGTCACTTGTGCGCGCCATGACGACATAGATGTCAGACCAGCCCGCGCCGCTGATGAACTGCTTGGCCCCGTTCAGCACGTAGTCGTCGCCGTCCCGCACGGCCTTCGTGGAGAGCGACGCGGCGTCCGATCCCGCCCCCGGTTCCGTCAGGCAGTAGGACGCAATCAGCTCGCCCGCGACCAGCTTCGGCACGTAGCGGGATTTCAGTTCGTCGCCCGCATAGGAGGCGATCATCCAGGTCGCCATATTGTGGATGGTCATCATGGCGGTGTGGGACACGTCCCCGGCGGAGAGCTGCTCGAACACCATGGCGGAGGCGAGCCGCGACAGCCCCGTGCCGCCCTCGTCCTCCGGAATGTAGATGCCGAGGAAGCCCAGCTCGGCCGCCTTCTGAAACACGCTTCGGTCGAGATATTTTTCCCGGTCCCAATGCTCCGCATGGGGCGCGAGTTCGGTCGCCGCGAACGACGCCGCCATGTCGCGAATGAGGGAAAGGTCTTCGGTCAGCTGGAAATGCATGGAGCGCATATGCGCGCCCGCGGCCGCGAAGACAACGCGCCAGAGGGGCGCATCGCGGTCGGGATGGAGCGCCGCCGCCCGGCAGGGCGGCGCGCGCAGGCAAGGTTTTGCGCAGGCCCTCTTAGACCTTCAGCCCAAGCGGAGCCTTAGTCCACGCAGAGTCCGGGACCGGCGCGGCCCGCTACCACTTCGGCGAAGCAGCCGAACGGATTGTCATTGGCCTGGCAGACACCGGTCACGGGCGTGCCGGCCGGCGTGTCGAGATCGGTCCGGCATTGTCCCTGGCACTGGTTGGAATCGATGCAGGCCATCCCGCCGTCGCCGTAGGGCCGGGTGCAGCGTTCCGCGCCGAGAATGCCCGCGCGTTCCACCGTCCCGCCGGAGGCCAGGCAGGCCGTGCGGTCGGCCTCCGACAGGGCGCCGTCCGGCGGGGGCGGGGTGGGCGTCATCGGCACGGTCGAAACCGTCTGGAGGCCCAGCCACGGCTCCAGATACTGGTCCGTGCCGGAACGGCGCGCCATCAGGCTCTGCGGTTCGAGCGTGACCATGGCATTGCCGGCCCTATCCAGGAGGTAGAGCGCCGTGTCGTCGAAGCCGATTTGGTCATAGTCGGTGATTTCGCCGCGATCCGTCACCTGCTGCCAGCTGCGCTGTCCGGTGCGCAGGAACTGGCCGCCGGAATAGGTCGCGAGATGCAGGGCGCCGGGCGGCGTCTTCGCCGGCCCGGCAGCGGGCGGGGACGTGACGGGAGGCTGAGTCACGGGAGGTTGCGTCACGGGAGGCTGCGCGGCGGGCGGTTGCGGCGTGGGCGTCGGGGCCGCGGGTTTGCGCTCCTTGATATCGGTGATGGTGTAGATGGTCTTGAGCGTCTGGCCCGGCCATTGCCCGCGCACGACGCGTTCCTTCAGATCCACGAACAGCCGGACCATGCCTTGCGGTCCGGTCAGCTCGATCATCTCGTCGGATGCGGCCGTCTGGTAGAATTCGTAATTGACCTGGCCGTCATTGCGGGTCTCGACCCAGCGGCCGGGCGTGTCTGCGGCCTGCACGAGACGGCCGCCGCGGAACTCCACCGCCGCGATGCGCGAAGCGCCGGTCGGGACGGGCGGGATGACCGGTGCGGGCGCGAAGGCCGTCTGCGGCTGACCCGGCGTCACTTGCACATTCTGGACCTGCACGGTCTGCACGGATGCCGCTTCCGGGGCGGGCGGGACGTAGAGGTCCAGCGCGGGCGCGGGCACGACATCGACTTGCGCGGCCGGGGCCATGGCGGGCGCGCCGCCCGCCAGACCGGTAGAGGCGGCATGCGCCGCCATGCCCGTGGAGAGAAGGGCGCCGAGCCCGATCAGCATCATTCGCATCGTCTTGTCCTCGTATCGCGGCCGCGCGGGGGTCGCGCCGCGCCGCTTCCTTTACGACAATATCCGTTGCGGGCACATGAACGTCGGATTGCAAAGCGCCCCCGCACCGAACGGGGTCCACCATTACAAACCGGATGTTCGCACAACCGCATTTCCGCCGCGCCGCGACGGGTGTAACGATAAGGCATGCAATCCCTGTTCCAGATCCCGCAGCCCATCGAAGACTATCTGACTGAGCTCGACGCCTTCATCGAGGCCGAGATCCGGCCATTGGAGCAGAGGGACGACAATATCCGCTTCTTCGACCATCGCCGCGAGGACGCCCGCACGGACTGGGACCGGGGCGGCCTGCCGTCCGAGGAATGGGAAGCCCTGCTGGCTGAGGCGCGCCGCCGGGCCGACGCGGCCGGACACTACCGCTTCCAACTGCCGAAGGCGTTCGGCGGGCAGGATGGCGGCAATCTCGCCATGGCGCGCATCCGGGAGCATTTCGCCTCCAAGGGTCTCGGCCTGCACAACGATCTGCAGAACGAGCATTCCATCGTCGGCAATCTGGTGCAGCCGCTCATGGTGCGCGATTTCGGGACAGAGGCGCAAAAGCAGTTCATCGAACCCATGTGCCGGGGCGAGATGATGTGGTCCTTCGGCCTGACCGAGCAGGAGCACGGCTCGGACGCGACCTGGATGGACACGACCGCCGTGCGCCACACGCAGGACGGCGTGGAAGGCTGGCGGATCAATGGCGGCAAGATGTGGACCACGGGACTTCACGTCGCCACCCACGTCATGTGCTTCGCCCGCCATTCCGGCGAAGACGGCGATGCCAAGGGGATCGGCTGCTTCGTCGTGGACGTGGAGAGCGACGGCTTCGAGGTGGGCGAATATCTCTGGACGTTCAATATGCCCACGGATCACCCGAAATGCACCTTCACCGACGTCTTCGTGCCGGACGAAATGGTGCTCGGCGATCTCGACTTCGGCCTCGCCTGCGCCCAGCACTTCGTCCACGAAAACCGCATCCGGCAGGCCGCCTCCTCGCTCGGCGCGGCCCAGTTCTGCATCGACGAATCCGTGCGCTACGCCAAGGACCGCGCGCCTTTCGGCAAGCCCCTCTGGCTCAACCAGGCGATCCAGTTCCCGCTGGTCGAGCTCCAGACGGAAGCCGACATGCTCCGCCTGCTCATCTACAAGACCGCGCACGAAATGGACGGGATGGACAAGGTCGAGGTCGCGAAACGCCTGACCGACAAGGTCAGCATGTGCAATTACCGCGCAAACCGCCTCGTCTGCGAAGCCGCCGACTGCGCCATGCAGGTCCATGGCGGGATCGGCTATTCCCGGCACAAACCGTTCGAGCACATCTACCGCCACCACCGCCGCTACCGCATCACGGAAGGGTCGGAGGAGATCCAGATGCGCAAGGTCGCTGCCGTCATGTTCGGGAAGATCAGGACGTAAGTCCCGACATTCTGTTCCGTGACGCCGCACAGGCGTTTCGCTTCACGAGTCCGTTCTATATGAACGGTCCATCGGACGGGGAATCACGTGAACTTCGCTAGCATCAGTTTCCTTTTCTATTTCCTGCCTTTCGTCGTGGCGGCCTACTTCGTGCTGCGCGGTCGCGATTTGCGCAATCTCTGGCTCCTCTGCGTCAGCCTGCTATTCTATTCCTGGGGAGAGGGCTTCGGGATCGCCCTTTTGCTCGGGTCCATCGGGGTGAACCACCTGCTGGCGAACGCCATCGCGAGAGGTTCCTCCCGCCTTTGGCTGACCGTGGGAATAATCGAGCGGGCCCGATCATGCGGATCCTGAGACCTTCGGGC
>JBCCCX010000129.1:0-9816 GCA_039033275.1 Pseudomonadota bacterium | reverse complement strand
CCAGCGCCGCCGCGGCGTCGGCATAGACCTTGTTCTTCATCAAACAGCCTTAACGTGGTTCTCGATCGCGCCGAAGATGGAGCGGCCCTCCTTGTCCAGCATTTCGATCTTCACCACATCGCCGTCCTTCATGAAAGGCGTCTTGAACGCGCCGCTGGCGATTTTCTCGATCATGCGGATCTCCGCGATGCAGCTATAGCCCAGCCCGCCATCGGCGACCGGCTTGCCCGGACCGCCATCGGCGCCCTTGTTGGAGACGGTGCCGGAGCCGATGATCGTGCCCGCAACCAGGTCCCGGGTCTTGGCGCAGTGGGCGACGAGACGCGCCAGGCTGAAGGTCGCATCCTCCTGGGACAGCGCACGCCCGAACGGCGCGCCATTATAGTCGACATGCAGGGCGTGATGGACGAGACCGTCCTTCCACGCTTCGCCCAGTTCGTCCGGCGTCACCGCGACGGGCGAGAAGGCGACGGGCGGCTTGCTCTGCAGGAAGCCGAAACCCTTGCCCAGCTCCGCCGGGATGAGGCCGCGCAAAGAGACGTCGTTGCACAACAGGATCAGCTTGATGTGATCCAGCGCGTCGTCTTCCGAGACGCCCATGGGCACATCGTCGGTGATGACGCAAATCTCGCCTTCCATGTCGTAGCCCCAAGCCGGGTCCACGAAGGGGATGTCGCCCCTTGGAGCCAGATTGGGCGCGCTGACGCCCTGATACATGAGCGGGTCGTCGTAGAAGCTGGCTGGCACCTCTGCGCCGCGGGCTTTGCGCACCAGTTCGACATGGTTGATGTAGGCCGAGCCGTCCGCCCATTGGTAGGCTCTGGGGAGCGGGCTTTCGCATTCGGCCTCGTCGAAGGGATGAGCCTCCACGTCGCCGCCGCAAAGCGCGTCGCAGCGGGCCTGCAGCTTGGGCGCCAAACCGGCCCAATCGTCCAGCGCGGCTTGGAGCGTCGGCGCGATGTCCGACGCATCCGTGTAGACTGACAGGTCCGGTTTCACGACGACCAGCCGGCCGTCGCGCGTGCCGTTCTTGAGCGTGGCAAGTTTCATGGGGTCTCCTTACGCGGTCGCGTCGGGTTGAGTGTCGGGGTAGGCGCGCTGGAACGCATCCAGCGTTTTGCAAGTCTCTTCAATACGCCGGATCAAGGGAAACGGCTCCAGATCCGTGTTCCAGCGGCGCGCATTGTAGAGACGCGGCATCAGCACGATCTCGAACAGGCTTGGCGTGCCGAAGGGCAGATCGCCCGTCCAGTCATGAGTCGCAAGCCGCGCTTCAATGGGCGTGAAGGTCTTATGGATCCAACGCTCCTGCCACGCCTCGACGGCCCGCTGATCCGCGCCGAACTCACTGCGCAGATAGTTCAAAACCGGCATGTTGTTGGGCGCGTGGAGCTCGCTGGCGATGGCGAAATAGAGATCGCGACAGAGCAGCGCGTCGCCTTCGTCTTCCGGCAGGAAGGACGGCTCGGGATAGGTCCCCTCCAGCCAGTCGAGGGCCGTCAGCGACTGGGTGATCTTGTGATCGCCCGTATGCAGCAGCGGCACGGTTCCGTGCGGGTTGACCGCCCGGTAGGCTTCGCCCTGATGCTCCCGCTCCAGCAGGTTCACCGGAATGTAATCGTAATTCAAGCCCTTCAGATTCAGCGCGATGCGCAGCCGGTAGCTCGTGGAGCTGCGCCAATAGCCCCAGAGACTAAGAGAGGGGATCACGTCCCAGCTTTCTTCGCATTCTCCGCGTTGGCGATCTCGTGCAGCCAGGCGGCGTGGCGCGGTGCTTTCTTGGTCTCGGACCACTCGTCCAGCATGGGTCGCGACACGCGCTTCAGCTCCGCATACTGCTCGTCCGTTCCGATATCGGCGGCGAGTTCGACGCGGTGGCCATTGGGATCGAAGAAGTAGATCGACTTGAAGATGCCGTGATGGGTCGGGCCGAGCACGTCCAGGCCCATCGCTTCGAGATGTTCCTTCGCCGCGACCAGCGCGCCCTCGTCCGCCACCCGGAATGCCAGATGCTGCACCCAGTCCGGCGTGTTACCGTCGCGCCCCATCTCCGGCTGCTCAGGCAGCTCGAAGAAGGCCAGCACATTGCCGTTCCCGGCCTCCAGGAAGACGTGCATGTAGGGGTCGTACGCGCCCGTAGAGGGCACATGGTCTTCCGCGAACGCTTTGGTGAACTCCATGCCGAGCGCGCGCTCGTAGAACTCCACCGTCTCTTTGGCATCCTTGCAGCGATAGGCGACATGGTGGACGCCGCCCAGCTTGACGGGATGGTCCGCCATCACGCCATTTCCTCGTTCGCGATCTCGGCCGCCTTCTCCACTTCCAGCACACCGCGCTCGATCTGGTCGCGCTCGATGCTCTCGAACAAGGCTTTGAAATTGCCCTCGCCGAAGCCGTCTTCATAGTCGCCCACGCGCTGGATGAACTCGAAGAAGACCGGGCCGACGCGCGGCTCGGCGAAGATCTGCAGCAGCAGGCGCGGCATGCCGCCTTCGGTCGTGCCGTCCAACAGGATGCCGCGGCTTTTAAGCTCGCTCACGTCGCGGCCATGACCCGGCAGGCGCTCTTCCAGCATGGCATAGTAGGTCTCGGGCGGGGCCGTCATGAAGGGCACGCCGCTCTCTTTTAGCTTGTCCCAGGCCGCCACGATGTCGTCGCAGATCAGGGCGATGTGCTGAATGCCCTCGCCATTATACTCGCGCAGGAATTCCTCGATCTGGCCTTTTCCGTTCTCGCCCTCCTCGTTGAGCGGGATGCGGATCTTGCCGTCCGGCGCCGTCAGCGCCTTGGAGGTCAGGCCGGTATATTCGCCCTTAATGTCGAAGTAGCGGATTTCGCGGAAGTTGAAGAGCTTTTCGTAGAAGTCCGCCCAATAGGCCATGCGCCCGCCATAGACATTGTGCGTCAGGTGATCGATCCGCTGGAAGCCGCAGCCTTCGGGGAACTTCTCGACACCGGGCCGGAAGACAAAGTCGATGTCGTAGATGGACAGACCGTCCTGGCCTTCGTCGGCATAGCGGTCGATGATGTAGATGATGGAATTGCCGATGCCCCTTATGCCCGGAATGCGCAGCTCCATGGGGCCGGTCTGAACGTCCACAGGCTCCGCCCCCTGTTCCAGCAGATGGGCGTAGGCCGCCTTGGCATCGCGCACCCGGAAGCCCATGCCGCAAGCGCTGGGACCGTGTTCGCGCGCAAAGTAGTAGGCGGCCGACTTGGGTTCGTAATTGGTGATCAGATTGATCCCGCCCTGACGCCAGAGCTGCACGTCCTTGGAGCGGTGATCGGCGACGTGGGTGAAGCCCATACTCTCGAACACGGGCTCCAGAACGCCCCGCTCCGGCGCGGCGAATTCCACGAACTCGAAACCGTCCAAACCGGCGGGGTTGTCGAACAGATCAGGCATGGGAGCACTCCGCAACATGTATAAGTCTTAGACATAGACCCATAAAGTTGTTATTACAACCTTTATCGCGAGGCTGTCGGTTACGGCTCGTATGGCACAAGGCAGAGCCCTCATGGACACACTTCCCGACGAGACCGGCCCATCGTCGCTGGAACGGAACTGGCTCTACAAGCTTGCCGTGCTGTCGGACCGGATCGCCCGCCATACAGGGCAGGTGGCCGCCCGCATGGCCGATCTGAACCTGTCGCAATGGCGGGTGCTCGTCGCCATTGCGGACCGCGACGGCCGTTTCGCCAGCGAGGTGGTGGACCTGACCCCCATGGATAAGGGCATCGTATCGCGCGCCGTGAACCATCTGGTCGCGCGCGGACATTTGCTGCGAAGGCCGTCGCCGCACGATGCGCGGCGCGCCCATCTTCACCTCACGCCCGAAGGGCTCAGGGTCTTCGAGCTGATCTCGGGCGAGTTGCTCCGGAGCGGGGCGGCGAGCGAAACCCTCCTGCCGCCCCGTGACGCGGACCGGCTCGGACAGCTGATCGACGCGGTCCTGGACGTTTATCCGGGGTCCGGTCCCTGCGAAGAAGGGTGAGCCTCGCCCGGCCTCAGCCCAGGGCGAGCTGCACGCGCGACGCCGCCGCCTTGAGCGCGGCCGGGTTGGCGGTCAGAGCGTCCGGCCGCAGGGCCGAAGGGTAGGCATCCTGCAGCAAAGCCATGGCGGCTTCGATCGCCTCGGCCGCGGCGGGCTGGGCCTGTGCAACCGCGTCCCTGTGACCGGCATAGGCGGCCTGGGCGGCTTTCAGGAATCCGTATCCGTCGAGATAGGGCTCATACGCATCGCTCTCCATCGCGACGGCATACATGTCCGCCGCCCGGTCGATCTGGTCGGCCGCGACGCCGGCCCAGACGGCGCTGTTCGTCTGACCGTCATCCGGGGCAAAGCCTTCCGCCGCGCGCAAGGCGGCGATGATCGCGTCCGCATGTTCGGCGATACGCACGGCAGGCTCGCCGCCATAGGCGGCGTCGGATGCTTCCAGCAGCAAGTCGCTGAAGTCGCTCACGCCGCGCTGCGCGAAGACGGGCTGCATCTCGGCCAGGACTTCGGAAACGGGATGGGCGAACATTTCGCCTGCGGCATCCATCTCGCCCGCCGCATAGGCATCGCGGGCCGCCAGCACATGGGCCTCGGTGATGGCGAGCGCGGAAATGTAGACGACCGGATCGGTGGCGGCCTGGGCGATGGACACGCCGCCCTCTCCCTCTCCGGCCCCGCCGCCTTCCCCTTCGCCGACGCCTGTATCCGAGGCAGCGACCGGCGCGTCAGGCGCAGGGGCCGCGACTTCGGCTTGCGCTTGCTCGGCTGCGGGCATCTCCGTGTCGGCCGGGGCGCAGGCCGCGCCCAGCGCGCCGACGGCGACCGCCGTGCCAAGCCCGAGGTGGGTCCAGATTTTCGTCTGTTGCGTCATGTGTGAAGCCTTGCCTTGTCCTATTGTTGCGCTAAGCCCATGCCTTGAATGCAAATCGTTCGCAACAAAATATGGCCATGATTCTCACGATCGCAGACCTGCTCGGCCCGGACGATCTTTCGGCCGTGAGAGACGGGCTGGGTACCGTGCGCTGGCGGGACGGCCGCCATACGGCCGGCACCATAGCGGGCGCGGTCAAGGCGAACCGCCAGGCCGACCTGTCTGGCCGGTCGGGCCTTGCGATTAGGGACCGGATCGCAGGCGCGCTGCACGCCCACCCCGTGCTGCGCGCCGCCGCTCAGCCTGCACGGTTCTCCGACATGATCATCAGCCGGACGGCCGCGGGAGGCGGCTATGGCCGCCACATCGACAATCCATTCATGGGATCCTCGGGGGTGAATGCGGCCCTGCGCACGGACCTATCCTACACGCTCTTCCTGAACGACCCTTCGGAGTATGAGGGCGGGGCGCTTCTCATCGAACGGCCCGATGGCGATAGGCGCTACAGATTTCCGGCCGGGACGCTGCTGCTTTACACCTCATCCTACCTGCACGCGGTCGAGCCCGTGGCGCGGGGCGAACGGCTCGTCTGCGTCGGCTGGATCGAAAGCCGGGTGCGGGACGCGGAGCGGCGGGAAATCCTGTTCGACCTGGAGAACCTCGCCGTGAGCCTCGGCCGGACCCTCGATGCGCAGTCCGAGGAAAGCCTGACGCTGGCCAAGGTCATCGCCAATCTGAAACGCACCTTCTCCTGACGATGGGGCCTTAGCTCCGTTTGCGGCCCTCGAAAGTGCGGTTGATCAGGATGACCGGGATCAGTCCGCACAGCATGATCAGAACCGCCGCCGTGGAGGCTTCGGCGATGCGCTCGTCGCTCGCCAGCCAGTAGATGCGCGTGGCCAGCGTGTCGAAGTTGAATGGCCGCAGGATCAGCGTGGCGGGAAGTTCGCGCAGCGTGTCCACGAAGACCAGCAACCCTCCGGCAAGCAGGCTGGGCCGCAGCAGGGGCAGATGGACCCGCCGGACGAGCGTGCCCGGCGTGGCCCCGAGCGAGCGCGCGGCCCAGTCCATGGACGGCGGCACGTGGCCGAAACCCGACTCCAGCGCGTTGAACGACACGGTCAGGAACCGGACCGTCAGGGCGAAGACGAGCAGCACGGTCGTGCCCGTCAGCAGCAGGCCGCCCTCCCAGCCCAGATGCTCGCTCCAGAACCGGGTCACCGTCTGGTCCAGCCCCCCGACGGGCAGGAGCAGCCCCACCGCCAACAGCGCGCCCGGTAAGGCATATCCCAGGGTGGAAAAGCGGATCACGGTCCGGGTGAGCGGCCCAGGCAGGCGGCGGCCCGCATAGGCGAGCAGGGTGGCGATGCCGAGCGCGAGCAGGGCCACCGTCAGCCCGACCCGCACCGTATTGCCGGCATAGGCCAGGAAGTCCCCGCCCGGTCGGCCGTCCGGCACGGCGATCATGTTTCCAACGAGGCTGGCGAACGGCAGGACGAAGCCCAGCGCGACCGGTACGGCGCAGGCCGCGGCGATCGCCCAGCCCTGCGCGCGGCCCACACGCAGGCGGGCGGACTGCGCCATCGTGCGCCCGCGCCCTGCCCCCCGGCCCTTTCGGCCGGCCGTCTCCAGGATCACGAGCGCGAAGACGCAGAGCAGCATGACGGCGGCCAGCTTCATTGCAGCAGACCTGTCGCCGCCCGCCAGCCAATTGCGGAAGATGCCCGTGCTGAAAGTCGGGATGCCGAAATAGTCCGCCACGCCGAAATCGGCGAGCGTTTCCATCAGCACCAGCGCCAGCCCGCCCACAATGGCCGGGCGCGCCGTGGGCAGGGCGACGCGGCGAAAGGCGGCTGCGGGGCCCAGGCCCAGGCTGCGCGCCGCCTGCCACTGATTGGCGCTCTGACTCGCGAAAGAGGCGCGCGCCAGCAGGTAGACGTAAGGGTAGAGGACGAGGCCGAGGATGAGCGCCGCGCCCGGCAGAGTGCGCAGCGGCGGGAAGGCGTAGTCGCCCCGGCCCCAGCCCGTCACCTCCCGCAAGGCCGACTGGACCGGTCCGAAATAGTCCAGCAGATCGACATAGACGTAGGCGACGATGTAGGCCGGAGCCGCCAGGGGCAGGATCAGCAGCCAGGACAGGTGGCGGCGGCCCGGAAACTCGACCATCGCCACGCACCATGCCGTGCCGGTGCCGACCAGCACGGCGAAACCGCCCGCCAGCGCCATCAGTCCGAGCGAATTGGCGATGTAGGCGGGCAGGGTCGTCGCCCACATGCGGCTCCAGAGCCCCGGCTCTCCCCCGACGAGCGCGGCCAGCACCACCAGGAGCGGCAGGGCCACCAGAGCGGCGACGGCGTAGATGCCGAGCGCGTAGGCGCGGTTGCGCCAGGAACCCCGACCGGATGAACGGCCCGGCGCGCGGACGGGCCCGGGCGGAAGCGACGGCATGGCGGGCAGGCGGGCCAAGGGCGTATCCGGCACGGGCGGAGCCGGAGGCACGGTCGGCGATGGGGGCGGGGCGGTCACGCGCGTCTGGATCCTGTAGACATGAGTCCTGTAGACATGGGGCCTGCGAAGTGGGTCATGTGAGCCGGTCCGGGACAGGCCGCATACAGGCCGCATTCTGGGCGCCCCGCGTGCACCGTATTGCATATGAATATCAATACCGATAGGGCACGGCCAGATTGGAGTCACCCTTTACAACTGAAGGACAGGCGCGACTGAACGGACATGCGGATCATTGAAACGATGGACGCCGCAAGGGCGCAAGGGTCCGCCCGCCCCGCTGCGGTCCCGCAAGGGCTGCGTTTCGAGGACATACACTATAGCTATGGCGGCGTGCCGGCGCTGCGCGGCATTACGCTGGACGCGCGCGAGGGCGAGATCCTCTGCCTGCTGGGCCGGTCGGGCTGCGGCAAGTCGACCCTGTTGAATCTCGCCGCCGGAATTTTGCCATTGCAGTGCGGTGCGATCACCCTGGCGGGCCGCACGCTGGCGACACCCGCGCTCAACCCGCCGCCCGAACGGCGGTCCGTCGGGCTCGTCTTCCAGGACGGCGCCCTGTTCCTGCATCTGACGGTGGCCCAGAATATCGGTTTCGGACTGCGCGAACGGGCCGTGCGACAACGCACGGTCGAGGAGCTGCTGGACCAGATCGGCCTGGCCGGCATGGGCGCGCGCTATCCGCACACGCTTTCGGGTGGCCAGCAACAGCGCGTGGCCGTGGCGCGCGCGCTTGCCCCGTCGCCGGACGTGTTGTTGATGGACGAGCCCTATGCCAGCATCGACATCTCGCTGCGCCGCAAGCTGCGCGAGGAGACGCGGCGCCTGGTCAAGTCGCGAGGCTGCGCGACCATCCTTGTCACGCACGACCCGGAAGAGGCGTTGGAGATCGCCGACCGGATCGCCGTCATGGAGCAGGGCCGGATCACCCAAGCGGGCACGGGGCGCGAGCTCTATGCCGATCCGGCCTCCCTGTTCGTGGGTCTGATGGCGGGTAGCGGGGCCGTGCTGAAAGCCCGGCTGGAGGGCGGCGCGGCGCGGACGCGCTACGGCCGGTTCGCGCGCGCGCAGCTGTCGGTGCGCGATGCCGACCGTTCGGCCGAGCGGCTCGACATACTGATCCGCCCCCATGCGGCACGGCTGGAGGCCGATCCGGACGGGCTGCTCATCACCGATATCCGCCATACGGGCCGCAGCCAGATCGTTACGCTCAGCTCCGCCGAGGCGGACGGGCTCCTGCTCGAGATCGCCCCGGAACCCGCCTGGACGGTCGGCCAGACCGTGTCGATCGCACCGTCCGGCCCGCCCTGGCCCGCCTTTGCGCGCTGATCCGTCTGCGCATTCCAGAGTTGCGCCTGTCCTGATCCCCACCACGCTGGCGCGACACGGCTTGCCAGCATCGAGAGACGCGTGCTAATTGCAACTAATTCTCATAAACTACTCAGCCTTCCACAGGACTTTCCAATGCGCCACGCCCTGCCCCTCGCCTTCATCCTGGGCCTTGCCGCCTGCAGTCCGGGCGCCCAGACCGACGCGCCGGACGCGGCCGGTACGGATATCACCGCGACCGCTCCGCAGGCCGCGACCGACCGGGCGGACGCCGACCCCTCTCGGGAGGCCGTCCCGGAGGCCGGGGTCGTCAACATCTACACGTCGCGCCATTACGACACCGACCTGGCCCTCTATGACGAGTTCACGGAAGAGACCGGCATCGCGGTCAACCGGATCGAGGCCAACGCCAATTCCCTGATCGAGCGCATCGTCAGCGAGGGCGAGTTCAGCCCGGCCGACCTCTTGATCACGGTGGATGCGGGCGTGCTGTGGCGCGCCGAGGAAGCGGGCATCCTGTCGCCCGTCGATTCCGACGTGCTGCGCGCGCGCGTGCCGGCCAACCTGCGCGATCCCGACGGTGAATGGTTCGGCCTGTCCAAGCGCGCCCGGGTCATCATCTACAACGCCGAGTCCGGACGCCCGGAAGGTCTGGACAGCTATGAGGACCTGGCCGACCCCGCCTATCGCGGGCGGATCTGCATGCGCTCGTCGGGCAATATATACAACATCTCGCTCCTGTCCTCAATCATCGCCCATGCCGGACCCAATGCCGCAAAGGGTTGGGCCGAGGGCGTGGTGGAGAATTTCGCGCGCCGCCCGCAGAGCAACGATACCGGCCAGATCGAGGCCGTCGCCTCCGGCGAATGCGACATCTCCGTGGTCAATACCTACTATCTGGCGCGCTACGCCCGGTCGGACGATCCGCAGCAGCGCGAAATCGTTGAGTCCGTGGGCCTCGTCTTCCCCAATCAGGACACGCCCGAGCAAGATGGGCGCGGCACCCACGTCAACATCAGCGGCGCCGGTGTGACGGTCCATGCGCCCAACCGCGACAATGCAGTGCGCTTCCTGGAATATCTCACCCGGCCGTCCGCTCAGTCCTACTTCGCCGAT
>JBCCCX010000128.1:0-9926 GCA_039033275.1 Pseudomonadota bacterium | reverse complement strand
CGTCGCTCATTGCCGACGCGCTGACAGAACTCGATAGCGACGACGTCACCCAGATCATCGAAGAAATGGACGACGCCCAGCGCGAGGACGTGCTGGAGGCGATGGAGCCGCAGGAGCGCGCCGAGGTCGAAGCCTCGCTCGCCGTCGACGATGAGACCATCGGTCGTCTGATGCAGCGCGAGTTCGTGTCTGCCCCCGAATTCTGGTCCGTCGGCAACACGATAGACCATATGCGGGATGCGGGCGACGATCTACCCGACCTGTTCTTCAACATCTACATCGTGGATCCGCGCTTGCGTCCCATTGGCTACGTGCCTGTGTCAAAGCTGATGCGCGCGCCGCGCGAGGCATCGCTGGCTAGCCTGATGCAGGACCGGGTGCGCACGATCGAGCAAGGGCTCGACCAGGAGGAGGCGGCCTATCTGTTCGAAAAATACCATTTGATCTCGGCGCCCGTCGTGGATGAGCAAGGGCGCATGGTCGGCATGATGACAGTCGACGACATTCTCGACATCATTCAGGACGAGAACAAGGAGGACATTCTCGCCCTGGCCGGCGTGTCGGAGGCGGGCATCACCGATACGGCCCTGGAGACGGTGAAGTCGCGCGCACCCTGGCTTCTGATCAATCTCGCGACGGCGATCCTCGCCTCCATCGTCATCGCCCGCTTCGACTATGCGATCGAACAGATCGTCGCCTTGGCGGTCCTCATGCCCATCGTGGCCAGCATGGGCGGCAATGCGGGGACGCAGGCATTGACGGTTGCAGTGCGCGGTCTGGCCGAACGTGACCTGACGGGCGCGACGGCCTGGCGGGCGATCAGGCGCGAAGGTGCCTCCGCCCTGATTATCGGCTTGGTGTTCGCCGTCTCGCTAGCCCTCATCGCTTTCGTCTGGTTCGGCGATCCCCGCCTTGCGGCCGTGGCCTTCGCGGCCATGATCGTGAACCACCTATTCGCGGGTCTGGCGGGCATCACCATTCCGCTCGGGTTGAAGCGCATCGGTGCGGACCCGGCGGTCAGCTCCTCGGTCTTCGTCACCACGGTGACGGACGTTGTCGGTTTCGCGGCGTTTCTCGGCTTGGCGGCGTTCGCGCTCCTTTGACCGGCAACCGCTCGCATTAGCGAAGCGTTAAGCATGATAGCAGCCACCGCTCCCCTCTCAGGGGAATGCGGCACACGGCTTGCAACTCGACTCGCATGAACTGTGCAAGAGTGCCCATATGACACGGACCCTGGCGATCTCGGATACTGGCCTGCGCCTCTTGAAAGCCTTCGAGGGGTTCCGGCCCGAAGCCCGGACCTTGGCGACCGGCATTCGGGTCGTGGGCTATGGACACAGGCTGGAGGACGGCAGCCCTGTCCAGCGCATGAGTCGCGAAGAGGCCAAAGAACAGCTGCTCGACGATTTGGAGCCGGTCGAATTCTTCGTGAACGAGGAAGTCCATGCGCCGCTCACGCAGGGACAGTACGACGCTCTCTGCTCGCTCGCCTTCAACATAGGGCTGGACGCGTTCCGGACATCCGACGTGGTGCGCGCCCTCAACAATGGCCGCGTGCTGGACGCCGCCAACGGTTTCGACGTCTGGCGCAAGGCGACCGTCGGCGGCCATACCTATGTGGTGGATGCGCTGATGCGCCGCCGGACGGCCGAAAAGTCGCTGTTCCTGCGCTATGAGCCTGCCGTGCCAGCGCCCAGCGCGCTGCTCGCCCCGCAACGCGACGGCTTCGCACCGCTCGGGCCGACCGATGACGGCCTGCCGCGGATCACGCCGGACGGTAGTGGCGTCATAGAGGGCGCGAATCTTATCGACGCGTTGCCGGATCCACTCGATGCGACTTTGTCGGTGCGCAGCGACGATCTCGACGACCTCGGGGTTGATCCCTTCGAGGACCTGGAAGACGACGAGGCGGACGATTTCCTTCTTCTGTCTGAGGACGACATCATCGAGGCATCGTCTTTCGTACAGGAGACCCAGGACGAGCCGGTGCGCCTGATCGATCCCGGCGCGCCGGGCGAAACGGACGCATATCCGCTCCGAGATGATGATGCCGACGTCGTCGCCACGAACCTGGAGTCGCCATCGGACGACGTTCAGCCGCCCAGATCCGCGATTTCCGAGGCCGCCGACACGCTTGGCAGCCGCCTCGACGCCCTCTTGGACTCCGATAATGTATCGCCGGACGAAGACGTGGCGGACGCATTGCCGTCATCGCTGCTGCGTTCCGATGAAACGCCGAACGTGAATCTGGAGTCCACGGATGATGCAGTGATGGCGTCCGACATCGTGGTGCTCAAACCCGGAACCGAGGACATCGCGACGGCCCGGTCCAATCTGCTTTCTTTCCCGAAGCGCGAGCGCGTGATTCCCAATATGGCGATCAACGATGCGGAGCCCGTCGCGGACGACTCGAATAATGCGGAGGCGTCCGATGAGTCGACCAACACCGTGATCGACGACCTCGCGGCCGACGACATTCTGCGTGCCAGTCGCGGCCGGTCCGATTCGGCCCCCACGCCAGAGGACCCAGCACAGAGTGCAGAGCGCTATCTGAAGACCCATGATACCGCGCCCGTGACGAGCGATACGGGCGGCGGTTTGTGGATTCCGATGGCGCTCGGTGCGGGACTGGTCGGGGCGAGTGCCGTCTTCATGGGTCAGGGTGCGGGGAAATTGCTGGCGGCCTGGGGGCCGACGGCGGTCGTCGCCGCGGCCATTACCGGAGGGCTGACGCTGCTCTTCGCGTTCTATTCCCTCGCCAAAGGCCGCTTTGCCTAAGATTTGTCCCAATGCGGAACATCTCATCCCTTCCAAGGCGTGAATGCTCCGCTACCCAAACTTTAACCCGCATATGACACAGTTGCGTCTCGGCTCTTCTGTGGTGGCCATGTCTGGCGTCGCAGCTCTGACGAAGGATTGACAAGATGACCTCTCTCGATGCCGCCACTTCCAGGATCGAAGACGATACTGCCGATGTGGTCGATTATGCGGATGGCGATATGCAGGCGTCCATACTGGACGGTTGGACGCACCGGCACACGCAAGCCTTTCAGTCCGAAATCCTGACCTTTCGTCACCGGCTGGACGAAACGGGCCTATTCACGGACGAAGCCTTATCCGATCTGCTGGAGCGCCATCCGGACAGCATGACGGATGTCTGTACGATGGGCGATACGGACCATCCCCTCTATCCGAACCGCTTTCGGACGGGTGATTTTCGCGGCGTCGCCGCCGCCGATCTCATCGCGGCCGCCAAGGCCGGGCGCATCTGGATCAATCTCCGCAATGCCATGACCTTCCATGAAGACTACAAGGTCGTGCTGGACCGCATGTATGGAGACCTTGCGGACGCGACGGGGAACAGGACGTACAATGCCAAAGGCAGTATCCTGATCAGTTCGCCCGTTGCCCGCGTGCCCTATCATTTCGACAAGACCGAGGTGATCCTGTGGCATGTGCGCGGCCGCAAGACGGTCCATGCCTGGCCGGTCAATCAGACCTTCATTCCCGATCCGGCGCACGAATCGACGCTGACCAACATTCTGAACGACGATCTGCCCTACACGCCGGATTTCGAAGTCGACGCCACCGTATTGAGGCTGGAACCCGGCGACGGCGCGACCTGGCCGCTGAACGCACCGCACCGGGTCGATAACGAAACATTCTGCGTATCGGTCACGACGGAATACTCGACCCGCGAGAGCGCGACGAAAAACGCGGCCATGCTGACGAACGCCACGCTGCGTCGCTACTTGAAGGCCGAGCCGCTCTACGAACGGGACGGCCCTTTCGCGCGGCGTGTGAAATCCGTGGCGGGGCGCGCCCTGCGCAAGACCCCGCTGGCCGCCGACACGTCGCCGCCCGATCTTGTGACATTCCGCATCGACGGCGATGCCGAAGGGTTCATCGTGGATGTCGAGCCCTTCGAGCGTGACTTCTAGCCGACCCTAGGACTTCTTCGCCGCCGTTTTGCGCTTGGCGGCGGGTTTCTTCTTCGCAGCGGGCTTCTTCTTCGCTGCTGCCTTCTTGCGGGCAGGCTTCTTGCCGCCCTTGGCTTCCTTCTCGGCGATATATTCCAGCGCCATGTCGATGTTAACGTCCTGCGGGTCCTGGCCGTTGGGGATAGTCGCGTTGATCTTCCCCCATTTGACATAGGGTCCGTACCGGCCGTCGAGGATCTGCACCGGCTGTTCGTCCCCTGGATGCTTGCCGAGATCCTTGAGCACGGTCTGCCCGCGTCGGCCTTGGCCGCGCGACGCCTTCTTCTCCTCGATCAGGCTCACGGCGCGGTTCAAACCGACGTCCCAGACCTCCTCGACGCTGTCGAGCGAGGCGAAGGTCCGGCCATGGACCACATAGGGGCCGTAGCGGCCGATGCCGGCCTTGATCATGTCCTGGTCTTCCGGATGCGGTCCGATGGGGCGTGGCAATTCCAATAGTCGGAGCGCCTTTTCCAGATCGATGGACTGCCAGCTCCAGCCCTTGGGCAAGCTGGCGCGCTTGGGCTTCGGTTTCGGTTTGGCGTCCGGATCCGTGTCGGTGGGCAGGGCCAGCTCGACATAGGGCCCGAACCGGCCGTTCTTGAGCCAGACAGCCTGGCCGTTCTCCGGATGGACGCCAAGCTCCATATCTTCGGCTTCCGCCGCCTCGCCCTCGTCGCCGCCAAAGGGGCGGGTGAACTTGCATTCGGGGTAGTTGGAGCAGCCGATGAAGGCGCCGAACTTGCCGAGCTTGAGCGACAATTCCCCATCGTCGCATTTCGTGCATTTTCGCGGGTCGGAGCCGTCTTCCTTTTCGGGGAAGGCCACGGTCTTCAACGCGACGTTCAGTGCGTCCAAGACATGGGTGACGCGCAATTCCTTGGTGCCGTCGATGGTTGCGGAGAACTCGTTCCAGAAGTCGGAGAGCATGCGCTTCCACTCCAGGTCGCCCGCGCTGATCTTGTCGAGCTGCTCCTCGAGGTCGGCCGTGTAGTTGTATTCGACATACTTGGAGAAGAACTCCTCCAGGAAGGCCGTCAGGAGACGTCCCTTGTCGGACGGGATGAACCGGCGCTTGTCGAGCGTGACATAGTCGCGGTCCTGCAGCACTTTCAGGATGGAGGCGTAGGTGGACGGCCGCCCGATGCCGAGTTCTTCCATGCGCTTGACCAGGGACGCTTCGGAATATCGTGGCGGAGGCTGGGTGAAATGCTGTTCGGCCACGACCTTCTTGGCCGTCGCATCCTGGCCTTGCTTGAGGGGCGGCAGCACTTTGCCGTCGCTTTCATCGTCGCCTTTGGGCTTGGTCGCCTCGTATAGCTTCAGAAAGCCGTCGAAGCGCACGACTTGGCCCGTCGCACGCAGGGCGAGCGAGTCGCGATCGTCAACGACCGTGACAGTGGTCCGTTCCAGCTTGGCCGATGCCATCTGCGACGCGACGGCGCGCTTCCAGATCAGCTCGTAGAGTCTGGCCTCGTCGCCGGAGAGAGGCAGACTGCCGGGGATGCGGGAGAAGCCGGTCGGGCGGATCGCCTCGTGGGCTTCCTGCGCGTTCTTGGCCTTGGACTTGTAGATGCGCGCGGAGCCGGGAAGATACTGGTCCCCATATTCCTTGCCGATCGTGGCGCGGCAGTCGCTAACCGCCTCGCCGACCATCGAGATGCCGTCCGTTCGCATATAGGTAATCAAACCGACGGTCTCGCTGCCGATATTGATGCCTTCATAGAGTTTCTGGGCGGTCTGCATGGTACGCGTGGCGGAGAAACCGAGCTTGCGGCTGGCTTCCTGTTGCAGTGTTGAAGTCATGAAGGGTGGTTGCGGGTTGCGTGTGACGGGCTTGGCCTCGACCGACTTGATCGACAGGCTAGCTGCCTTGACCTTGCCTTCCGCGTCTCTCGCTTTGTCCTCATTGCCGAGGCTGAACTTGTCCAGCTTTTCGCCGTCCAGCCTGACAAGACTGGCCTGGAACGCGCCGGAGGCGGTTTGCATGTCCGCTGTGACCGACCAGTACTCGCGCGGCTTGAACTGCTCGATCTCGGTCTCGCGCTCCGTAATGAGGCGCAAGGCGACCGACTGGACACGGCCTGCGGAGCGCGCGCCGGGCAGCTTGCGCCACAGCACGGGGGACAGGGTGAAACCGACGAGATAGTCCAGCGCGCGGCGCGCCAGGTAAGCGTCTACCAGCTCCTGATCGAGCTGGCGCGGATTGTTGATCGCGTCGGTGACGGAGGACTTCGTGATGGCATTGAAGACGACGCGCTCGATCGATTTGTCCTTGAGCGCCTTCTTCTTGCCCAGCACGTCGAGCAGGTGCCAGCTGATCGCTTCACCCTCGCGGTCCGGGTCGGTTGCGAGGATCAGCTTGTCGGCCTTTTTCAGCGCGTCCTCTATATCCTTGATGCGCTTGCGCGACCGCGTATCGACGGCCCAGCTCATCGCGAAGTCCTTGTCAGGGTCGACGGAGCCGTTCTTGGACGGCAGGTCGCGGACATGGCCGAAGCTGGCGAGGACCTTATAGTCCCGGCCGAGATATTTTTCGATGGTCTTGGCCTTGGCAGGCGACTCGACGACGACAAGGTTCATTGCATTCCGTTCGGACAAAAGGGGGCGAAAGCGGCGCGCCATTTGGGCAGTGGCGGTTCTCATGTCAATCGAAGGCCCCAGACAGCGTCCTCCGATGGGCTGTCCCGCGAAGAAATCCGCGCCAGACTGCTTCGGATGACGATTGCAACCGCAAGTCGTTTGAAATCGTCAGCTGCGACTTTTACGGGAGTTTGTAACTGGAGGTCTGCGTGGACAACGACATTCCCAACACGACCATGGCGGCGCTCGCAGGTCTGAGCGAGGAGGAGATCCTCGCCTATATCGAGAACTCCGCCCGTGAATTGTCTGAGATGGCGCTGACGGTCGGCAAGGCCGAGGCCTCCGCCCTGTTGGCCGTCGTCGCCGGCAACCTGAAACGCGGTAACGCAGCCTGATCATCAGGCCTGAGTGTCAGGCCGAGCGGCCGACCCGCCCATCCGGCTCCACGAGAATATCGGCGTTCAGCTCCATTTCCAGCAAAGCCGTCGCCGCCAGCGCGTAAGGCACGCCGGAGGCGCGTATAAGGTCGTCCCTGTGCGTCGGCGTGAATGACATGGCCGTCAGCAGCTCCGAACGCGCGCGTTCGATGTCGCGATCGTCCGGTTCGAAGGCCGCACCGTCATAGGGTCGTGCCGGATCGAACAGCGAATGGGTCATGGCGTCCGACCTCGCATCTTCCAGAACGTCCAGAACGTCGGATGCCGATTCGATCAGAGCCGCCCCGTCGCGGATCAGCCGGTTGCAGCCCTTGGTGCGTGGATCGAGGGGGCTACCCGGTGCGGCCATGACCTCTCGGTTCTGCTCGGCGGCGTAGCGTGCAGTAATGAGGGTGCCCGACCGTTCGGCCGCCTCGATGACGACGACACCCAGGGACAGTCCGGAAATCAGCCTGTTCCGGCGCGGAAAGTCGCGTGCGGTGGCGCGGTAGCCGAGTGGCGATTCCGATACAAGCAGCCCGCTTTCGCGCATGGCGAGATGGAGGGCTTCGTTCTGGCGCGGGTAGATATGATCCACGCCGCCGCCCAGTACACCGATCGTTCCCGTCTCCATGGAGGCCGCGTGGGCTGACGCGTCGATGCCGCGCGCAAGCCCGGACACGACGGTGAGCCCCGCCGCGCCCAGTTCTCCGGCAATCTGCCCTGCGAACTTCTGGCCGATGGCCGATGCATTGCGCGAGCCGACGATGGCCACGCAGGGGCGGGTGGCCAAGGTAAGCCTTCCCCACGTGCTGATGATTGGCGGCACAGGGTCGATCGCGCGTAGAAGGGCGGGGTAGTCGGGTTCGACGGCGCAGATGATGCGCACGCCCATCCTGTCGCTGGCGTACATCTCCGCCTCGACATGCTCGGTTGCGGGCGGGCGCACATCTTTGCGCCGGACTAGGCCCGGCAGCGCGTCCAAAGCCGCACCCGCACTGCCGTAGCGTTGCAGCAGTCCCCAGAATGCAACCGGACCGACGGTGCGGGTCCGGTAGAGGCGCAGCCAGTCCCGCCGCTCCGCGAAGGACAGCTCTTGGGGCTGGCTCACCCCTTCTGTCCGATCCGAGACTCCGTTCCGGTGCGCAAGCGCGCAATGTTCTCGCGGTGCCGCCACACGATCAATACAGTCATGAAAGCGATCATCGCCGTGACGGGCCAGGGTTGGAAGAGCAGCGAGACCGCTGTGGAGAAGGCCGCCGCGCTGAGGGCGGCAGCGGAGCTGTACTTCGTCGTGAACGCCACGAGGAGCCATGTCCCGGCCGCAACCAGTCCGACCGGCCAGACCAGGCCGAGTAGTGCGCCGAAGAAGGTGGCCACCCCCTTACCGCCCCGGAAGCGCAGCCAGACAGGATAGCAATGGCCGAATAGGGCGGCGGCCGCCGCGACGAGGTGGGTCGGCGCGCCGAACAGGTGCAATGCCAACCATCCCGCTCCGGCTGCCTTGCCGGCGTCGAGTAGCAGCGTCAGCGCGGCGATCCCCTTATTGCCCGTGCGCAGAACATTGGTGGCACCGATATTGCCGGACCCGATTTCGCGCAGGTCAGGCCCACCCGTCGCGCGGGTCAGGAGCAGGCCGAAAGGAATCGAGCCCAGCAGGTAGCCGAGAAGGATGGCGAGGGCGAAATCCATGCAGGCGGTCTAACGAGGCGGTCTGACGATGGGAAGGGGGGGCAAGCTATGCGAGAGCACGCAGACCGTTTCCTACAGCTCCGCCCGCAACCCATTGGTACAGAAGCCTATAAGAGAACTCTGGTGGTGACAGAGATCGACGGCGTCTTGGAGGTACCACCCGGAATCGAACCGGGGTTCACGGATTTGCAATCCGGTGCGTCACCACTCCGCCATGGTACCGTCCAAGGCGTGCGCCTCTATCAACTCTTTCGGGGCGTGCGCAACGCAAAATGTCGGGTTTATCACTTTGGATGCAGCGTTATGGCACGTGGACTGTGCCTCTCGATATGTGCAAGCCCGCCATGCGCGCAACGGCGTTGCGGCCCACGCGGCAGGAGAGTAGAGGAACGCTAAGTGACTCAACCCTCGATGCGTTTTTCAAGGATCGATTCCCATGCCTCAATTCGATTTCGACGCCGCGCGCGAAACGATGGTCGAAAGCCAGATCCGCACGGCGGATGTGACAGACCTTAATCTTCTCTCGTCCTTCCGTAATATGGCGCGCGAACGGTTCGTGCCTTCATCGCGCATGGCGCTCGCTTATGGCGACGCCGTGATTGAGTATGATGATGGCCGCTGTCTGCTGCGTCCTCGGGATTTTGCCAAACTGGTTCAGTCGGCAGATATCCAACCTGATGAAGTGGTGCTCGATGTCGCCTGCGCGCGTGGTTACTCCACGGCCATACTCTCCCGACTGGCCGATACGGTGGTCGGGCTCGAAACGGATGATGACAATGTCGACCGCGCGACGACGCTGCTGACGGATGCGGGTGTGCTGAATGCGGCTGTCGTCAAGGGCGATCTGAAGCGCGGGGCACCGGAACACGGGCCGTTTGATGTGATCATGGTCAATGGTGCCGTGGCAGCCCCGTCTGAGGCCTGGTTCGGACAGTTGACAAATGGCGGGCGTCTGGCTGTGATCGTCAAGACGGGGCCAATCGGCCGAGCGACCGTCTATACCAAGTCCGGCAATGCCATGGGTGACCGCGTCGCTTTTGATGCGAATGCGCCCTATCTGCCTGGATTTGAGCCAGCACGTAGCTTCGTTTTCTAGAGCGGATCGGCCCGTTTGATGGGAAACTCCGTCCTTATGACACGTCTGAAAACACTCATGCTGAGCAGTATTCTGGTGACAGGGTTTGCCCTGACGGCGAATGCGCAGGACGTGGAACCAGCAACCGACGCCGCAGTCACAGATAGTCTGCAAACGGTT
>JBCCCX010000127.1:0-9944 GCA_039033275.1 Pseudomonadota bacterium | reverse complement strand
CACGACATCCCTCGTGACCGCGGGCCGGGAGACTTTTTTGACAAGACGTCCTGCAGAACGGCTTTGTCTAGGCTCAGCTCGGCCACCAGCCGCTTCAGCCGCGCGTTCTCATCCGTGACCTGCTTCAGCTCGCGGACCTGATCGCTCTCCAGACCGCCATACTGGCGCTTCCAGCGATAAAAGGTCTGTTCGGTA
Organism: Pseudomonadota bacterium; assembly: GCA_039033275.1. Lineage (GTDB taxonomy): Bacteria > Pseudomonadota > Alphaproteobacteria > Caulobacterales > Maricaulaceae > Litorimonas. The sequence goes on along the minus strand of JBCCCX010000127.1, from coordinate 9,749 downwards.
ATGCCGACCTGCCGGATCAGATCTGACACCGGCATCCCCATCTCGTGCTGCTTCAAGACCGTCACGATCTGCTCGGTCGAAAACCGCTTCCTCTTCATCAGGCAATCCTCCTTCTCAAGGTCAGGATCGCCGCCAGACTAACTCAAGCCGTGGACCACTTTGCCAATGTCACCTCAGAAGTCGTACGCCCAGACCTCGTTCGCCCGCTCGGGCCGCAGCCGGATACATGAACCGTCTGTGAGCCATAGGCGGCCGCGCTTCGGCTGGCGCTTTGGCACCTTCAGACCTTCGCGCCGCCAGATACGCTCCACGCGCTTGTGGTTCACGGCCCAGCCCGCCGCGCGCAGCAGCGCCGTGATGCGGCGATAGCCGTAGCGGCCATACTGACGTGCCAGCTCGACCACGTCGGCCGTCAGCGCCTCTTCATCGTCCCGGCCCCGCGGCGGCCGACGCTGCGTCGATCGGTGCTGGTGAAGAACATGGCAGGCGCGTCGCTCGGACACGCCCGTCACCTCCCGCACATGCTCGATCGCCGAACGCCGACGCGCGGGGCTCAATAATTTCCCCGCGCAGCCTCGGTGAGGATCACTTTGTCCAGCGTCAGATCGGACACCGCACGCCGCAGCCGCGCGTTCTCGCGCTCCAGCTCCTTCAGCCGCTTGGCCTGATCGGATCGCATGCCGCCATACTCCCGACGCCACCGGTAATAGCTCTGCTCGGTCACGCCGATCTGACGTGCCGCATCCGCCACCGTCCGGCCTTGGGCAATCAGAACTTCAGCCTCACGCAGCTTCGCGACAATCTCCTCAACCGCGTACTTCTTCTTGCGCATCCCTCATCCCTCCATGCGTCCAGTCGAACATAACGTCCGGACCCATCCAGAGGGGGCAGATCAGAAGGGAGGCCGCTGACACGGGCCGACGCCCTAGTTTTGTGAACAAGTACTCAATTACTTGGTACGCGCAGGGGAAGCTCGGCCGACGACCATTCAGCGTAGATAAAGTTGCCCCCAGAGCAGCAACGCGCTCGACCATGCTCGACCTGGGTAACTAGTGTCCCGACATAAAACCTTCCGGGCGGCTCTAGCTTCATTGAGGAGGAGAGCAGGGGTCAGCCGCACAACCGTTCTTGCGCTGGCTCCAACGGATCGTTGCGGACCAACTTATCCTACAATCCGAACGACTTCGTTAGGTCCTTTGAGTGCGTCCTTCAGGTTCTGAACGATTGGCCAGATCTCGTCTGGATAGGCGGCTAGGGTCCAGACCCATAAAGTTTGCGGTGAGCGCGTGGGTGTGATTCCGTTCTGGCGAGGAGACTTGCCATGCACGATCACGAGTTTTGGCTGACGGATGCGTAGTTCGAGCGGATCAGGCCGCATCTGCCGAGCAACACGCGCGGCGTTCCCCGCGTTGACGACCGGCGGGTGATCAGCGGCATCGTTCACGTCATCAAGTCCGGCGGTCGGTGGGTCGATGCGCCGGCGTCGTATGGTCCTCGCAAGACGCTCTACAACCGGTTCGTTCGCTGGGCCGAGAAGGGCGTGTGGGCAGACCTGTTCACGGCCCTTGCCGCCGCTGGCGGCCCGCCGGCCGAGGTCCTCATCAAACCGTAGGACCGCGCAAGCGACAGTTCGGCCGTTCGGGCGCATCGCTCGGCGTCTGGCGGCAAAGGGGGGAGCAGGCCCAAGCGATCGGGCGCAGCCGGGGCGGTAGGACGACCAAGATCCACGCCCTGACGGACGCGGCCTGTCGGCCCATCGCCTTCTCCGTCACGGGCGGCAACGTGCCGGACTGCAAGGCTGGCGAGGCCCTTCTCGAGCGCATGGGCACCGCAGTCGTGCTGCATGCCGACAAGGGCTATGACAGCAACGCGATCCGCCGGCAGGTCGAAGCCAGGGGAACGCTGCCGAACATCCCGCCCAAAACCAACCGCCGTTGGAAGCCAGTCTTCTCACCCGTCCTCTACCGCGACCGCAACGCCATCGAGCGCATGTTCTGTCGGCTCAAAGACTTTCGCCGCATCGCGACGCGATATGACCGAAACGCCACCAACTTCCTCGCCGCCATCTGCATCGCAGCAACCGTCAGCTACTGGTTATGAGTCCGGACCCTAAGACCATTCGAGCCTCAGCGTCGGTCAAATCTACAGCACCGTAGGTGTCAGCCGTCTCGCCCTCCTCGTGGCCAAGTGCCCGTAAGCGGGTGCGTTGAGCAATTCCCGCCTCATCCATCCAGGTTGCACGGGTGTGACGGCCGCCATAGAGCTTCATGTCAGTAGACATTCCTTCACGCTCTCGAATTTGACCGAATTCCTTGGTTAGGTAGTGGCTTGGCATGTCGCGGCCGGCAGGAGAGGTGTAGTCCTTCCAATCTGGGAACATCCTCTCACCACCAGCGGCTTGTACCGCGTTGACATGGTCGAGGAAGCCCAAATCGAGAATGAAGCCAGGCAGGGGCACGATCCTTTCACCGGCATCCGTCTTGGATTTCTTGTTCTTCCGTTTGGCTTGTCCGCGTCTGCGCCTCCGCAAGCCCACGGGATGTTCGGGGCGCATGTCGATGTAGTGGATGCCCTCGCGCTCGAATAGCGCCTCCACCTTTAGCCGACTGATCTCGGAGGGGCGCATACCAAGAAACACAACGAATAGGTACGCCCAGTATGGCGCGCCCTGCAGAACGAGCCCTCCTGGCTTCCAAAGACGGTGCCGAGACTTAGCGCCCGTGAAAAGCGGTAGTGAAAAGAATTGGCGAACCTCCTCGATTGTCCAAGCATCCCGTCCCTGTCCGACGGGGTTCTCCGCGCCGACAAGGGTGAACTTATAGCGTGGCCCCTCGAGATGCTGCTTGTCGATCGCCCAATCGAGGAAGTTGTGAAGTCGACGGTGCCACCGGTTCGTTAGTGTCTTCTCTGAAGCACGCTTCAGCTCATCCCAACCATGCTTTTCAGCATATTTCATCCGTGCAAACATACTCCGGCGATGCTTGCTGGGAATGTGCGCGAGTGTAGGAACGTTTGGCAGGGCGCGCTCGACCTGGCCGAACTCCTGCGAGCCAAGCTGCGCAAGGTAAGGATCTCCTAGAAGATCGACCATGAATGTCAGGGGAAGCTGCGCCTCCGCCACGTTGACATCATTGCCGTCTGCAGTCCGGATATCGTTCAAATGCATGTCGACGAGGGCCGAAAGGCGGAGATCGCTTCCGGCAGTCGATGTGGCGGTGCTGGCATCTAGGGCCGTAACGGCTTTGTCATCTGAGACTGGAGGCTCTGTCGGCGCAACGAGCGTCGGCTTCGCCCACCCACGCGCATACGCCTCCGACTGATCGGTTCGACCACGTTCATATGAGCGCCGTTCCAGAACGTTCAGCTCGGCCTCGCCTTCGCACGTTGCAGAAACAAACTTGTCCCAGGCGTCGTGGAACGGCTCAGGATCTGTGACTAGGTTGTGGTTGCGGGCCCGCGCCTCAGCGATCAGCGCGACACCCAGCGTCTCGATCATCCGACGCTCGATAATGTCCTCAACTGTCAGGTCCTCCGGCGCCTTGGCAAGCCGCTGCATCTCTTCGATGAGATGGTTCGCACGCCCGACGAGGTCATCGTGAACCTCGAAGCGGTGAACCGTGTCGAATGCCATCATCAGTCTCCGCGTCGCGATGCGCCGGTCCTTCGTGCGTAGCGACACGCAGACATGGGTCGGCCCGCATCTGCCGCCGCAAACGGGCGGCCGATGCATCCGCTTTCGGAAATAATAGCTGCCCGAACGGCATGCCAGGTAGGAGGGTCGCGACACGCTTCGATCCGACGCCGGAGGGTGTGACACATCGGTGTGTCACATGACCGTCCGCCACGCCGACCTAAGCCGAAGCGCATTGATATCGTTGGGCTTTTCGCGACGCCCCGAGGGGCGGGAAACATGGTAGCGGAGGAGGGACCCGCTGTCCGGCTGGTAGCAACATCCTGAAGCGCGAAGGACAATCGGCCGGGCGCCACCCGCGGGTGGGTTGGACTGGATACATGAGGGGATACGTGAGTCGGCGCTCGATGTCATCCCGGTGCCAGCACCAACCACGCCTCGTCCGACAACACCTGGATACCTGCCTCCGCATCGCGACGAAGGCAGACATAGAGTTGATGTCAGAAACGAGCAGAGCCTAAAAAAGGGGATGTTTTTTTGACGACTCTTGAAGCCATTCCGTCCCGACGCCGTAGCTCAAAGTAGATACGCACGACGCGGACCCAAATCCCCTCGGGATATCTGACGCAATGGCGTCTGGAGCCTCACGTTCCGGGCGAACCCTGGCGCACGACAACACGGAGACGACCATGTTTACTCGTACTACTTTACTTGCCGCCGCTGCCGCCCTGCCCTTGATGTTCGGTGCTGCACAGGCGCAGGACAACCCCACCGTCGGCGGGGCCACCATGCTGGCCGACCAGCCGATCGCGGTGAACGCGTCCAACGCGCCGAACCTGACGACGCTGGTCGCCGCCGTCACCGCCGCCGGTCTGGTCGACACGCTCGCCGGCGACGGGCCCTTCACGGTCTTCGCGCCGACCAATGCCGCCTTCGCGGCCCTGCCGGCCGGCACGGTCGACACCTTGCTGCAGCCCGAGAACAAGGGTCAGCTGACCAAGGTCCTGCTATCCCACGTTGTGCCCGGCCGGCTCGACGCGCAATCGCTCGTCAACCAGATCTCGCGCGCCGGTGGGCGGCTCTCGCTGGAAACGGCCTCGGGCAATACGATCGTCCTGAGCCAGGTTTCGTCCCAGCGGCTGGGCGTCACGGACGAGTCAGGCAACACCGTCAACACCCGCACCTTCGACGTCTTCCAGTCGAACGGCGTCGTACACGTCATCGACGGCGTGCTGCTGCCGCAGTAGCCACGAAGCTTTTCGCGGCGGGCGGACGCCGCGCCCGTCCGCCGCGACCGCTTTCATTCCGAACTATTGCAGAGAAAGACCTCACGATGCTGACCCGTACCCTGACCGCCGCCTCCGCTCTCGCACTGAGCTTGATCGCCGCTCCGGCCCTCGCCGACGGCCATGCCAGCACGATGGGCTATGCGCTCGCCAATGACGGCGCGACGCTGGTCACGATGGCCTCGATCGCCAGCCCCGGCGACGCGCAGACCTTCGATCTGAAGACGCCGCTCAGCGCCATTGCCTACCGCCCCGTGACGGGCGATCTTCTGGGCTTCGCCGATGGCGCGGTCTACACGATCGATCCCGCCTCCGGCGCCCTGACCGATCTCAGCGCCGCCTTCGCCGACGACGCGACGATCTCGGACGGCGCCATGGTCGCCTTCGACTTCAACAACCAGATCGACGCCGTGCGCGCCGTCTCGTCAAGCGGCGAGAACCTCGTCTACTTCCCCGAAGGCTTCGGCGACGGCGACGAGCGGGCGAACTCGGTTCTGCGCTTCACCGACGCCTTCTATGCCGAGGGCGACGCGAATGCCGGCGCGACGCCGATGATCTTCGCGAACGCTTACACCAATGCGATCGCGGGCTCGACGGCGGAAAGCACCGCGCAATACGCGCTCGACGCCGAAACAGATGCGCTCGTGACGCTCGCCAACAATGCCGGCACGCTGGAAACCGTCGGTCCGATCACGGTCGACGGCGGCGAGGTCGACCTCTCCGGCATGGGCGGTTTCGACATCGTCAGCCCCGAGGAAGGCACCGACATGGCCTATGCCATTCTCCAGATGGAGGGTGACGACATGGCTGGGCTCTACAGCGTCGACCTCACCAGCGGCGCAGCCACCAAGCTCGCCGACCTCGGGATGGGCGGCTTTACGGGCTTCGCTGTCTCCATGGGCATGTAAGGCGGGCACCAAGTGCCGCTGCGTAGTCCGTAGACCGTGGTCGTGCAAAGACGGCCGACCGCGGTGGACTACCTGACCCTGAAAGGGAGGCGGTAGCATGGTCGCCTCCTCTTAAGCCCGGGAGCAAGTGTTGTAGGACCTGAGCTAGGGCAGGAGGGCCTCGGAGCTATGCGCTTCGGGGCCTTCTAAGCGTCTTGAATGCCTCTCGTATACCGCCCCATCAAGCATCGGTTAGAGTGTAGGCTGGCTGCAAATCGTTGTCGGACATCAAGATTTGCGAGGAACCGCACGAGATGTACAAGACGACAACCAGCACCCTCGCCTTTGCCGCCATGCTGATGGCCGCACCAGCGATCGCTCAGCAGACCGAGACCGATGAGGCGCCGATGACATCGGCCGCCGAGGGCGAAGTCACGGTCGGGGTCGAGCCCGTTCAGCCCATGGTGGAGGGTGAAGCCGCCGAGGTAGACGCGGTCGAGGAGGCCGCGATGGAGGCGCAGCAGGGAATGCAGAACGTAGCCATCGCTCCAGGGACGTAGGCGTCACTGTCGATCCGGCCGCGGCGGCGGGTGCCGAGGTCAATCCGCCCGCCACGGCGAACTGATCGGTCGATCCAGGTTTATCAAGGAAAGGGAGGCTTCTGCCTCTCTTTTAGCTGCCGACCCGGCTTCATGCGCTCGCGGCGATCGGGAACCGGAGTTGGTAGGTCAGGCCTTCGGGCGCGTAGTCCGCCGCGGTCTCAGCCTTCAGCTGCATGGCGGCCACACGTTCCAGAAGCTCGGAGCCGAAGCCCGTGTCGGCCGGTGGCATGACCGGCGGGCCGCCGCGTTCGCACCAGACGAGGGCGAGGTGCTCGGCCCCCTCATGCGTTTCAATCTGCCAGCGGACCGTCACCTGGCCCTCGGGCACGGACAGCGCACCGTACTTGACCGCGTTGGTCGTCAACTCGTGGATCGCCATGCCGAAGGGCGTGGCCTGCTCGGCCGTCAGCAGGACATCCGGCCCGTCCTTGACGGCGCGCGGATCGGCCTTGTCGAGATAGGGCGCCAGTTCCGCCCGCAGGAGGCCCTTGAGCGGCGTGGCGCGCCAGTTCTCGGTCGAGAGCAGGGTCTGCGTCTGCGCCAGAGCCGCGACGCGGGCGGTGAAGCTGGTCTGGAAGCTCTGCAAGTCCGGTGATGCGCGCGCCGACAGGACGGCCAAGGCCTGCACGGTCGCCAGCGCGTTCTTGACCCGGTGGTTCAACTCCTGGATCAGGAGCACCTGCGTTGCCTCGATCGCCTTGCGGGCCGCGATCTCGTTCTGCGCCTCCGCGTAGAGCGCCGCGTTGTCCATCACGACGGCGGCCTGCGCCGCTACGCCGACGAGCAGTGCCTCGTACTGCGCGGTGAACCGGTCCGGCTCGGCGTGGCCGAAGAGGAGCGCGCCATGCGTCGTCCCGGAGCGGCTGACGACCGGGACGGCGAGGTAGGAGCGCACCGGCAGGTGACCGTCCGGCATGCCGCCATGGCTGCCGTGGCGCGCATCCTGGGTCACGTCCGCGCTGCGCACCACCGCGCGGCCGTCGAAGCTGGGGGCGAAGAGGGCGGTCTTGCGTGGGTGCGGGAAGTGGGCGAACGCCTTGGGCGGCGCGCCCGACAGCGCGTAGAGCCCAATCTCCTCGCCGCTCTCGTCGGTGCCGTTGTAGAAGAAGGCGCCGAACTCGGCGCCGGCCAGCTTGGTGCCCAGATCCACGATGCGCTGCACGGCCTCCTCGCGGTCCAGCGTATCGACCAAGCCGCGGCTGACGCGGTTGACGACCTCGAGTATCTTCGCCTGCCGGCGCAGGCTCGCGGTCTGGCGGGCGACCTCGTCGCGCAGACGCCGCTGTTCGCTCTCGCCGCGCCGCGCCCGCTCGGCGGCCACGCCGGTCAGCCCCAGAAGCGCCAGCACGGCCGCCGCGATGTAGGGCAGCCGGGTGATTTGGTCCGCCCGCCAGACATCCCAAAGCACGGCCTCGGGAACGGCAATGAAGAGCGAGGCCGGCAAGCCCTCGATCGCCGCGAACGCGCCGACGAGGTTGTTGCCGTTGCTGTTCAGCTCGCGAAAGCTGCCGGCATCGGTTCGCGTGGCGATGGCGGCGAGGAGGCCCTCGTCGCTCGGCGCGCTGTCATTCGGCCAGCGCGACAGCGGCAGGAGGTCTTCGGTGCGAAAGAGGGTGACCTGCGCCATCTCGGGCAAGGGTGCGTCGGCCCACAGCCGCTCTAGATAGTCCAGCGACAAGGTGGCCAGCGCGACGCCGCGCACGCGCCCCCGCGCATCCGGAATGGCGTGCGAGACCAACAGCGAGGGCTCGCCCGTGACGCGCCCGACGATGGGGCGGCCCAGTGCCACGGTGTCGTCGGCCGGGCCGACGGCGCCTTCCGGGACCTGTGCCTGGAACGCATCGCGATCGGCCGTGTTCGCTTCCGGCGCGGGGAAGGCATAACTGGTCAGCCGGACCCGACCCGCTACGTCGGTCAGCCACAGGTCACGCACCTGGGGGAGCGTGTCGCGGATATGGGCGAGCTCGTCATGCAGCGCCCTCGTGGCGGCGATCTCGGGCCAGTCGCGGCCGCGGGTCAGCAGGATCGCCTGGTCGAGCGCCAGCACGCTCGCCTCTAAGCCGCGCTCAGCGTGCTCGGCCAGAAAGTAGGTGCTGCGCGCCAAGTCCTGCTCGGTCGTGTGCAGCAGCCGCTCCCACCCCGCACGAGCGTTAGCAAAGAACAGAGCGACGACGATCAGGCTGGTGAGCACGCCGCCCACAGCGATGGCGTGAAAGAGGTTAAGCCGGGTTAGCCTGGGATGCGAGGAGGGCGCTCGCTTCGGCTCTCTAGCGCGCTCCTCAGCGCGCGGCATCGCGAAGCTCATCACCCATCCCAATCTCCGGCACAGCAAGTATGCCGACGGTTGGGCCGGAGTTAAGGCAAGAAACGAAAGGCGTGCGACCCATCAGCTCGCGACGCAACGCATCGATACGACCATTGCTTGGTCACGCCTCGCCGCTGAGGATGCTTGCGGCGCCGGTCAGACCCGTCCGTATGGCCTTATCGAAGGTCACGCCGTCCTGCGACCAGGCTTCGTCCCGTCCTTTCGCGATCATGCGCCAGTCGACATCCCAGTAGGCGCTGTCACTGGAAAGATCGAGAACGCCATGGAGGGTCGGTGTGTCGAGACCCTGCACTGGTGTCGCGTCATCCACAATCGCTGCGACCTCGTCGAACGCAACGGTTGTGTCGGACTCCGGCAGGGCGATCGGCAGGCCCCTTCTCGCGGCCGTATCGGTCAGCGCCATGCGCTGGCCATAGCCGTCGGGGCCTTCGGACGCGACCACGTAGGCCGCCGCCGGCGTGCGCACGTCGAGCCGGACCTCGATCGTCGGACGCGGACGGTCCCATAGGGCGAGCCCAAGGTCAGTCAGCGCCGCGTTCATGGCTGCCTTGTCGAATCGGGCGCGCAGGAAGTGCGGTCGCTCGCGCGTGCCCTGCTCGTCGTGGGTCGGGATGCCTTTCATCCGGTCCTCGTATTCGATGTCGGCCAGAAGGGCGTGTGGATCGGCCAGCAGCGCTTCGAGCTTTGGATCTTCCGCCAGTCCCGCGTCGCCCGTCAGCTTCATGACGACATCCGCGAGTATGATCCGCAGGCCTCGCGTGCGTTCGGGCTCCTCGTTGCCGGTCACGATGGTCTCGGCGCGATAGAGATCGGAGAACGGTTGCGCCGGCAGGTCGAGCGGTACAAGGATCGCCGCGGAGGCCAGGAGTAGAAGGCGAGCTAGGGCCATCCGCATCTATCTCCCCTTCATCGCGTACAGTCGCGTGTGGATTCCCCCTGTTTGGCAAGTCTGATCTTCCGCGTTTCGGCAGGGTCTTCGATCGGACGTGTGTCAGGCCTTTTGGATGTGGCCTTGAT
>JBCCCX010000126.1:0-9957 GCA_039033275.1 Pseudomonadota bacterium | reverse complement strand
GAAATTCGGAAACAGGCGCGCCGCGAGGCCATAATATCGGCGGCGCGACAGATGTTCATCCGGCATGGCTATGGTCCCGTCACAATAGAGGCCATCGCGAAGGGCGCTCATGTCAGTCCCGGCACGGTCTACAATGCGTTTGCGACCAAACATGCTCTGCTCGCAGAAGTTTTCCTGGCTGATATTGCGGCGCCGTCTGGGAAGGTTGGAGCAATTCTGACACGGTCGCTGTCGCAGCGAGAGGCTGTCGACGCCGTTGTCGGACTGTATTTCGACTGGTTGGATGAATATCCCAAACCCCTGGTCAGAACATTCATGGCGTCCGTCATGACCCAGCCTGACCTTTACGCCCTCAGGCAGGCCCAGATCGACGCCATCGTCCTGCAGGGAATATGCGAGATTTTCGGCGTGGTCTCGGCGGACCGGATCGAAAGCCCGCAAGGACGTGCCGCCAGCGTTGTCTTCAACCTCGCCGACAGCGAATTCCGGCGATGGGTGCTGTCCGATTCAACAGGAGTCGAGATCGCGAAGCGCCGGACGCGCGAACTGATCGATATCGTCTGGCCCGCCTTGGACCTCAGCCATGCCGAGCTGGATGGGCAACGATCATGAAACGAATTGTCTTGGCTTCCGTGGCCGCACTGTTCCTAGTGACATCCATCGCGATGTTCCTGGCCCCGTCGACCGTCTTTCATACCCTGCCCGGCGCCACGATGACCGGGCCGTTCAACAGGCATTTCGTCATGGATGTCGGAATCGTCTTCTTCGTATGCGGTCTCGCCATCGTTTGGGGCATGCGCAAGCGGGATGCGACGGCGCTTATGTTCGCTTTTGCCTGGCCCTGCCTGCACGCGCTACTGCATCTCTATATGTGGGTGATGCGCAGCTTCGCCTTGGACCTTCCGGCGGCGGCGAACTTCGGTCTGATCCAGCTGCCGGCATGGCTCGGCCTGTGGGCGGCTATTGGCAGCGTGAAGGCTTGGCGCGCAGGCTGAACGCTCGACCTCAAGCGCGTTCGGGCGGCGCCGTGTCGAGTGTCATGCTGCCGTCTTCCATCCAAGCGCCGATCCCGAGCGCGCGTTCGTCCTGTCCTTGTGGCGCAACGATCTGCACACCCAGCGGAAGCCCCTCCGCATTCAGGCCCGTGGGCATGGACAGGGCCGGTTCTCCTGTCAGGTTGAATGTCGCGGAGAAGGGGGCGGGGGCGAATACGGCACGTGTCCACGCATAGGCTCCGCCGTCGAACGTCGTGGCGTCAAGCGATCCTATGGGCGGGGCAGGAACTGCCGTGGCCGGAGTAACGAGAAGATCGTAATCGGCCGTCGCGGCGGAAACAGCCCGCACGAAGGCGTTGAACACGACCTGCGCCTTGAAGATATCGGCGGCCGACAGCGACGCGCCGTGACGATAGACGTCGAACAATGCCCGGTCGAGGTGGGTTTCCGGATCACGGCCCGTGGCGGCGACGACCTGATCCACGATCAGGGCGATCTGTCCACACCAGACATCAGTCACGGCGTCCACGATCGGTATGCCGGCGACATTGATGGTCGCCGGCTCGACATGTGCACCTTCCTCCTGGAGCGCATCGGCGACCGTCTTGGCAGCCCTGCGGCATTCGGGATCGACGGCATGACCGTCCATCCAGGAGTCCGGCAGATATCCGATCTTCAGGCCCGAAGGGTCCGTCCGCATGATTGCATCCGCGTCCAACGACGGGGCGGGTACGGCGTAGGGGTCGCCGGGAACCGGACCCTGCACGGCTTTGAGAAGCGCCACGGCATCGCGGACCGAGCGGCATAGGCCGAATTGTTCGGCCATGCCCATCAGGACATGGCCCGCGCCCGGTGCCCAACTGACTCGACCACGCGTCGGTTTCAGACCGACGAGACCCGTCCAGGCCGCCGGGACCCGAATCGAGCCGCCGCCATCCGTGGCTTGGGCGAGCGGAACGGCCCTGGCCGCCACGGCGGCGGCCGATCCACCGCTCGACCCGCCGGGCGAGTGGTCTGGGTTCCACGGGTTACGCGTCGCGCCGTAAGCCGAGGTCTCCGTGACGGTCGCATAGGTTAGCTCAGACGTCGTCGCCCGGCCCATATTGGTGACGCCGAGGGCCTTCAGCCGGGTGGCGAACAGGGTTTCGCCTGTCGCTGGAAGGCCCTTCCCTAGGCGGCTGCCCACTTCCTGCAGCACGCCGTCCTCATGCGCCCCGGCATCCTTGTAGACGATCGGGACACCGTGGAACGGCGCGTCCTTCGCGTCCGAGCCGGTCCGCGGCGCATCATAGAGCTCGACAAGACAATTGAGCGCATCCTGCGCCTCGGATAGCGCGTCCCGCGCGCAGTCCGTCACCTCTGCGGTTGTTACCTGCCCCTCACGGATCAACGCGGCGAGGCCGGTTGCATCGTGTCGCTTATATTCTGAAATCTTCATCGGATTATGCCGGACGTTGCACGATGTCGCCGAAGGCCTCGAACCAGACCCCCACATCGAGCAATGTGTCCTTGCGGATGACTTTGCCGTCGCGGATCAGGAAGATGTCCACGCCATTAGTCGTCACGGGATCCTGCGGGCTTTCGGGAACAGCATAACCTGAGCCTAGCGGAAGCGGACCGGACAGACGTCCCGACATGTTCCAGTAGACGAGAGCAAGATCCTTGCGCACGATCACCTCCGTAATCTCCTCCTGGATGTCCGGCATCATCGCCATCATGCCGTTCCAGGCGTCCAGCACCTCGGCTTTCCCGTTTGCGGCGTGGTGGCCCTGATGCAGGAAGGCATAGTGTATGTCGTCATGCAGAGTGTCGGCGAAAGCCGCCTTGTCGTGGGCGTTGACCGCATCCATGAGGGCCATAGCGGCGTTGAACGTCGTCTCGTCGTCGGAATCAATCTTCATCTTGGTCTCCTGTAGAATTCGTCTTTCGCTTCTAGGGTGGGCGTCTGGCGTTAACTGGGCCATCGGCCGTCGCTGACGGAAATGCGGGCCCAGTTTCCTTCCGTATCCGTCTGTTCCCAGACATCTCCGACATGCGGGCGACGGGCTGTGTTGCAATCGCTGATCCCGCCAATATGCAGGCAGAGTTGGCCGTCATCCGTGATCCCCCAGTCTCCGGAGCGGCCAAGGCTGTCTGTGAAACCGCCTCCGGGTTCGAAGTACATGTCGATGAACGTGTCGTCGCGGAACGTGGCCCGAACCGTATTCCCGAACGCATCCGCCATGTAAGTATCGTCCCAGGACGCAGACTTCGCCTCGGCGCATGCGGACAGGAATGCGGGCAAGAGCCAGGCCAGAGACCCTAAAAGAGGCATCCCGGTCGGATAACAGGCTCTCGCTTCAACCGTTGTCAATACAACACACCCCCGGAAAACATTATTCAATCTGGTTGCAAGGCATTGACATGTCTTGAAATGCTCCTAGCGGTACTGTTAGGACATTTTCAGTACCCCGTGAAGATGGTTAATCGCGAAGTGTCCAGCAAATGACGCATGCGGGTTGCCGGGGCCGAGTGTTCCCGTGGCTCGGACCTGCGCTGCATTAAGGGGAGTGTTCAAATGCACCACAATCGTAAACTCATGATGTCGTCCTGCCTGACAGCGGTCCTTGCGGCAGGGGCGATCGCCAGCCCGGCAACCGCTCAAGATGTCGAAGATCAGATCATCGTCACGGCAACGAAAAGGGCGACGACGCTACAGGATATCCCGATTGCCGTCTCGGTCGTCGGTGAGCAGGAGATCGCGCGGGCGGAGATACAGGACTTGCTTGATCTGCAGTCCGTGGTTCCGTCCCTCCAGGTGACGCAGATCAACCTGTCGAATGCCACGAACTTCATCATCCGGGGCTTCGGCAACGGAGCGAACAATGCGGGAATCGAGCCATCGGTGGGCGTTTTCATCGACGGGGTTTACCGATCGCGCTCTGCCGCGGCATTGTCGGACCTGCCAAATATTGAACGGGTCGAAGTCCTGCGCGGACCGCAATCGACACTGTTCGGCAAGAATGCCTCTGCCGGCGTCGTGTCCATCGTCACGCAGGCACCGGAGTTCGAATTCGGTGGCAGCGTCGAAGCCACCTATGGCAATTACGACGCGATCCGCCTGTCCGGGGATATTACCGGGCCGATCAGCGAGTCCGTGGCCTACAGCCTGTTCGGTAGCTACAATCGCCGGGACGGCTTCGTTGAAGATCTCGGAACCGGGGACGATATCAACAACCGGAACCGTTTCGCGCTGCGCGGGCAGTTACTGGTCGAACCAAACGAAAATCTGAGCGTCCGGATCATCGGGGACTACGACCAATTTGATGAACTATGTTGCGGTGCGGCTAACCTCGTGAACGGTCCCACGGGTGCGGCGGTCTTCGCTCTTGGCGGTGCGATCGATCCGGAAAATCCTTTCTCTCGCCAGGTCTTCAACAACTCCGAGACCGCCAACGAGAATGAAGTCTACGGCATATCCGGTCAGGTCGATTACGATTTCGGCTTCGCGACGGGGACATCCATCACGGCCTACCGCAAAACGGACAACGAAAATGTCCAGGACGTCGACTATACCAGTCTCGACCTCCTCAACCCCAACCCGAACACTTCGGAACTCGATACGTTCACGCAGGAATTCCGTTTGACATCCAACCCTAGCGACAGCCGCTTCGATTGGATGGTCGGGGCCTATTACTTCAACGAGGACGTCCGGATCACCGATGAGGTAACTTGGGGCTCGCAGGCCCGGGGCTACATTGACATCCTGCTCGGCGCGGCCGGGGCGTCTTCCGGCGTGCTCGAGGCCGCTTTTGGCCTTCCGAACGGGACTTTCTTCCAACAGGGACAAGGTCTGACGGAAGCCAGCGGACAGGACAATGAGTCCTGGTCCGTGTTCGGCACGGTCGACTTCGCAGCGACGGATCGACTGACCCTTACGGCAGGGTTGAACTATACCGAAGACCGCAAAGACGTATTCCACAATATCCAAACCACGGACGTCTATTCCCAGATCGATTTCTCGCCGCTCGTCCCGCTCTTCGGGCCAGCTGCGGTGGCAGGTTTGCAAGGGTTGCAGGTCTTTCCTCAATTCCTCGATTTTCCGAACGCCGTCGAGAATGGCCGGTCGAAGGATGACGACCTGACCTACACCTTGCGCGCCGCCTTCGACGCAACGGACAATCTCAACGTCTACGCGTCCTATGCGACCGGTTTCAAGGCGACATCCTGGAACCTCAGCCGGGATAGCCGCCCGTTCATCTCCGACTTCCCCGCAATCACGGCGGCCGGTCTACTGTCGACCAACTTGGCATCCGGTACGCGCTTTGCCGGCCCTGAAAGCGCGGAAGTGTTTGAAATCGGCATCAAGGGACGGTTCGACAATTTCCGTTTCAGCCTCGACGTGTTCGATCAGACCATTGAGGATTTCCAGTCCTTCGTCTTCCTCGGCACCGGCTTCGGCCTTGCCAATGCGGGCGAGCAATCGACCCAGGGTCTCGAGATCGAAACGACCTGGCAACCCACGGATGCGCTGACCCTGAACTTTGCGGGCACGTTCCTCGATCCCAAATTCGACAGCTTCCCTGACTCCTCCTTCGGCGACCTGTCGGGAGAGACTCCAGCCCAGTTTGCCAAGACGAATATCTCGATCGGCGGCAATTACGACTTCGAGATCGGAGGCCGTGACGCCTATATCCGCGGGGACTATCAATATCAGAGCAGCAGTGCATTCGAGGACGATCCCGTTCTCGATGCCCAGGTCGGTGCGCTGTTCTCCAATGCTGTGAATCTCGTCAACATGTCTGCTGGTATCGAACTGGCCGATGATTTGGATCTCAGCGTCTGGAGCCGGAACCTGTTCGATGACGAGTTCGTCGTCTTCGCATTCCCGTCCGTGGTTCAGGCAGGCTCCTATTCCGGCTTTGCCAACGACCCGCGCACCTATGGCGTCACCTTGCGCAAAGGCTTCTGAGTTTCGACACCAGATCAGAAAGCCAGCAGGGGCCTCGCGGCTCCTGTATTGTTTTGGATAGAGGAAATGCTCAAGGAGACCGCGTCATGAAAACAGAGATGCGAGGTAGGACGGCCATACTCCGTTTGGAAATCGACCCGCCCGGTTTCATCGACGACGCGATGTGTCAGAACATTCTCGATAGTCTTACGACATTGATCGAAGGAAATGATCCTGACTGTCTTATCATCACGGGTCGCGGGTCGCTCTTCATTCGGCACTACGACGTCTCCGCCATTGCGGGCTTGGCGAAGCATGCACGCAAGGGCACTCTCACCACCAACGACCTGCATGCCGGCGCACTGATCCGTCTGACGCGTTATGTCGCCGGCTTGGACATACCGACCATCTGCGCGATCAACGGCATGTGCATGGGCGGCGGACTGGAATTGGCGCTGTGCTGCGATATCCGGCTGGCGCAAACCGATGTCGGCGCGATCGGCCTGCCGGAAACTAGTATCGGCATCTTTCCGGCGGCGGGCGGCACCACGCGCCTGTCGGCCCTGATCGGACGAGCCGCCGCGACGGACTTCATCCTGCGTGGACGCGTCGTCGACGCCGCCGGAGCTTTGGAGATTGGTATCGTCACGGAGACGGCCGACGACGTCATGGAACTGGCGATGGCGAGAGCGTCGGAGCTGACAGCCCGGCCGCGCATCGGCGTGTCCCTGGCCAAGCGGTTGATTCGCGCCCAAGCGGCTGCGGAAATCGAGGCGGGGCTGGAAGCCGAACAGGTCGCCTTCCTCGAAGCCCTGCAGGACGAGACGGCGTTGGCAGCCATGGAGGCTTACGTCAGATCCGTGTCATGAGATGCCGCTAAGCGCGCTCGCGAACAGGCGCAGTGATGCGGCCAGCACGACCAAGGCGGTAAGGATTCGGACCGGGCGCGATGGAAGGCGTTCGGACCCGATCCAGGAGCCGATCTGTCCTCCGATCAGTGCGGCTGCCAAGACTGGCCAGTAGGGCAGCAAGTCAGCGACCGCCAGGCCGCCGCCGCGTTTGACGATCTGCCCGGCCAGCCCGGATACGGAATTGACGAGGATGAACAGGCTGCACGCGCCCGAAATGCGACGTGGCGTGTCCCATCCCGTCAGGTGCAATAGTGGAGCCAGGATTATGCCTCCGCCGATGCCGACCACGCCCGCGACCGCGCCGAGCCCGGCGCCGACGCCCATCGACGTTCCGCGTCTCCAAGGCGTCTCGCTTTCGACCGTCGAAACGGGCCGGACCAGCATCAGTCCGCTTGCAATCGCCAAGACGACGGCGAGAACGAGCACGAAAGCGAACTCCCCGATCGGCAGTTGCCCTCCGATCCACGCCGCCGGGACCGACCCGGCCAGCAACCAGACGAGCTTTTTCGCGGGAAGGGCTTGGGCGGCCCGGAAGCGCCAGACTCCGCCCGTAACGACGACGATATTGCAGCTCAGCGATATCAGCGGCAGGATGGCGAACGGCACACCCCACAGCACCAGTAGGGCTGTATAGGTCGACCCCCCGCCAAAGCCCACCATCGCGTAGATCAGCGCGGTGGCGAAAAAGAGAAATGCGAGTCCCTTCAATGCGCAGGCTTTATCGCGCGGAAAAGGGTAGAATATCGACGCGGGTTCCGGCGGCCGCGGCGGGTGCGTTCGCCTCGCGCCAGATGAGCGTATCCGCCCAAGCCAACGGCGTGACGAGGCTGCTATCCTGCCGGGCTTCCGCCGTGAGCCTGACGACGGCGTCGTTATCGACATGCCGGCGCGCCCGCAGGAAGGCCGTGCGCGGGCCATTCGCGGGGAGCGGTTCGTCCAACCGGCCTGCCGTGACAGAGTCCTGCCAAGGACGTGCCATCAAAACGGACAGGAACAGACGGGCACAGACCATGGCCGAGGCGGGGTTGCCGGGTAGGCCGAGAATGGGCGGACGACTGGCGTCCGGATGGACCGCCAGCCAGCTCGGTTTGCCAGGCCGGACCGCAACCCGCTCGAATATGGGGACGTAACCTAGCGCAAAGGCCTTGGGGCGCATCAGGTCGCGATCTCCGATCGAAGCGCCTCCGACGACGAGCAGGATGTCGGTGACGGGTCTTTGGGGGGAAGACCCTTGTAAGGACGATCCGTGGGCGAGAGCGTTTTCGATGGATTTTGCGTCATCGCGGGTCATCGGGATGGCGACGGGCACCCCGCCGAGATCTTGGATCATTCCGGCCAAACCGAAACTGTTGGCATCGACGGACTGCCCCCGGCGCAGGGGCGTGCCGACTGGGACGAGTTCGTCGCCGCCCGTCACGATGCCGACTCGCAAGGGGCGACGGACCGTGACCTGATCGACATTGGCGGCGGCGAGCAGTACGCGTTCGCCGGGGCCGAGCCGTCGTCCGCTGTCGAGAAGTCGGTCGCCCCGTTCGAAATCAAGCCCTTTGGGCCGCACGAAGCGAGGCGTACGATAGGCCTGGGCGAAGCGCACTTCCGATCCGTCGCGTTCCGCCTCTTCCTGCATCACAACATGGTCCGCCCCGTCGGGCAGGACGCCGCCCGTGAAGATCCGCACCGCCTGACCTGGTCCGAGAGACCCATCGAAGGGCCGACCTGCCGGAACCTCGCCAATGACCTCCAGTGTTCGTCCCGCCACGTCGACATCGGTGCATCGCACCGCATACCCGTCCATCGCAGAAAGCGCGGCATCGGGACGGGTTGTGGCCGCGACGACAGGTGCAGCGAGAATGCGGTCCCGGGCTTGTTCCAGGGCGACGGTCTCCTGCGCGAATGCAGGTGCATGCGCCGCCACATGGGCCAACGCATCTTCCAGCGGTATCGGTGCGTTCACGGCGCGGCGGCCTGATAACCGTCCGACGTGCCACCGGATTTCGAGACCAGGGCGAGTCCCTCTATGACCATCGCCTTATCGACGGATTTCAGCATGTCGTAGAGAGTCAGGCAGGCAATGCTGGCCGCGCTCAGCGCCTCCATCTCCACGCCTGTCCGGCCCGATGTCCGCACAGTGGCGGTTACGATGAGCGCTGGAACATCCTTCTGCGGTTCGATGCGCACCTCTACGGCTGTCAGGGGCAGAGGGTGGCAAAGCGGAATAAGGTCCGCCGTGCGCTTGGCTCCCATGATGCCGGCCAGTTCGGCGACGGCCAGCGGGTCGCCCTTGCGGGACGTTCCGGACAGGCACTGGGCGAGCGCCGCCTCGGACAGGCGCAGCCGCCCCCGCGCCACGGCCTCGCGGTCCGTCACGTCCTTGTTGCCGATATCGACCATGCGCGCCCGCCCGTCCGGGCCGATATGGGTGAGGTCGCGGGTCACCGGCCGGCCAGACGGGGCATCAACTCGACAAGGTTGCAGGGTCGGTAGCGGCTATCGAGTTGGTGGACGATCACGTGGTCCCACCCGTCTTTCACGGCGCCCCGCGATCCTGGAAGGCAGAAGACGAAAGTCCCGGAGGCCAAACCCGCAAAGGCCCGGGACTGGAGCGTGGACAGGCCGACGCTCTTGAAACTGACCTGATGGAAGATGACGGAAAATCCCTCGATGACCTTGTCGAGCAGGGGACGTACGGCTTCCGGGGTCACGTCGCGTTCCGTCAGCCCGGTTCCGCCCGTGGAAATGACCACGTCGACCTGCGGGTCCGCGATCCATTCCGATACTGCATTGCGGATGCGAGCTACATCGTCGGGTACAATTCGACGTTCCACGACGCAGTGGCCCGCATCGACGATACGGGCTTCGAGCGTTTGCCCCGAAGTATCGGTGGCGAGCGTGCGTGTATCGCTGACGACCAGAATTGCGATGTTGACGGGAACTTGCCCGCCCTGTGCCTCTTGACGAGGGGTATTCATGAGCTGTCTTCCGTTTTCGCGACCCACCTTTGTCGGTCGGACATGTCTTGGGCGCGGGGCTCGACCCAATGCCGCCCTTCGGCCGTATATTCGCCAAAATCATTGGGTACATTTAACTGATCATCAATCGCTTCCAAGGAAAGTACCGGATT
>JBCCCX010000125.1:0-10009 GCA_039033275.1 Pseudomonadota bacterium | reverse complement strand
TGGTCGTGCTCTGCGTGCCGCCCGCCAAGATCGCGGATGTCGCGGCCGAGCTGCTGCCCGTGATGAAGCCGGGCGCGGTGCTGACCGATGTCGGCTCCATCAAGGGCGCGGTGATCGAAGCGGTGCGCCCGCACTTGCGCGACGATGTGGCCTTCATTCCGGGCCACCCGATCGCGGGCACGGAATTCTCCGGACCCGAGGCGGGCTTCGCGGAGCTGTTCGAGAACCGCTGGTGCATCCTCTTGCCGCTCGAGGAAGACGATCCCGCCTTGCCGGGACTAAAGGTGTTCTGGGAGGCGCTGGGGTCGCGCGTGGTACTGATGGATGCCGCGCGACACGATACGGTTCTGGCCACGACAAGCCACGTGCCTCACCTGATCGCCTACACGCTGGTCGGCACGGCCGTGGACATGGAAACGGTGACCGGCGACGAGGTTGTGAAGTTCTCCGCCGGCGGTTTCCGCGACTTCACCCGCATCGCGGCCTCCGATCCCGTCATGTGGCGCGACGTCTTCCTGTCCAACCGCGAGGCGACGCTGGAGGTGGTGGACCGGTTCATCGAAGACCTGACGGCGCTCAAGCGCGCCATCCGCTGGTCCGAAGGCGACACGCTGCTGGACCACTTCGCCAAGACGCGGGACATACGCCGCCGCATCGTCGAGAGCGGCCAGGACGAGCCCAATTTCGGGCGGGACGATTAACCCGACGCGTCGCTTTCCGACAGGGGTGCCTCTGGCAAGACAGGCTCACGCGCCTTTTCCTGCTCGCCCCGGCCGCGCGCGACCACCATCAGATATTTGCCGTATTCGCCGAAGAGCCTCTGGAACCGCTCGCGGTCGCGCCACCAGTCGGACGGCACGTCCGGGCGGACCGGGACGGGCGTGATGCGCAGCAGGCCCGTCTCGTGGCTGATCTCGATCCGCGCGCGGGGCATATGGTAGGCGGACGTCACCAGCAGCACATGCTCATAGCCCAGCGCTTCGGCCCACTGCGCGGTCTCGCGCGCATTGCCGCGCGTGTCGAGCGCCGCATAGTCGATGTCGAGACAGCAGGCGGCCTTGTCCTCCGACACGCCGACCAGGTCCGACAGGGCCTCCTCGGACAGGCTCGGATTGACGCCGGATACGAGCAGTCGCTCGCCATGCCGACTCCGCAGCAACGCGCCGGCCGTTTCCAGCCGTCCGCCACCCGGTCCCGTCCAGACGACAATTCCGTCAGCCTTGGGCAAATCCTCCGGCGCGGCGAGTCCGTCCACATGGAAGGCGAAGGCGACGAAGCCCGCCACCAGGGCACCAACCGTCAGGACGACGAGAAAGGAGAGGAGCCGCCGCACGCCGCCGCCCTGGCGTTTGAGTTTCGCACTGCGGCTCATGCGCGCCGCCGTTCCACCGCGAGCTGCCGCGTGGCGGCCCAGCCCGCTGATGCCGCGCAGATCAGGCCGAACAGGCCGCACAGCAAGAGCAGGGCGAGGAGGTCAGACAGGCCGTCGCCGACCCCGCCATGACCGATCCCGCGCCAGCCGACGCTGCCCTGTCCGGGTCCGATGGACACGAACAGCCACAGCAAGGCGGCCAATCCCGCGCCGATCGTGCCACCGATGATACCGCGCCGTGCCGCCTGGCCCAAGAACAGCCGGGCGATGAAACCGTCGGTCGCCCCGGCCTGGACGAGGACGTGGATGATATCGCGCTGCGACGCGAGGCCGGCGCGTGTGGCGAACATGCTCACGGCCGTCGCTGCAAGCCCGACCAGTGCGACCAGCGCCGCGCCGAGCGCCACAAGCCGCCCGACCGTGCGCTTCAGGTCGCCGGAGAAGCGCGAATGATCGTCGATGGCGACAGACAGGCCGCGTTCGGCGAACTGGCGCTCCAGCGTGTCGCGCGGCAGGGCGGCGGCGCTGTCGATGCGGATCACGCCCGGCACGGCAAGGTCCGGCGGCAGGGCCGTGTCGCCCAGCCAAGGCTGGATCAGCGCGCCCGCTTCCGCGCGGCTCAGCACGGTCAACTCGGCGCGGGGCAGGGCAGTACGCAGCACCTCGCGCGCGTCCTGCATCTGTTCGTCGCGCACCGCTTCGGAAGTCGGCAGCACTTGCACGGTGGAGCTTTGCGAGAGCTGGGCGCTCCAGCGTTCCGACAGGCGGTCCGCCCCGCGCGAGAACAGCAGGGCGAGCGCGGCGAGGAACGCCATGACGATTAGGACCGTCAGCAGGGCGCGTCCCTGTTCGGGCCGGTCCGGCAAGAGGGCCTGCTGCGCGGGCGGGCGTATGACGGGCTGGGCTTCCACGCTTAGGCGGCCTTGAGAGGTCCGAGCCCTTCGCCCAGCACGCCCTTGTCGAGATGGATGGTGCGGGCCGGCACCTCGTCGATCAGGCCCAGATCGTGCGTCGCGATCAGCACGGTGGTGCCCAGCCGGTTCATTTCCGCAAACAGGCGCAGGAGGCGCGCGCCGATCCCCGGATCGACATTGCCAGTCGGTTCGTCCGCGATCAGCAACTCCGGCTTGGCGATCACGGCACGGGCGATGGCGCAGCGCTGCTTCTCCCCGCCGGACAGGGTCGGCGGCAGGGCATCGACCCGGTGGCCCAGCCCGACCCAGTTCAGCAACTCGTTCACGTCAGGAACATAGTCGGCGCGTGCGCGGCCCGCCACACGTAGCGGCAGAGCGACATTTTCCCAGACCGAGAGGTGGTCGATCAGGCGGAAATCCTGCAGGACCACGCCGATCCGGCGGCGCAGCTTCTGCAGCGCGGCGGGCTTCAGCTCCGACACGTCCTGGCCGAAAAGGTGGATCAGTCCGCGCGACGGTTTCAGCGACAGATAGGACAGTTTCAGCAAGCTCGACTTCCCGGCGCCGGACGCGCCGGTCAGGAAAGTGAAGCTGCCGGGCTGCAGGGTCAGGTCGACACCTGAGAGCACGTCTTCGCCGCGCCCGTAGCGCAGTCCGATGCGCTGGAGTTCCAGAACCGGCGGTCGCGTCGTGGAAGCGGAGGGTGGCATGGGGATCGGGGCGGTCTCCGGTGGCAAAGCGGGGGCGATAAGGCTGGAGGGTTGGCTGGACAATCCGGGCGGCGTGGTCAAGAACAACCGTGCAGCACGGCGCAGGCGGATGCGCATTTGGGGAGCTGACGCATGAAGGAGGGAATCTCACTGTGAGCGGTTTCGTCCTGTCCTGCCCGGAATGCGGCACGCGCTACAAGACCGATCCGAAAAGCTTCGGCACACGCCGGCGCAGCGTGCGCTGCGCGCGGTGCGGTGCGACGTGGGACGCGTCCGCGCCCATGCCCGTTGACACGCTGGCAAGCCGCCCCGTTCCGGTTCCCGCACCGCCCGAGCCGCCATCCGGCGACGACGCCCCGCTCGACACAGCCCATGAGGCCGAGGCCGTATCGCCCGGACCGGACGCGCCCCTGATGCGGCCCACGGCGACGGTCGGGGCGGATGCCATGATGCGCGACCGGGCCGACCGGGAGAAGCTCGCCCGGCGGATGCGCACTATCCGCATCATCTGGGCGGCAGCCTTGGTGCTGGTCGCGCTGGCGGCGATCATCGCCTGGTTCAACCGCCAGGCGATCGTGAACCGCATTCCGCAAATGGCTTCGGTCTACCGCATGGTCGGGGTCGAGGTCCGCGCGGGCGGGCTGGACATCGAACCGCCGGAAGCGCGCACCGTGCTGGTGGACGGCGCGCCGGTCATCCGTGTGGACAGCCGCGTGCGCAACCTGACCCGGAGCGAGCAAGCCGTGCCCCTGATCGAGCTGTCCCTGCACGATGTGGACGGGCAAGGGCTGCTGCAATGGTTCGTAGAGACGCAGCCCGCGCGGATCGACGGGCGCGGCGCGCTGGAATTCCGGACTGAAATCGTCGATCCGCCCGACGGTGCGGTCAGTCTGCGCTACCGCTTCTCCAAGGATGGCGGCGCGCCCCAAGGATGATTCCAGTAGGATGACTTTAGCGGGCTGACGCGGTCTGGGCCCGCCGGGCTCTCAGCCTAGGGTCTCATCCTTTGCCCTTCTGGGTTTTGCGCCGCGCCGGGATGCCTTCGCGGGCCAGCTCATCCGCGCGTTCATTGCCCGGATCGCCCGCATGGCCCTTCACCCAGCGCCAATCTATGTCGCGCACGGACGCCAGCGCGTCCAGTTCCCGCCAGAGGTCGGCATTCTTGACCGGCTTCTTGGCCGCCGTCTTCCAACCCCGGCGCTTCCAGCCCGGCAGCCATTCCTGCAGCCCCTTCAGGACGTAGGTCGAATCGGAAAACAGGACTGTCCGGCCCGCAAAGCCGGGTTTAATGGCACGCAGCGCCTCGATCACGGCCTGCATCTCCATGCGGTTGTTGGTCGTGGCGCGTTCGCCGCCCTTCAGCTCCTTCGTGCGCTTGCCGTGATACATGACCACCCCCCAGCCCCCCGGGCCCGGATTGCCGGAGCACGCTCCGTCCGTGTAGATTAACAATGCACCGTCCAGCTCGCCGGGTAAGAAATCGTCCAGGCCCGCGCCTGTCTTGCCGCTCACGCGGCGGGCTTTGCCGGCAGCAGCTCGCGCGGCAGGCGGAAGACGACATTCTCCTCCGTCACCTTGATCTCGCGCACATCCACTTCGTAGCGCGAGCGCAAGGCGGCGAGGACGCCGTCCACGAGATATTCCGGCGCGCTCGCGCCTGCCGACAGGCCGATCGTCCGCGCCTTGTCCACTGCGCGCCAGTCGATGCTATTGGCCGAGCTGACCAGATAGGCCTCGCCCGCCCCGGCCTTCAGGCCGACCTCCACGAGGCGCTTGGAATTGGAGGAGGTGACCGAGCCGATCACGAGCAGGAGGTTGCAGCTCTCCGCGATCGTCTTGACCGCCGCCTGGCGGTTGGTCGTCGCATAGCAGATGTCCTCCTTGTAGGGCATGGCGAGGGTCGGGAAGCGCGACCGCAGGATCGCGATCAGGGCGGACGTATCGTCCACCGACAGGGTGGTCTGCGTCACCAGTGCCAAATTGTCGGGATCGGCGGGCCGGTAGGTCAGGGCGTCCTCTTCCGTCTCGATCAGCGTGATCTCGCCGGGCTCGAGCTGGCCCATCGTGCCGACGACTTCCGGGTGGCCGGCATGGCCGATCAGCAGGATGTGCTTGCCCGCCTTGTGGTGGCGCTCAGCCTCCACATGCACTTTGGAGACGAGCGGGCATGTCGCGTCGAGAAAGTTCATCTCCCGCGCGGCGGCCGCGGCCGGGACGGATTTCGGCACGCCGTGGGCGGAGAAGACGACCGGTCGGTCGTCCGGGCACTCGTCCAGTTCCTCAACGAAAATGGCGCCGAGCCCCTCCAGCCGGTTCACGACATGGCGGTTGTGCACGATCTCGTGCCGGACATAGACGGGCTGGCCGTACTTCTTCAGGCTTTCCTCGACGATCTGGATCGCCCGGTCGACCCCGGCGCAGAAGCCGCGCGGGCTTGCCAGCAGGACCGTTTTCTTCTTTCGCGGAGCCGTCATGGAGCACCCTAATCTTAAGCTTGCGTCATATGGGCCGGACGGCCGCCCGCGGTTGTTGCGCCGCTCCGACCCGGCGGTTAGGAAGCGCCCTAACAGACATGCCGCGATCCTGCCAAGGCGCAGCCTGACACGCGCGGGCCGTCCGCCGGGGGCAAGGGCAGGTGCAGGGGCGAACCTCTCACGATTGTGATCCTATGACGAAACAGTTCACCCAAATCGCCCTGATGGGAGCCCTGGCGGCGGCGCTGGCCGTGTCCGGGTGCCGCTCCACTCAGGAAGTGCTCGAATTCGGCGAAGCGGGCGAACGCAATGCCGGGCCATGCCCGCGCGCCTTCGCCCTGTTCGACGCCTCGCGCATCGTGGAATTCCGCGGGGACGGCCAGTCCTTCGGCAATGTCGGCTTCACCGGTGAGATCGAAAGCGTGCGCTCGCTCTGCCGCTATGTCGGCAACAATCCGATCACGGGCGATGTGGATATCACCTTCAATCTGGGCCGCGGTCCCGCCGCCGAAGGGCAGGCTGAAGCCGTCTACCAGTATTGGGTCGCCATAACGCGCAAGAACATCGCCGTGATCGACAAGCAGACCTTCCCCTTGCAGGTCACCTTCCCGGAAGGAGCGGACCGCGTGACCATCACCCAGTCGGTGGAGGACTTTTCCATCGCCCGGGCCACGGACACGACCTCGGGTGAGAACTTCGAGATCCTCGTCGGTTTCGAAGTCACCCCGGAACAGCGCGAATTCAACAATAGCGGCAGCCGTTTCCGCGTGAATGCCGGCCAAGGCTAATCCGATGACGCTCCAAGCCCGCCTGTCCAAGGCGTTCGGCGACGCCTTCGCGGCGCTCGGCCACGATCCGGCGCTCGGCGCGGTCGTGGAAAGTTCCAAAGGGGATGCGCCGTTTCAATGCAACGGCGCCATGGCGGCGGCTGGCGCGGCCAAGAAGCGCGGCGAAAAGGCCAATCCCCGCGACATCGCGACCGCTATCGCCGCGCGCCTGTCTGACCATCCCATGCTGGCTTCGCTGGAGGTCGCCGGGCCGGGCTTTCTGAACGTCACACCGTCGGGGCAGGCCCTGTCGGAGACGGCGCGGGCCATCGCAGCCGATCCAGTTCGCGACCTCGCGGCCGGGTCCGCGCTGACCATCGTGATCGACTATGGCGGCGCCAACGTCGCCAAGCCCATGCATGTCGGTCACCTGCGCAGCGCAGTCATCGGGGAGGCGCTCAAGCGCATCCTGCGCGCGCGGAGCCATACGGTCATCGGCGACGCCCATCTGGGCGATTGGGGCCTGCAAATGGGTCACCTGATCAGCGAGCTGGAAACCGAGCAGCCGGATCTGCCCTATTTCGACGAGGCCCACGAGGGTGATTATCCGTCCGAATCGCCCGTCACCATGGAAGACCTCGCACGGCTCTACCCGCAGGCGTCTAATTCCGCCAAGTCGGACGAGGCCCGCATGGAACGCTCCCGCCTCGCCACGGCGGAGCTGCAGGCGGGACGGCGCGGCTACCGCGCGCTACTCGACCATTTCATCGATGTCTCCGTCGCCGCGCTGAAGGATGGCTATGGCCGCCTCGGCGTGGAGTTCGACCTGTGGAACGGGGAGATGTGCGTCGATCCGCTCATCCCCGGCATGATCGACGATTTGGATGCACAGGGCCTGACCCGCGAAGACGACGGCGCGCTAATTATCGACGTCGATCCGGACTACGACCAGGAGAACCGCAAGGGCACGCCGCCGCTCATGGTCAAGGCCCGCACGGGGGCTGTGCTGTATGCGACGACGGACCTCGCTACGCTCATCGACCGCAAGCATCAGATCGACCCCGACCTGCTGCTTTACGTGGTGGATCAACGCCAAGCGAACCACTTCGAGCAGGTCTTCCGCGCCGCCGCCCGCGCGGGCTGGTTCCGGCGCGACCAGATGGAGCATGTCGGGTTTGGCACGATGAACGGCGCGGACGGCAAGCCGTTCAAGACGCGGGACGGCGGTGTGCTGCGGCTCGAAGACCTGTTGGAGACGATGCAGTCGGCGGCCGAGAAGCGCCTGGCCGAGGCCGGCGTCGGCGCGGATTTCGACCCGTCCGAGCGCGCGGAGATCGCCCGCAAGGTCGGCCTCGCCGCCCTGAAATTCGCCGACCTCCAAAACGCCCGCCTGACCAACTACGTCTTCGACCCGGACCGCTTCACCGCCTTCGAGGGCAAAACGGGGCCGTACTTGCTCTACGCGGCGGTGCGCATCAAATCGATCCTGCGCAAGGCGGCGGAGACCGGCGTGGCGGCAGGCGCGATCACGCCCGACCACGAGGCCGAAGCCGCGCTGGTCCTCGCGCTCGACGCCTATCCGCGCGCCCTGACGCAAGCCGCCGAGAAACGCGCCCCGCACATCCTCTGCGACCATGTCTACAACCTCGCCCAAACCTTCTCGCGCTTCTACTCCCATTGCCCCATCTTGGCCGACGGGGTGGAACCGGATGTGCAGGCGTCACGGTTGGCTTTGGCGAAGGTCACGCTGGAGCAGCTGGAGCATGGGCTTGGGCTGCTCGGTATCAAAGTGCCGGAACGGATGTGAGATTACTATTTGATCTGGGAGATAAAATACTGACCGAACCGCGCGTTTGTGCGGAGGAGAATGGTGTACGCCGTCTTTAAATCGCTTCGTGGCCAAGTTTTCTGGACATTGACCTCTTGGAGAAAACGAAATGTTTCCAGTGAGAGTGTTTTTGAACAATAAATTGGGCAAATATTTGAGTTTCAGGTTTCAACACCACTTAGACCGACCGTTGACAATGTAGCCGATCGCATCGCAGCGGACATATGCGGAACGACTGGCACGCCTCCCAATTCTGCAGCGGCGCTCATAGTCGCTATTCCATGTGCAGCGGCCCAGACAGTGAGTGCAGCCTGCTGCGCCGCTTTAGGATTTCCTTTCCAACGGTCGAGTTGTTCGAATTGCTCTGATAATGTCTGCAAAGCCATTGCGGCAGGCATTGGCAGCGTGTCAGAAATGATCGAGGCATTCATAATCGAGAAGATTGCGGGTTCCGCACTCGCAAACGCAACATAAGCATCCCAGCCGCGAACGATCTCTGCAACGGGGTCTTGGAGTGTCTCTTTGTGGGTCTCGCCGAGGGCTCTTTCAAATGCGGCTTCTACGACCGCTTCGCGAAGACCCTCTTGGCTGCTGAAGTGATAATACAGGGTCGGTGGTGTGACTCCCGCAGCAGCGCAAACCTTCCTAGCCGTCACAGCATCAGAGCCTTCCCGGCGAGCAAGAGCGAACGCGGCGTCGATTATTGCTGATTTCTTGGAACCTTTAGGCACGGCCAAGTTTATATAACATCGTTATACAAATTGTAGGAGCGGTGCCATGACGGATTTAAACAAAACAGCGATCGTAACAGGTTCGAGCCAAGGCATTGGAAAGGGCATCGTCAAGCGCTTAGCGTCAGATGGTTACCAAGTTGTAGTCAATTACCATAGTGATTCTACAGAGGCTGAGAAAGTCGTAGCGTCAATCAAGAAAGCAGGAGGTCAAGCAATCGCCGTTCAGGCGGATGTTACAATTGATGAGCATAGAGAGAAATTACTGGATCAGACGATCGAGTCGTTTGGATCGGTTAACGCCCTGGTCCACAATTCCGGTATTTCCACGCGTGGCCCCCTTCAGGACGTATCCGAGGCCGACTGGGACCGGCTTTACGCGTTGAACGCCAAAGCTCCGTTCTTCCTGACCCAATCGACATTGAAGCATATGAATGAGGGAGGCGCGATCATCTTCGTATCCTCCTCGACAGCGTCCTTTCCCATGAAGGATACGTCGCTGTACGCGTCTTCCAAAATGCCTGTTAGGGCTATGGGCGAGGTCCTCGCCAAAGAGTTAGGGCCAAAGGGCATCCGAGTAAATACCGTCATTCCAGGACCAACCGCGCCAGGTATGTTCGCCGATGCCCCGGAACATCTTCAAGACATGGCGGCCGGAACCTCGCCATTCGATCGCATCGGTCATCCAGAGGATATTGCGGGCGTGGTGTCGTTCCTCGTTTCTGACAATGCAAAATGGGTCACAGGCCAGAACATTCTTGTCAACGGTGGAGCGACGATGTGAGCGCGCAGTCTAGTTTCCGCGTCGAATACGCATCGTCTCGTCAACGAGATGATGCGGCAGCTATCCAGTATCTTGTCCGGCGGTACACAGATGCCGTGAACCATCGTGAATGGGACACGGTCCGCGACTGTTGGGATGAAGACGGGGTTTGGGATCTCGGACCGCCCGTTAACGTTCGGAAAACGGGTCGGGACGACATCATGGCCGAGGTCCGCTCGACGGTCGAGGCGATGAAATTCTTTTTCCAGATGCCGCACGCTTCCACGATCCTGTCTCTAGATAACGACCAGGCGACAGGTCGCACATCTCTTCACGAGATTGCGAAGATGAAACCGGGGTCTGGCGTCATGGACGGTGCCGAAGGCATGTCGATACATGCGTCATACCTAGACAAGTTCGTTCGCTCCAGTGATGGCCAATGGCGATTTG
>JBCCCX010000124.1:0-10017 GCA_039033275.1 Pseudomonadota bacterium | reverse complement strand
GGGGCGGGGGCCCCCACCCACGCCCGCCGTGGGCCTTTTTTTCCTCTTTCCAAACCCGGGCCCTCTTTCTTTATTAAACCCATCTTTTCCCCGGGGGCCTTCCCCCCCCCGCGCCGATGGGCGGACGCTGTGGCCACCAGCACGATCGTGTCGCCTCGCGCGACGTCGCCGATCCGGTGGATCATCGACCCTCCATCGAGCGACCAATGCCCGCATGCCCAGTCCAATCGCTCTGTCATCAGTGCCTTGGTCAGCGTGTCGTGCGCCTGCAAGTGAAGATGACTCACAGCCACGCCTTCGCGAAAGGGTCGGACCTGCCCGGTAAAGGACATGATCGCTCCTGCGTCCGGGACGCTCATCGCAAAGTCAGAAAGCGAGGCAGGTGCATCGATGGCAATGGGTTCGAGACGGCACAGCCTTGCAGGATGTGCGGCTGGGTTGGGATCGGCCATCCTAGCCGCCGCTGACAGGCGGCAGGAAGCAAACTTCCCGCATCTGCGACGGCTCGTCGGGCCAGGTGCCGATGACACCGTCGATGGCCAGGCGGACCGAACCGTCCTGCCAGTCTCCGCCGCCATATCGTCTTTCCATCCAAGCCCGAAGGCCCACCTCCGTCAGCGCGTCGCGCGGCAAGTCGAGCGTTTCCTCTGTCAGTCCGGCGCGGTCCCCCATTTTCCCGAAATAGCGGAGCCTGATCATGACTATCCTCCGGTGACAGACATGAAGCGTTCGGGCCTCGCACGTCCGACCTTGTCGAAATTGTGGCGTTCCGGTTTGCCCGACAGGGCTCGGCCGATGGCCGCGTCCAGCGCATCTTCGGGGTAGGGCGCGGCGAGGGCCTCGCGTAGATCGACGTGATCGTCCTGGCCGAGGCACATGTAAATGCGTCCGGTCGCGGTGACGCGCATCCGGTTGCAGTCCGCGCAGAAATTATCCGTCAGCGCGCTGATGAAACCCACCCGATGGCCTGTCACCTCCGACCGGGCGAAGCGCGCCGGACCCGGATGAGCATCCGTGCGCGTCTCGTGCCGCAACTGAAAGCGCGCTTGCAAGGCCGTTTGGAGTGCCGTCATCGGGCGGTAGGACGACCGGTCCGCATCCCCTGTCATCGGCATGATCTCGATCAGGGCGATATCGTGGCCATGACTATGAGCCCAGGCCACAAGATCGGGTATTTCGGCTTCGTTCCCGCCCTTCATCAAAACCGTATTGATCCGCACACGCAGACCGGCGGAGCGGGCCGCGTTTAACCCTTGCAGTACGCGATCTAGCGACCCAAAGCGCGCAATGCGCTTGAAGCGTTCGGGGTCCAGCGTGTCCAGCGAGACGTTGATCCGCCGCATGCCGGCTTCGGCCAGCATGTCGGCATGGATGGCCAGACGGGTGGCATTCGTCGTCAGGGTCAACTCTTCGAGATCATCACCCAGTCTCCGGCCTAAACCCCTGACGATGTCGGCGATGTCAGGACGGAGAAGCGGCTCGCCACCCGTCAGGCGTATCTTGCGGGTGCCGCGGCGGATGAAGGCATCCGAGATCCGCAGCAAGTCAGACGCGGACAACACATCTGCGCGCGGTGTGAAGCGGGCATCCAGGGGAAGGCAATAGGTGCAGCGCAGATTGCATCGATCCGTCAAGGACAGGCGTAGATAGCTGACCCGGCGCCCAAAGGCGTCCTGGTTATTGGCGCCAGATTTTAACGGGCGTGGTGCTTGGATGGGGCGTCGGGATTGCGTTCGGGACCGCACAGGATCGCCGCTGCCTAACACGAGAAACGCTGCCCGCTGGGAACGGACCCGCGCGGTTCGATTGGAAGTTTCTCTGGCTGCGGCGGCGGATCGAAAGGTGTCGGGTCGGAGAAGCGTGTCAGCACGTTGGCGGTGATGCGCGAGATATCGCCTTGCGTGCCTTCACCGAACAAGGCTCCGGACCAGGCGATGGACCCAGTCGAAAAGACGGCCCCGCCCGATTCAGTTTCGAAGAAAGTGACGTCGGCGCGAATGCGCGGGTCGGTATTGGGCGGCAGGGTGAAGAGGAACTCCTCCTTGGCGAGAAAGACATCCTCAGGATGGTCTTCCGACGTCGCGATGACGAGGGCGTGGGCCGGGGACCCCAGAGCGGGGTCGAACCGGTCGATCTCCTCGCCGGCCGCGCCGCCGCCGCGCAGGCCATGCGCCCCGATGATGTCGCCGTCTAAGCCGTCGAATATGAAGGCACAGCGCGGATCGGAGGCAGCGTCCGTGCGTCGGTAATAGGTCGCGTCCGTGAAGCCCTGCGCCGTGAAGCCGACGCCGACCAGACGGTTGGGCGGTCGTCCCTGACGCCGCCACAATCCGCCCATCCGGCCGTCGAAAGCTTGGTAATATTCGCCATAGGGCGCGACCCAGCCCCGATTGCCGTCTTCGGCACGGCGGACTTCCATCGCTTCGGGGTAAGTATCGCTGAAACCGACATTCCAGTAGAAGCCGTTGCCGCCCAGATACATCAGGCGTCCGCCGTCCTCGAGATATTCCTCATAGGCATCGAACATGCGGTGATCGAGATATTCGGGATGGGTCCCGGTCAGCAGGACTGTGTAAGGCGCGAGTGCTTCGTGGCCATACCGCAGGATGTCGTGGTCCGTGACGATGTCGAACGCCACGCCCTGTTGTTCCAGCCAGTAGGTGATGTTGGTGTCGGCCGGAAAAGCCCAGGGCCGTGTATCGGGTCGCAGGTTCCAGATCGGGCGGAGCCAGGACGAATAATGGACGCCGGACCCATCGTCGTGGGCTTCGTACATGGAGCGTCCGAAAGCGGGCGTGTCCATGGTCTGACGGACCTCCGGCAGGACCGGGGCGTCCTCTCCCATCAGGGCGACCATGGCGGTCGCGTGAACGACCTCGTTGGCATAGGCGAGATAGGACGCGGTCGGCGCGACGAAGGCGACCTTGGGTCGGTCAGCCGAATTCGTTCCGGGCCGCGGCGTGACGAAAAAGACGGCGTAGTCGGTTTCCTCGCCTAGCCTGAACCGCGCGGCGTATATACCACTTGGCAGGTCGTCGGGCACATTATAGCTGAAAGCCGTCTCCCATCCGGCGTCGTAGAGATCCGTGTCGTGGAAATGGATCGCAGCATATTCTTCCGGCGCTTGGGCGAAATCGCGGATATGTCCCGACCAGTGCAGGCCCCGCACGGCGCGCACCGGCAGATTGAAGAGACGCCCGTCCGGTCTGCCTTCCACGCGGCTGGCGACCGTATGGGCATCGGCGGGTCCACGTCCGAAGTCCCACCCGGCCAGCAGGGCGACCTCCATCGTCTCGCCGGACAGGGCGGAGTCGATCGTTGCAGGATCGTGCGCACCCTCCAGCACCAAAGGCGCTTCGAGACGGCCATTGAACCCGCTCATCGCATGGGGTCCGTCCGTGAACTGCGAGGCGAGAGTAAGCTGAGCCGGGCCTTGATGCGCCGCGAAGGTCAATGTGCCCGTCGTCGAGCCCGATGCACGCGCGGCCAGATCGCCCGGACCGTCCGACCGCACGGTCTGGTGAAGCGTGGCCGTTCCCGCCGTGCCGTCGACCGAAAGCCCGATCAAGGCCCAGCGATCAAGGGGCAGCGGTATATCCATCACAATGACCAAATTGCCGATCTGCGCGCGCATCAGGCCGCCCGGCGCAAGTTCGATCCGAGCGAGAGAGCGGCCGGCATCGTCCGATAGATCGGCGATGGTCTGAACCGTATCGCGCACGAGCATGGGCTGGCATGCCATCGCCAGCGTGAAACGCTGTGGCAGGCCGTCGGCTAGAGCGAAACGCCCGAACGACCCCGCGCCCAAAGGCTGCGGCGCGCCCGGATAGTGCTTGGCGAAGTCAGCCGCGATCTCGTCCAGGATCGTTCCCGGCCCGCCTGGTGTTGGATCGCCGTGGCACACACGCACGAGGTCGGCCTGATAGGTCTCTCCCTCCGGTGCGTGGACGCAGAAATCCACACGCTCTCCCGCATGAACGACCAATTGCTTGCGATAGGCCGCAAGCCGCTTTTTCAAAGGCGCTACGATGCGACGATCTCCAAAATTATAGTCCGCTTCAATTTTCGTTTGACCTGTCCGGACCAGGCCGTCAACAGTTTGCGCGGCAAAGGTGACGCGCGATAGCGAGGGGGATCGAGGCCATGTCGGACAACCAGATGAATGTGACCGTCATCGGGGCGGCGGGCGATATGACAGGGCGCTTCCTGAAAGGCGTGGCCGCATCGAAGCGCGACTCGTTGCGCTTTCGGCTTCTCGATATCGACGGCGCGGGCGCGCGGCGCGCGGCATCGCTCTTTCCGGATGCGCAGGTGGATGCCGGCACGCTCGACCTCTACGATGCGAAGGCGCTGGCCCAGGCCGTGTCCGGGTCCGATCTTGTCATCAACGGGGCGGGGCCGTTTCACCGGACAGCGGACATCGTCCGCCGTGCGGCCATCGCGGCCGGAGCGTCCTATCTCGACATAGACGATGATGTCGAAAGCACGCTGGCCGGGTTCGACCTGGACCCGGCGGCGCGCGATGCGGGCTGCGCGCTATTCATCGGCTGCGGGGCCAGCCCCGGCCTCACCAATGTGTTGGCGAGAGATCTGGCCGACCGGCTGGATGGGGTGGATCGGGTGGATGTCGCTTGGTGTGTCGGTGATGAAGGGCCGCAGGAACCGGGCCGCTCGGTCATTGCGCACACGCTGCATATGGGCGCGGGCGACTATATGGGCTGGCAGGGTGGCGAGCGGGCCACGCGTCCGACCTTCGTCAATACGCGCCATTTCGATCTGCCCGACCTGGCACGGCAGGCCTTCTACGAATGCGCCCATCCCGAGCCCGTCATGCTGGGCCGCTCTTTCGAAGGGCTGCGCGACGCGACCTGTTTCGGGACGCTTCATCCTGCGCCGATCAACGGTGTGTTGCGCGGCGTGGCGGAAGCCGAGCGTGACGGCCGTCTCACCGAAGACGAGGCCATCGACTATCTCCAACAACAAATTGCCGGAAAACCCGGCGACAAAACAGCCGAACGTGAAGCCCTCCGGGGCATGCGTGAACAGGTGGCACGTGGGGAAGTGTCCCGCGGGGCCTATTACGGTTTCCTGATGCGCGACATGCTGAAGCTGCGCTACCGCACGCGCGCGGCCACGGCGGCCATCGTCAGCGGCATCAAGGACGGGCGACCCTGCCGCCTGATGCGTTTCATCGACAGCAGCGAGGCGGACTCCCCG
This sequence comes from Pseudomonadota bacterium, assembly GCA_039033275.1. Lineage (GTDB taxonomy): Bacteria > Pseudomonadota > Alphaproteobacteria > Caulobacterales > Maricaulaceae > Litorimonas. The sequence continues at coordinate 4,800 of JBCCCX010000124.1, read as the reverse complement.
CTCAAATCCATGGATGTCTCCACCGGCCTGTCGCAAGCGGCGTTCTTTCTGGAAGCGCTCGATCGGATCGGGACAGTATCCGGATGCCTGACGCCGGAGCAGTGGATCGACCCGAAGGCGTTCTACGCCCGGCTGGCCACTCAGCTCGGTTGTCCGCAGGATGAATGGCTCAGCCCCGTCAAGGTGCTGGAAGGGGCACCGGCCCCAGTTCCCGCCTGACTCTAAGTCGGAGGCGCGCGGTCGAGGCCAAGATGGCGGCGTGTGAAGCTCACCTGCCGGGCGATCGTCGCCTGCGCCGTCTCGGATCGAGTAATGAGCGGATAGGCATGAATGCCGTCCAAGTCCTCAATATACTCATTGTCGATCCCGGCCGCATCCAGCTTGTCGCGGTAGCGCCGCAGGTCGGGCAGAAGCACTTCCGAACCAGCCGAAATGATCTGCGGCGGCATGCCGTCCATCATGCCGTGGATCGGGGACAGTTCGGCATTCGTCAAATCCGCTCCCGGTGCGTAAGTGTCCACGCAGCGCCGCAAAAAGGCCAAGGTCAGCGAATCGTCCATGGCCTCGAAACTGTCCAGTTCAGCGCGGTGCATGTCGGCGTCGACAAAGGGAGAAGCGAGAATGAGGCAGGCCGGCGCGTTCGCGTCCGCATCGACCAGGCGCCGGGTCAGTGTAATGGCGATTCCGCCCCCGGCACTGTCGCCCGCAATCGCCCAGCGACCGTGGCCCAACTCTCCATCCGCGTCGATCCGCGCGACTACGGCTGCGCAATCGTCCAAGGCGGCGGGAAAGGGGGCTTCGCGCGAACGGCGGTAATCCACTAGCACGCCCGCTACGCCCAGCGCGTTGCACAAGGCTATGACCCAGTCCCAATGGGCCTGTAGAGGCCCGGCAATGTAACCGCCGCCATGGGTGAAGACGAGCGTGCCGCGCCCCGCATCCTGTCGGTTGAACCACCATGCGGGAACCGAAACACCTTCCACCGTCTCGATGGTTCCAGCCTTGTGGGCCGCGCGGCCCGGCTTGGATGCGCGCATCATGTCGAGGACACCGATCTGCGTGTTGACGGGAAAGCGTTTAACCGTTCGGAAAAGCCGCTTTGCGGTGGTCATCTTCATGGCCGTCGATCCCCTTTGGCGCCCTGATTTTTAGCATCCAGTGTCGCTTGAGTCTGAACCTCTCTCTTGTCAGCGCCACCTTGTAGTCGCAAGTACTGTATAGCGGATTACAGTACCACTTCGCTGCCTGTCCGCTCGAAAACCATAATGGGGAAGACGATCATGGATGAGTTCGACTACGTCATCGTCGGCGGGGGATCGGCCGGCAGCACATTGGCATCGCGGCTGAGCGAGAATGCCAATGTCACGGTCTGCCTGCTGGAAGCAGGCGGTGCGGGCGACAGCGCTGTCATCAACGCACCCTTGGGCGTGGTGGCGATGGTTCCGGGACGCCCGCCGCTCAACAATTGGGCTTATGAGACGGAACCGCAGCCGGGATTGAACGGACGGCGCGGTTACCAGCCGCGCGGCAAGACGCTGGGCGGGTCGAGCGCGATCAACGCCATGCTCTATATCCGTGGCCAGGCGGAGGACTATGATCGCTGGGCGGCGGCGGGGTGTCCAGGCTGGAGCTATGAGGACGTACTGCCCTATTTCAAACGGGCCGAAGGCAATATGCGCGGGGCGGATGCCTTTCACGGCGCGGACGGGCCTTTAAGCGTATCCGACCAACAGAGCCCGCGCCCCATCAACGACGCTTTCATCGAAGCCGGGCGAAGCTTGCAGATTCCGCACAACTTGGACTTCAACGGTGCGAAACAGGAAGGCATCGGCCTGTACCAGGTCACGCAATTCGCGACGGGACCGAAGCGTGGGCGGCGCTGTTCTGCGGCGGCGGGGTATCTGCTGCCCAATCTCGACCGGAAGAATCTCGATGTGCGCACGGGGGTCCACGCCCACCGCGTCGTATTCGACGCCAAGCGCGCGTCCGGCGTGACCTATTCCCGCCGCAAGGGCGGTGCGGAAGAGACGGTTCGCGCGCGGCGCGAAGTGATCCTGTCGGGCGGGGCGTTCAACTCTCCGCAGCTTCTGCAGCTCTCGGGCATTGGACCGGGTGAAGTGTTGAAACGCGCCGGAATCGATGTCCGCGTGGACAGCGCCGGGGTCGGGAGAAACCTGCAGGACCACATCGACTACACGCTGAATTTCAAGTCGAAGGACAAGGACCTGATCGGCTTGGGTATCCGGCCCGGACTGAAGATGCTGCGCGCCATCGGGGAATGGCGCAAGCAGGGCACGGGACCGGTCGCCAGTCCCATGGCCGAGGGTGGGGCGTTCCTGAAGACTTCGCCTACCGTCGCGACACCGGATATCCAGCTGCACTTCGTGGTCGCCATCGTCGACGATCATGCTCGCAAGATGCATCTGGGCTATGGCTATACTTGCCATGTCTGCGTGCTGCGTCCGGAAGCGCGCGGCGAGGTCAACATCACCTCCGCCGATCCCCGCGAGGCACCGTCCATCAATCCGCGCTTTTTGGAAAACGAGACGGATATGACCGTGCTGCGCGACGGGGCGAAATTGACACGCCGCCTGCTCATGTCGCCCGCCTTCGACCCCTATCGCGGTCAGGAACTCTATACACGCGACGGGATGAGCGATGCCGAATGGGACGAGGATATTCGAAGTCGGGCCGACACGGTCTACCATCCGGTCGGCACGTGCCGCATGGGTTCGGACGCGGACAGCGTCGTCGATCCCGAATTGCGCGTTCGCGGTGTGGACGGCTTGCGCGTGGTAGATGCCTCGATCATGCCCTATCTCGTATCGGGCAACACCAATGCGCCATCGGTCATGATCGGAGAAAAGGCCGCCGATCTAATCCGTGGATGAGCGGCCATCGACCGAGAGGAAGGACGGACCTTCCACGAGCACCGGCGCTCATACGGCCCCCGTGGCGCTTGGCGGGGCCCAGCTCGCCGCTTTCGGCATTGGTTCGGTCGCGGCGGGATTGTTCTCCGCCGTACCCGGCGTTTTGCTGCTTTTCTACATGACTGAGGTGAAAGCCGTTCCGGCCACTCTGGCAGGAATAACCGTCTTTCTGCCCAAGCTCTGGGACGTTGTGACCGACCCATTGATCGGTCGTTGGTCCGACTCCGCAGGGCGGCTCGGTTTCATGCTGATGGGATCGATCATGCTCCCTTGTGCCTTTGCCGTGATGTTCAGCGCGACGGCAACTGAGACGGTCGCTGTGTTCGTCTGGATTCTGGTCAGCTATTTGCTGGCGACGACGGCCTACACTTTTTTCTCGATCCCCTATGTGGCCCTGCCGGGAGAGTTGGGGCGCAACGGCCGCGAGCGTCGACAGCTCGTCTCCGCGCGTTCGATCGGCGTATTGCTTGGCGTCCTGCTGGGCGCGGGTGCGGCGCCGATCGCCGTGAATGTCTTCGGGTCGGACGCTGCTGCTTATATGCGTGTGGGGTTTCTATCGGCTGGACTGTGCCTGGTGACCATGCTGATCACCTGCGCATCTGTCTGGACGCTGAAGAAACGAAAGCAACCGACACGGGGCAGCCCAACCGCTCTGCATGAGCAGACAGGTCGTCGGAGCGGATCTGGAAGCACGGCCCTCGCGCTCTGTCCGCTTTTCTGCACTCAATCTCTCGCCCTGGTCGGCCTAGCCATCTGCATGGCGGGACTTCCCTATGGGGTGACCCGGATCGGATTAGGGGAGGACGCTTCGGGATTGGCTCTCTTATGTGCTTTGCTTACAGCCATGCTGAGCGTTCCACTCTGGGTCCGTTATGCCGGAAAGCGAGGCGAAGTGGGCGTGATGCGACTCGCTCTTCTCTTGCTCGCCAGCAGTGTTATTCTCGGCAGCCTGTCGATCGGGAGGCAGTCATTTGGCCTCTCTGTTCCCGCCGTGATCGTTCTGGGGGCTGCGATCGGCGGATTGCAATTCGGACCTGTTGCCTATCTCGCCCGGTGGACGGCATCCCATGCCGGAGCATCTGGGCAGGCCGGCAGAGCAGCCGGATGGCTCATTGCCGCGGAGAAGACCGGTCAGGCCTTTGGGCCGCTGGTCGTCGCCTTGGCCCTTGCGGGGACAAAGCTGTCTAAGGAAAGCGTGATAGGCGAAGGCTTGGCTGGCGGCATGACACCTTTCTTGTTTTCACTAACCCTGGCGGTTCTAGCATGTTGCGGATTGGCCGCTTGGTTGATCCTGAGACTGCAACAATTTGCGCCTTTAGAAACACGATGACGAGAATTGCAGACTACCGGGATGTGCTGCGGGTGACAGGAGGCGGACGGGCTGGGGTGTCCGTTCTGCAGGGCTCCTGCGCATCGTTAGCGCACAGACTATGGGTCGCTCAGGCTTATTCCAGAGGCTTCCTCTTGGCGATTTGCCAAATACTCCTCAACAAACTCTGGTCGAAAGTGGACGCTCTCTGGCCGCACGCCGACCTCCCGGTTAGACAAAACAATGGTGCTTTGTCTGGTTTCGAAAGGACATGAAATGATCGAGCTGACAGGGTCGCCAGGATCGCCCTACACCCGAAAGATGGTGGCGCTTCTGCGTTTCCGCAGATTGCCGTTTTGTATCCATTGGACCAATGGCCGGATACCGGACGATTACCCCAAGCCCAAAGTGGCCTTATTGCCGACCGTCTACTTCACGAAGGAGGACGGTACGCGCGAAGTGGCGATCGATTCGACGCCTCTGATCGCCCGCCTCGATGCGGAGCATCCCGAGCGCGGCGTCCTGCCGAGCGACCCCGCGCTGCGTTTTTTCTGCGACCTG
>JBCCCX010000123.1:0-10056 GCA_039033275.1 Pseudomonadota bacterium | reverse complement strand
GTGATCTCCTGCGCGCCCGCCCAGTCGCGACCCGGCTCCGCGCGCCGCATTCCGGCGAGGCTCAACGCCTGGTCCCCCGGCTCCGTGCCGCGGAAGACCGGCCCCAGCTCGAACAGGGCCGCGCCCGGATAGCCCCGGTCGGCAGCCGTCTGTCCGGATAGGAGCAGGTGGATCAGCGCGCTGGGTCGCATCACGTTCAGCTCCGCGCTGATCGGATTGTCCAGATGCAGCGACGCCTCGCCCCCGCCGAAGGCGCGGGCATGGGCGTCCAGCACGAAGGACCAGCTGACCGTTTCGTCCAGACCCTGCAGGGCCAGCGCGCGGCGGGCTAGCCGGGTGCGGATCTGGGTCGGGGTCGCGGTCGGCTCGCGCCGCCCGATTAGTGCGGGCAGCGGCGTGGAGGGAAGGCGGTCAAACCCTGCAATCCGCGCGACCTCTTCGACCAGGTCGGCCTGCATCGTCACGTCGCGCCGCCAGGTCGGAACGCTCAGGGTCCATGGGGTGTCGTCGCCAATCCGCCCAAAGCCCAGCTTGGACAGGATCGCCTCGATCTCCGCCTCGCCCGGCGTGAAGCCCAGCAACTGCTCGACGCGCGCGGGATCGAAGGAAACAGGCTCCGGCTCCGCCGGTATGTCGCCTGCGATCTCCACCGTGCTCGCCTCGCCGCCGCACAGATCAAGCACGAGACGCGTCGCCATCTCCATCCCGTCTTCCATGAAGCCGGTGTCGATGCCGCGCTCGAAGCGGTATTTGGCATCCGAATTGACGCCAAGCCGCTTGGCCGACCGGCGGATGGTGAGCGGGTCGAAGACGGCGCACTCGATGAGTATGTCGGTCGTGGTCTCGTCCACGCCGGAGCTTTCGCCGCCGACAATGCCGCCCAGGCCGAGAATGCCAGTCTCGTCGCAGATCGCCACGTCCTGCTCCGTGGCCGTGTAGATCCGGTCGTCCAGCGCGTCGAACGTTTCGCCTTCGCCCATCCGCACGATGATGTCGCCTTGGACCTTGCCGAGGTCGTAGACGTGGAGCGGCCGCGCCCGGTCGATGGTCATGAAGTTGGTGATGTCCACCAGCGCCGAAATCGGCCGCAGGCCGATGGCGGTCAGCTTCTCCCGCAGCCACGCCGGGGAGGGGCCGTTGGTCACGCCGCGCACTACGCGCCCGACGAAGGCCGGGCAGGCGTCGGTCGCCTCGATCCGCACAGTCTGCGGATTGTCGAAGGCCGCCGGGACTGGCTCGATCTCTTCCGGCTTCAGCGTGCCGAGCCCGGCGGCGGCGAGGTCGCGCGTGATGCCGCGCACGCCGAGCCAGTCGGGCCGGTTGGGCGTGACTTCGAAGTCGATGACCGGATCGTTCAGGCCCAGCACGTCGGCGACGGGCGCGCCGACTTCCGCTTCCGGCAGTTCGATAATGCCGTCACTGTCCTCGCCCAGCCCCAATTCGCTGGCGGAACACAACATGCCGAAGCTCTCAACGCCCCGGATCTTGCGCGGCTTCTTGTCGAGCGAGAAATCCGCCCCCGGAATGTAGGTACCCAGCTCCGCATAGGCGACATGAATGCCCGCCCGCGCATTGGGCGCACCGCACACGACGGTCTTCTCGCCGTCGATCGTCGCGACCTGGCAGACCTGCAGCTTGTCCGCGTCGGGGTGCTTTTCGGCGGACAGCACATGGCCGACCGTGAAGTCGGACAGGGCGGCGGCCGGGTCATGGACCTCCTCCACCTCGAGGCCCGCCATGGTCATGGCGTCCACGATTTCGGGAAGGGTGGCGTCCGTGTCGAGATGGTCCTTCAGCCAGGAGAGGGTGAATTTCATGGTCGGTCCGCGGTATGAGGGCCGCCTACGGCGGTCTTTATGGTTTTGACACCCCCTACCGCCTCACTGCGTTCGGCACCTCCCCCTGCTCGGGAGAAGAATGAAGGAGAATGAAATGAATATCCCTCCCCCGAGCAGGGGGAGGTGGCCGGAGCGCGCCAGCGCGAAGGTCGGTGGGGGGTGGAGGCGGTCACTCTAGCGCTCCACGGCTGCGAAGGGCTTCGTCAATCGCGTCCAGCACGGAGTCGAGATCGGTGAACACATCGCCGTTCCAGAAGCGAATCACCATGTAGCCCTGTTCACTCAACCACGCATCCCGCGTCTCGTCGTGCCGGCATTGTTGGGCTTCCGCATGCTGTTCGCCATCAAGCTCGACGATCAAGTCCGCCTTCCGGCACAGGAAGTCCGCCACATACGGACCGACCGGGACCTGCCGCCGGAAGGCGCAGCCGACCTGCCGGTATTCGCGCAGACGCCACCAGAGCAGGCCTTCCGCATCGGTGGTGTGGTTTCGCAAGCCTTGCGCCAGTGCCTTCTGCCTCGTGCTCTGACGAAGGTTGCGAGTCTTGTCGGCACCCCCCATCGACCTGCGCTTCGCTCCGGCCACTTCCCCCTGCTCGGGGGAAGAATGACGATCCCTTCCCCGAACAGGGGAAGGTGGCCCGCGCAGCGGGTCGGAAGGGGGTGCGATGCGCCCCCTCACGACAACCCACTCTCCAAGCTCGCCTGCAGCAGCGGGCTAAACCCGTAATGGCCCAGCCAGCGCGGGTCGCCGGCGAACATGTCGCGCAGGTCGGGCATGCCGTATTTCAGCATAGCGAGGCGGTCCACGCCCATGCCGAAGGCGAAGCCCTGATAGGTTTCCGGGTCGAGGCCGCAGGCGGTCAGCACGTTGGGGTGGACCATGCCGCAGCCGAGGATTTCCATCCAGCTCTCGCCGCTCCCGATCCGAATCGCGGCGCCGTCGCGTTCATAGCGCACATCCATCTCCGCGCTCGGCTCGGTGAACGGGAAATGATGCGGGCGGAAGCGCACGTCCACGTCTGTTTCGAAGAAGGCGGAGACGAAATCCATCAGGCACCCTTTGAGGTGGCCCATATGGATGTCCTCGCCGATCACGAGGCCTTCGACCTGGTGGAACATGGGCGTGTGGGTCTGGTCGGAATCCGACCGGTAGGTCCGGCCCGGCGCGATGATGCGGATGGGCGGCTTCTGGCTCATCATGGTGCGGATCTGCACGGGGCTCGTGTGGGTGCGCAGGACCCGCTCGCCGTCTTCCAGGAAGAAGGTGTCGTGCATGTCTCTTGCGGGATGTCCGGGCGGGAAATTCAGCGCGGTGAAATTGTGGAAGTCGTCCTCAATGTCCGGGCCTTCCGCGACCGAAAAGCCCATGTCGGAGAAGATGACGGCCATTTCCTCCATGACTTGGCTCACCGGGTGGAGCGTGCCGGTCCGGCGGCCCACGGGCAGCGACATGTCGAGCGTCTCGGAGGCGAGCGCCGCGTCGAGCGCGGCGTCCTCCAGCGCGGCCTTGCGCGTCTCGATCATGGCGGCGACATCCGTCTTCAACCCGTTGAGCGCCGGCCCCATGACCTTCTTCTCCTCCGGGCTCATCTTGCCGAGGCCGCGCATCATCAGGGAAATCTCGCCCTTCTTGCCGAGGGCGGAGACGCGAAGCGCATCGAGCGCGGCGAGGTCGGCCGCCACCTCCACCTCGCCGCCAAGGCGCGTGCGAATGGCGTCGATGTCTTCAGGCGTGGCGACTGTAGGGGCGGGTGCGCTCATGGACCGGGTCCGTGTGGGAAGGGGCGGCAAATCAGGGCCGCTCCCTAGGGCCGGCGGCGCCGTTTCGCAACAGTCCGTGGAAGCAGGCCCTTTGCCTAGGGGACGAAGGGCCCTAGCCCGGTTCCTAACCTGCGGCCCGTCTCGCTTTCGCACCGTCGAATGTGGTGCGGCCCGTGGGCTGCTTGCCGACGGGTTCCTCCATCCGCACGACCTCGCGGCGGCGGTAGAGGCCGGGCCGGTCCGCGACGCGGTCGAGCCCGGGATGCACCTCGCCCAGATCCTCGCCGCTGCCCAAGACGAGATAGCCGTTTGGCCGCAGCAGGGTCGTCAGCGTGCGAACGACGCGGAACCGCGCCGTTTGCGCATAGTCGCCGATCGCACCCCGGAACATCACAACGTGGAAGGCGTCCGCTTCGCTCGATCCGGACAGCAAGTGCATGTCCTGGAAGGTGACGTTTTCGCGCAAGTGATCGGCGGCGATCCAGTCCGACGAGCCGGACGCCGGGTCGGGCGTGAAATGGGCGATCATGTCGCGCGCCGACAGGCCGCGCTGGATCTCGAAATGGGTGTAGCGCCCGGTCCGCGCCCGATCCAGGGCCTGGCTGGGATAGTCGACGCCCTTGATGTGCAGCGCGACCGGGGCGAGCATGGCGGCCGCGTCCGGACGGCGCGCCCGGATCGCCGCGGAGTAAACGTCCTGGCCCGAGCCGCAGCCATAGGACAGCATGTCGATCCGCCCGCCGCCGCGCTTGGCGACGATGTCCGGCAGGGCGGTTCCGAACAGCGCGTCCAGCGAGGCGGGGTCGCGATTGAAATGGCTATCGCGCTCCACCAGGGCGGAGACGACGTGCAGGGCGAGGCGGCTCTGCCCTACGGCGAACAGTTCCTCGATCATGGCGTCAAGGGAGTCGAACCCTTCGGCGCGCGCTAGCCCCGCCAGCCGCGTCTCGACGAGAAAGGCGTGATCGGACCCCATCTGGACACCGGCCAGTTGCAGGGTCAGGCGGCGCAGGGCCTCGTAATAGGTCGGCCGGAGGCTCAGGCCGCCGCGCATGACGTTCCTTGCCCTTGGCTAAGCAGCCCCGCCAGAACGAACTTCGAGCGGATGACGTCGGAGTCGAATGGCTTCATGATATATTCGTCCGCGCCCGCCTGCAGCGCCGCGACGATGCGGTCCACGCTGCGCTCCGCCGTGCAGAAGATTAGGGTCGGGCCTTTACCCGCGTCCGTCTTGAAGGCTTCGATGACGCGCATCGCGTCCATGTCCGGCATCTTCCAGTCCAGCAGCACGACGTCCGGCGTCCGCGCGGCGCAGGCATCGATCGCCTCCTGTCCCGTCTTGGCCTCCGTCACCTCGAAGCCCAGGTCGCGCACGATGCGCGCGGCGACGCGGCGCACCATGGCGGATTGGTCGATGATCAGGCAGCGCCGGGTCACGCCGAACCGCCCTCGTCCTGCGCGGCGCTGTTCCCGGGAAACTCCAAGCCGCCCTCCATCAGGGCGCCCAGCTGCGCGCGCAGGGCCGCTTCCGTGTCGTCCGTGATGCGTCTGGCTGGGGCCGCGTCAGGGGCGGGCGCGCCGCCATGATCGGCGCAAGCGTCCGGATCGATCCGTTCGGGCAGGTCGAAGACGACCGGCGCGAAGCCCGATCCCGTCACGACCAGGCGCCCGTCTTCAAGGGCGAGGTCCAGGCGGCCGACGCCCTGCAAGGGCAGGTCCGCGGCGACCAAGCCGTGCAGTCCGGCGAATAGACGTTCATGCACCGCATCGCCCGTGCCCGCCTCGATCAGCACTTCGTCCAGCGTGTGCGAGACCGAGAACAGTTTTCCATATTGCCGTCCGGTTTCCAGCAGGCGCTGAACCAGGTCGGGCATGATCCATTCCAGCCGGTCGGCCTTGGGAAGCGCTTCTATCTCGTCTTGGCGTGCTTCTTCTTGCGCGACGGTCTTCGCGAGAGGCTGCGGACCCTGTTGTGCCGTGCCGGCCGGCGCGGGCGGGTCCATGTCTATAAGCCGCTCCAGCGCGGCACGCTCCGTCGCGTCGGCGTGCGGCAGCAGGCAGCGCAGCGTGTCCTTGGCGATCTGGTGGGCCGGATCGAAAGGCGAGGCCGTTTCGGGCTTCCCGTGATCGGGCTTGGCGTGCGCCGTCCGCGGCGCGGGGAGCAGCCGTTCGAGCTCCGACAGGCCGTTTTCATATTGGGCCAGCAGCTTGTTGAGCACGAACAGGCGGCCATCCACCCGCGTCCAGTCGATCGGCATGTGGACATTGCAGCGCTGGATCAACGACAGCGCGTCCTGCGCGCTGCGGTAGACGGCGCGGGCGCGGGCGCGCTTGGCCTCGCGCTGGATCACGGAGAGCCGTTCGCACAGCCAGAGAGGGTCGCGGCCCGGCGCCTTGCGCCCGGATGAGGCGGCGTCCCGGTCGGCTTCGACGATGGCGCTCATCGCGGCCCCGGCCTTCAGGGTGAACAGGCGCGCACGCGCCAGGTCGTCGCCTTGCGCCGACAGCTGGCCCGGCCGTGAGCGGTCCGCCGGGGCGGACGGTCCGGCACCGCGCGGCGCGGCCGTTCCGTTCTCTGTCTGTGTCAATCGCATGGGCGTCGCGCAAATCCGTTGGCGGGCATGTTCGGTGCCCGCGCTTTTGCGCGCAAAGGGTTAACCCACGGCTAAATCGGTGCTTAAAAAAGTCATTGCGCCTGGGTGGTGTTTCAGCGGCGTTTGGGAGCGCGTTCGGTTTTCCGGGCCGTGGCCCTCAGGCCGGGATATCGGCGCGGAAGACCACGGTTTCGCCTTCGGCCCGCGCGCCGATCTGCCCGCCCGCTTCGCGCGCCATCATGCTGGTGTAGAAGGGCTGGATGGACCGGCCGTCGAAGCCGTGTTCGGGCGGTCGGCCGCGCATGGCGGCCTCGACCGTCTCGTCCAGCCGCGCGCGCGGACCTTCGGCCGTGACGACCACAGCGTCCGGCGTCGTGGCGACGCGCACCTCCCCGCCGCGCGGCACGGCCTGCACGCCCAGCATGACGAGGTTGAGCAGGATGCGCGCGCGCGATTTCTCCAGCCCGTCGGTGTGGAAGTCGAACAGGACCTGAGCCTTGGCGTCGGCGAACATGTCGGTGACGAGGCCGCGGATCTCTTCGGCGCCGATCACGCCCGGCGCGGAGCCGCCTGCCCCGAAGGCCAGGCGCAGATATTTCAGCTTGGCGGCGGCGCGGCGCGAGCTGCTCTTGACCAGTTCCAGCGCGTCTTCGTGCATGTCGGCATTGCCGTCATCATCGAGGATTTCCACCGCCGTCCCCAGCGCGCCCACCGGGCTGACCAGGTCGTGGCAGATGCGCGCGCACAGCAGGGCGGCCAGGCCGGACGGGGTCAGTTTGGGGGCGGTGCTCATGGGCGCGAGTCATACAAGGCCCGGTGCGCTTGGCAATAGACCGGCGCTGCGGGAAGGGCGGCCAACGAAAAAGCCGCCCCGGAAGGGCGGCTTGGAACGCTTGCGTCGGGGCCGGGACGGGCGCTATTTTTGCGTCCATTGCCCGCTCTGGCCCATGACGAACTCGCCGGGTGCGGCGCGCTCGATCAGGGCTTCGCCGGCCAGTTGCGCGACGATGCGCGTCGTGGTGCCGCGCGACGAGGCCAGCGACTCGTATTTGGTCTTCCGGCTGATATTGATGTCGTCCATCGCGGCCCGGACATCCGGAGAGATGGCACCCACAGGCGCGAGATAGCCGTCGATGCGCTCGCCGATCTCGCCGCGCGCCTTGGCGGCTTCGACGATCTGCTTGGATTCGGCGCTCGCCTCCTGGGCGTGGGCGACGGTGCCGCCCGTGCGGTCGAGCATGAGGCTTCCGCCGGCGAGCATGGCTGCGGCCGACAGGCCGGCGATCAGTAGTCTTTTCATCACTGCCTCCTTGCAGTTGGGTGCGCCGCGGTGTTTGCCGCGAGACGCGATTGGCCCGCTAGAACAGGTCGGGATTGTCCGCGATCAGCGATTCGATGTCTTGCTCCAGGCGAACCCGGACCTCCTGGTCGATTTTGATGGCCAATTCGATACGGATGGGTTCCTTGGGTGCGACCACCTCGACCTTGTGGGTGCAGGCGGCGGCCAGCGTCGCGCCGGCCAGGATCAGAGCCGGTTTCAGGGCCAGATGTTTGAATGTCATTGTCCGACCTCTATTGCGTCTCGTGTGAACGTCGCATGAAGGGCAGGCCGTCCGCAAGGCGCTTCGTCCCCGTCAGCGAATGTCTTTTTTCGCCTTTTCGCGCATTGTCGCAACCATAGAGGCCCTCTAACGTTGACGCAGTTTAACGAACCGCCTCGCAGGGACCTAAAAAAACCATGGCCGAAATGTTCTCCCCCGACCTCTTCACCATGAGTTCGCTCTTCACGCTGGGCGCGTTGATCCTTCTGCAGGCAATCCTCGGCTTCGACAATCTGCTTTATATCGTGATCGAGTCCAACAAGGTCGGCGATCCCGTCGCCGCCAAGAAGGTCCGGACCTGGGGCATCGGCTTGGCGGTCGCCTTGCGGATCGTGCTGCTCTTCGTAATCGTGTCGCTCTTCGGGCTGCTGGCGGAGCCGCTCTTTGCCCTGTCCACCGGGTTCATCGAGGGCGAGTTCACCCTGCAGGCGCTGGTGACGGTCTTCGGCGGGGCCTTCATCATCTACACCGCAGTCAAGGAGATCCACCACCTGCTGCAAGTCGACCATATCGAACATTCCGAAGGCTCCGGTTCGCGCTCGCTCTGGGGCGCGGTGGCCCTGATCGTGACGATGAACCTCGTCTTCTCCTTCGACTCCATCCTGTCGGCCATGGCCATCGCCAATGTGGAGACGGCAAACATCGTCAATGCGGCCGGGGCTGTCATCGACACGTTCGACGGCGTGTCCGAAGAGTGCAAGCGCTTCCTGATCGCCAACCCGCTGGAAGGTGCCGTCAGCTGCGAGCCGACCAAGACCTACCAAGTGCCGCTCATGGTGATCGCCATCGTGGCGTCGGGCATCGCCATGATCCTGCTGGCTGACCGCGTGACCAACTTCCTGAAGAAGAACCGCATGTACCAGGTGCTGGGCCTGTTCATCCTGTTCCTCGTCGGCGTGCTGCTGGTCAGCGAGGGCGCGCATCTCGCCCACCTGAAGCTGTTCGGCTACGAACTCACCGCGATGAGCAAGTCGAGCTTCTACCTCGTGATCGGCGTGCTGATTGTCACCGATATAATCTCCAACCGCTACCAGAAACGCCTCTGGGCGCAGAAGCAGGCGGAGATCATGGGCGACAATCCGGAAATGGCGGGCGTCGCCGCCGTGGACAATTTCAAAAACCGCAAGGGCAAGACGGACCAGTCCTACGTGCCGGGCGTGTAGCGGAGCGCCGCACAGGACCGCGCAAGCGCGTCCTCGAAAGCGGTCCCGTGCAAAGCGCGGGGCGTTTCGGTCGATACAAACCTCAGCCCCAACGAAATCCCCGTCCCCCGTCTCCCGTCCCCGGCATTTATTGCCGGGGTCTGGCGTCGTTAGGGCTCACAAGACAAATGGTTTAGATCGCCATCGTCTTGTGGCGAAAGGCGAGACCAGACCCCGGCAATAAATGCCGGGGACGGAAATAACGCAGCTATAAGCCTCCAATAAAAAAGCCGCCCTCGTCGGGGCGGCTTCTCGCATTGGGCTTGGGGAAGCCTTCTAATTCACGCCCTGTTCCTGCGCGCGGCGCATCATCTCCTCGCGGAACATGCCGGCGAAATCGGGCATGTCGAGCATGATCGGTAGATGGCCGCCATCCTGGGTCATGTCGGCCAGGATCTTGCGCGCATAGGGGAAGAGGATGCGCGGGCACTCGATCATCATCAGCGGCTGCATCTGCTCCACGCCCATATTGCGGATGGCGAACAGGCCCGCATAGTCCAGCTCGGCCAGAAACAGAGTCTGGCCGTCGCGCGTGGCGTGGGCCTTGATCAGCAGGCTGATCTCCACCGTATCATCGGGATTGACCTGGCGGCCGAGCCGCAGATCGATGTTGATTTCCGGCGCGGCCTGGCCACCGCGCAGCGAGTCCGGCGCGTGCGGGTTCTCGAAGCTCATGTCGCGCGTATACTGCGCCAGCACGCTGAGCATCGGACCCTGCACCGGCTCTCCAGTGGCGTTAGGGGCAGCGTTTCCCGCCGGTGCGCCCCCCTGCGGGCGCATCGCCCTCGACGGAGATGTTCAGGCTATTTTCGTCGACCGGCGTCGCGTCGTCCGCTTTTCCGCCTTCGGGCGCATCCGTGGGTTTGGGCGTTTTCGCCATGATGGGTCTCACTGTTGCAGATCGGGTTTGGATGGATCGCGCGCCCGCTATCATGCGGGCCGTCGCGCGCGCAACGCCGGATGCGCGCAGCCGACGGAACCGAACGGACGCGCGAGCGGTAATGCCGCCTTTCAATAGGGGCGGCGGCGTCTATATACGGGCCATGTTCGAAGTCGT
>JBCCCX010000122.1:0-10103 GCA_039033275.1 Pseudomonadota bacterium | reverse complement strand
CACGGGTCGCACGCACCAGCTGCGCCTGCACATGCAGCTGCTGGGCGCGCCGCTGGCGGCGGACCCGAAATACATGACCGACCGGCCCCTGCCCGGCGGCGTCGATAAGCGGTTACACCTGCATGCCCGCTCGCTGACGATCCCGCGCGAGGGACGGCCGTCATTGACGATTACCGCCCCCCTGCCGCCGCACATGGACAAGGCTTTCGCCCTGTTCGGGTTCGACGAGACGCCGCCGGACATCGATTGGGACGCGCTGAGCTGATGGCGAAGCGGTTCTATGCGGCGGTCACGCTGGACAGCGACGCGGACGGCCATTTCGTGAGGCTGGACGGGCGCGAACTCAAGACACCGGGCAAGCGGCCCATCCGCGTGCCCAGCGCCGCCATCGCCGCGCAGCTCAAGGCCGAATGGGACGCCGTGCCGCCCGCGCAGGACGGCGACATCGACCCGGCTCTCATGCCGGTCACGCGCCTGGCCAATGTGGCCAGCGAAGGCGCGGGCGAACGTCGCGACGCGCTGGTGGCCGAGGCGCGCAACTATGCGGGGACGGACCTGTTGTCCTACCGCGCGCCGGATCCGTCGGATTATGTAGCGCGTCAATCGGCCGCCTGGGACCCGTGGCTTGACTGGGCGGCCGGGCGCGGGATCACGCTCTCGACCACCGACTCGCTGCTGGCCATGGAGCAGCCGGAAGACAGCCTCGATGCGGTGGCAGCCTATGCGGGCAGTCTGACGGATTTCAGGCTGGTGCTGTTTGTGCACTTGGTCGCGGTCTACGGCTCCGCCGTTCTGGCCATGGCCGTGATGGAGGGCGCGCTTGATCCGGGCGACGCGTTCGACTTGTCGCGCCTCGACGAGCTGTACCGGGCCGAAATTTGGGGCGACGACGAAGAGGAGGCGCAGGTGCGCCGGGCCCTACGCGCGGAGACGGCCACACTTGGAGGCCTCTCGGCCATGGTATGAGGTGCTCCCGGGCGTGATCGACGGGGTGGGCCGAACGGTTAGGGTTTGTCTTCCCATGCGGGAGTGCGCTGTCTATCGGTTGGGGTAGACTTCGCCGAAGAGGACCATCTCCATGGCCAGCCCTGTCACCGTATCCGAACGCTCTGGCGGCAAATATACGCTGGATGTCCGCAATGGGCGTCACCATCTCTACGCGGACGAACCGCTGGATTTCGGCAGCGCGGATCTCGGCCCGTCCCCCTTTGAATATCTCTGCGCCTCCCTCGGCAGCTGCACGGTCATCACGTTGCGCATGTATGCGGGTCGGAAGGGCTGGCCCGTGGACCATATTGCCGTGCGGACCGAATATGGCACACGGCCTGACGATGCGGGCGGCGACCCCATCAACGTGTTTACCCGAATCCTGATCATCGAAGGCAAGCTGGAGGAGGAGCAACTGAGCCGGATGATGGAGATCGCGAACCGCTGCCCGGTCCACCGCCTGCTCGAGTCCGGCAACGAAATCCTCACCTTCTTCGAAAGCTAGGCCCATGGACGGCAGCCTTCTCTTTTCCGCCTTCATCTTCCTCTGCGCGGCCTGCCTGCTCGTGCCGGTCAGCAAGCTCGCCGGGCTGGGTTCGGTCATCGGCTACCTGGTGGCGGGCGTGCTGATCGGGCCGAGCGTGCTGGGGCTCATCAGCGACCCCATGACCATATTGCACTTCGCGGAGTTCGGCGTGGTGATGATGCTGTTCCTGATCGGGTTGGAGTTGGAGCCACGCAAGCTTTGGGCGATGCGCGGCAAGCTGGTCGGCCTCGGTGGATCTCAGGTCGGGGTGACGATGCTCGCCATCGCCGGGATCGGACTGTTCGCCTTCGGCCTGTCGGCGGGCGAGGCGCTGGCCGTGGGCATGGCGCTGTCCCTATCCTCCACGGCGATGGGCATACAGGTGCTGCAGAACCGACGCCTGATGGCGGAACCGGAAGGCGCGAGCGGTTTCTCGGTTCTTTTGTTCCAGGACGTGATCGTCATCGCCATGACCGCGGCCATGCCCGTCCTGGCGACGATGACGCCGTTTGAAGGCGTATCCGGCTATAATGACCATGGCGACGAGGCGCATGGCCCGACCGGCATCTGGCTGGGCCTCGCGGCGCTGGGCGTGTTCGTCGGCATGTTCCTCGGCGGCCGGTTCATTCTGGCCCCGCTGTTCCGCCTCATCGCGCGGTCGGACGTGCGCGAGACGTTCACGGCCGTGGCTCTCGCGCTCGTCGTCGGTGCAGCGCTATTGATGAATTGGCTCGGCCTGTCGCCCGCGCTGGGTGCCTTCATCGGCGGCATGGTGCTGGCCGACAGCGAGTACCGCCACCAGCTGGAGCGCGACATCGAGCCGTTCAAGGCGTTGCTACTGGGCCTGTTCTTCATCTCCGTCGGCATGACTATCGACCTCGCCTTCATCGCCTCGCAGCCCGCATTGATCGCCGGGCTGGTCATCGGGCTGATGGTTCTGAAATTCCTGATCCTCATGGCCATCGGCAAGGCCTCCGGATTGAGGCGGCGCGCGCGGCTCTTCTTCTCCGCCCTGCTTTGCCAGGCCGGAGAATTCGGTTTCGTCATCTTCACCTTCGCCACGACCGAAGGCGCGATCCGGACCGAGACCGCCAGCGTGCTGACGGCGGTGATCGCCCTGTCCATGGCGCTGACTCCGCTGATCCTCCTGCTATTCGACAAGGTCATCCTGCCGCAGCTGGAAACCGGTTCCACCACGACGGGCGAAGCGCCCTTCGACCAGCATCACCCGGTCCTCATCCTCGGCTATGGCCGCATCGGGCAGATCATCGGCCGCCTGCTGGAAGCGCAAGGCATCCGGACCACACTGATCGACAATAATGGCGACCATATCGAGTTTCTGAAACAGTTTCATCACCGCGTCTTCTACGGCGACGCGACCGATATGGACCTTCTGCGCCAAGCCGGCGCGGGTGGGGCCTGCATCATCGTGATCGCCATCGCCGACAATGTGGAACTGGTCCGCCGCATCAAGGCGCACTTCCCCGACGCCAAGCTGATCGTGCGCGCCAAAGGGCGGGTGCAGCTGTTCGATCTGCTGGCCGAAGAGGTCTATTTCGCGGAGCGCGAAACGGTGCGCGGCGCGCTGGCGCTTGGCGAGTCCGTGCTGGAGGCGATGGGGTACAGCGACGAAGAGGCCGAGATGCTGGCCCAGCGTTTCCTCGAACTCGACTATGAGAACATTCAGGAGACCTATCACTTACGCGGAGACCTGAACGCGCTGGCCGAACAGGCCGGTATGGCGCGCGCGCTGCTGAAGGAAACGTTGGAGACGGAGTTGGAGCAACGGCGCGAGGGGCGGGAGTAAGAGCTTCGGAGCTTTCATGAGTTTTATTGCTGGCCGTCATCGCGCATCATTAGGACCAAACACTTCTATCCCCGCTCATCCCCGCGAACGCGGGGATCCAGTAGATCGCCCCGCTCTCGGTCGAGAAGCTAGCCACTCACACGTATTAAGGTCGCGACAAGGACTGGATTCCCGCGTTCGCGGGAATGAGCGGCAGTGTGTGTGTAACCGGGGCCCGACCCGACGGACCGTTCCGGCCTCACGCCGCCTTGATTGCCGCTAGGACCGTCCTTGTGTTAGCAACCCTGCGGAGCTGAACCCGAAGGACCCTGCCATGAAACCCATTCTCGCCGCTGCGAGCGCCCTTGCCTTGCTGAGCGCCGTCCCTGCAATCGCGCAAGACGCCGACGATACGTCCGAACGCTTCACCGCCGAACGCGTCTTCGACATTGAATATGCGGACGATCCGCAGATTTCGCCGAATGGCCGGACCATCGTTTATGTGCGCCGGTCCATGGACCGCAAGACGGACACGAATCGGGGCGATTTGTGGCGGCTGGACATCGGCACGGGCGCGCACCGTCCCTTGATCGCGGGCGGGGCGTCCAAGTCCTCGCCGCGCTGGTCGCCGGACGGCTCGCGCCTGCTCTACAGCACCGCCACCGACGGCAAGCCCGATCTGCGCATCCGCTACATGGACACGGGCGAGGACGTCTCGCTGGGACAGTTCTTCGAAGGGCCGGGCAATGCGGTCTGGTCGCCGGACGGCAAGACCATCGCCTTCACGCAGTTCGTGCCGGGCGAGACGCCCAGCTTCGCCACGCCGGTCGCCAAACCGGCCGATGCGGAATGGTCCGAACCGGTGCGCGTCTTCGACGACATGACCTTCCGCTTCGACGGAGCGGGATATCTGCGCGAGGGCTCTACCCACGTCTTCACCATCTCGGCGGATGGCGGCTCGCCACGACAGATCACATCGGGCGAGGCCGATATGGGCAGTCCGGCCTGGCTGGACGGCGACACGTTGCTGGTGGTGGGCAATCTGGCCGAAGACCGCGAGATGGATCCGATCGAGAGCGAGATCTACGCCGTCGAATTGTCCGATCTGTCGGTCACGCCGCTGACAGACCGGGACGGTCCGGACGGCAGCCCGACCGTGTCGCCGGACGGACAGATGATCGCCTATCGCGGCTATGACGACCGCCTCATGGCCTATCAGGATACGCGCCTCTACGTCATGGATGCGGACGGATCGAACGTGCGCGCGCTCGCCGCCGACACGGATTTGGGCATCGGCCCGATCAAGTGGGGACCGGACGGCCGCACGATCTTCGCGCAGGTCGAGAATGCGGGTGTCATCGAAATATTGTCCGTGGATGCGCGCTCGGGGCGCGTGCGCACCGCGGCGACGGGTCTGGGCGGGACGTCCATCGGACGGCCTTATGCGGCGGGCAGCTTCAGCGTGGCCAAGGCCGGCACGCCCATACTAGCTTACACGGCCGGTTTCACCGACCGTCCGGCCGAGGTCGCGATCCAACGCCCAGGCGGCGAGGTGCGCGTCCTGACCGATTTGAACGGCGACATCCTGCCCTATCTGGACATGGCTCCCGTCGAGGAAATCAAGATCGAAAGCAGCCTCGACGGGCTGGAGATCGAGAGCTGGGTCGCCCTGCCGCCCGACTTTGTTGCCGATGGCAGCTTTCCGCTGGTTATGGAAATCCATGGCGGGCCGAACACCATGTACGGCCCCTTCTTCGCCAGCGAGATCCAGCGCTTCGCGGCCGAAGGCTACGTCACCGTCTACGTCAATCCGCGCGGCTCCACCGGTTACGGGGAAGCGTTCGCCCAGGAGATCGACCTCGCCTATCCGGGCGAGGACTATCAGGACCTGATGGACGTGGTCGATGAGTTGATCGCCCGCGACTATGTGAACGAGGACCGGCTCTTCGTCACAGGCGGGTCGGGGGGCGGCATTCTCACGGCCTGGATCGTGACGCAGACCGACCGCTTTGCGGCGGCCGCGTCGATCAAGCCCGTTATCAACTGGATGACCATGGCACTGGCCGCCGACATCGGCCAGTTTGTCCGCCGCCATTGGATGCGCGCCGATCCGTGGGAAGACCCGGACGCCTATCTGAAGTTCTCCCCCATCATGTATGTCGACCAAGTCGAAACACCGACCCTGATGATGGTCGGAGAGGAAGATTGGCGCACACCGACCTGGGAGGCAGAACAGTTCTACACCGGCCTGAAAATGAACGGTGTCGACACGGCTCTCGTCCGCATCCCCGGCTCCAGCCATTCAATCGCGAGCCGCCCAAGCCGGCTGAACGCCAAGGTCGACAATATCATGGGATGGTTCGCGCGGTATGATCCGGTGAAGGCGGATGATGCGGAAGAGTAGGCCGGGGCGGCACGTGCGTTGAAAGTCTTCGTCCCCGGCATTTATTGCCGGGGTCTGTTGTCGGGTTTCTTCACAAGAAAAACCCGTTCCGCCCACCCTCGTCTTGTGATCTTCAACGAGACCAGACCCCGGAAATAAATGCCGGGGACGGAATTACTTAAAAGTGCGCGTCGCGTTTGTCAGGCCGCGGTCGCGCCACGACCTTCTTCTCCCCGCGGCGCGGGGGGAAGTGGGCTGGGCATCGCGTCAGCGATGACCAGGTCGATGGGGGGTTCTATCGGCGTAAGGAGCTTGTTCAGTTTACGTCTCGACGTTGTGTGGGAAGCGGCAGTCAGTAATGTTCGGCCACGACAATTCGAGCCTCACCCGTCATCCACGTCAGAGGCATTCCCCCCCATCGACCTCGCTTGCGCTCGGCCACTTCCCACCGCGCCGCGGGGAGAAGAGATGATGGCTCGCGCCGCGTCGTCTGGGCTAACCCCCGTCCCGTCCCGCCATGTTCGCCTTCAGCGCCTGCATGGCGGACCGTATCCGCGTTTTGACCGTACCGAGCGGCAAGCCGGTTTCCTCGCTGATCTGCTTGTGCGTCTTGAACTGCATATAGGCCATGCGGATGGCGACCTGTTGGGACGGGGTGAGCTTGTCGATTTCGGCATTCAGCCAATGGCTGTCCTGCTGCTCCATATAGCCGGCTTCGGCGCTGGGCACTTCGTCGTCGGCGATCGTCTTCATCAGTTCGGGATCGCGCACATCCATCCGGCCGTGCTTGCGCTGGTGGTCGATCCAGCGATTGCGCGTCATCCGGTAGACCCATGTCGCGAACGACGCCTTGGCCGGATCAAACATATGGGCACCAGTCCAAACCTTGAGCATGACGTCCTGAACGACGTCTTCGGCCGTCGCCCCACCTGCCCCGCGCGCCATGAGCCAGCCCTTGAGCTTGGGCGAATAGACGTCGAACAGGGCGGACAAGGCTTTGGCGTCGCGCTCTTTCGTGATGGCTGCCAGCCAGAAAGCATCGCGTTTCGACGCGGACAGAGACGCCTGGGTCTGAGGGGCGGCACGCTTCGGAACGGCCGGAGACATGGGCTGGGTGGCGGGCTGGGCGCTCTCCGCATCGACCTCCGCGGCGGCGAGCAGATTCGTGCCTATCGTGGGTCTTCGCGCCTGCGCATCTGCGTCCGGCGTCCTATTATTCCCTGATAGTGGCACGGCTCCTCCGCTGTCTGGCGAGCCACGGAGGGGCGACCCTGCGAGTCGCCCGCCTCGTGTAGTTTGATCTAGGTTGTATTCACCCTGCGCGTATTTGTCACTCAAAACCCTCATCCGCCCTCGCGTTTCCTGCGCACGGAGCAAGTTTGATAAAAGTGAAGCGTGTGGGCCTCGACGCGAAGCTATTGCGGGCACGGATCCGCGCACATATATTTCTGTTATGACAGAAATGGCTGAAACACTTGAAATCATGCCCGATGCGGTTCGGAGCTTCGTTCTTCACTGGGGCGACATGGGTCAGCAATGGGGCGTGAACCGGTCCATCGCGCAGATCCACGCGCTTCTATACATTAGCGAGCGCGCCCTGCCCGCCGAGACGATCAGCGAGGTTCTGGGGATCGCGCGCAGCAATGTATCGACCAGCTTGAAGGAACTCATCGGGTTCGACATCGTCCGGCGGGTTCCCGTCGCGGGCGACCGTCGTGACTACTTTGCCGCGGAAACGGATGTCTGGGAGCTGGCGCGGCGCATCGCCGCCGTGCGCAAGGCGCGCGAGATCGACCCAGCCCTGCGCACGCTGTCGCACTGCCTATCGGATGCGGAAGGCGATCCGCGCGTCACAGACGAGCAGCGCCGACGCCTGCGCGAGATGCACGCCTTCACGGCGGACATGGACCGCTGGTATGGCCAGATGCAGTCCCTGCCCGTCAAGACGCTGACCCGCTTGGTTCGGCTAGGCGACCGCATCGTTGCCTTGTTGGGGCTGTCCCGGACCTGACGGGTCCGACATGAAAAGACCGGGCGCGCGGCCCGGTCCTGATCGGTCTTCTTCGGGGCCGGACTATTCCAGCGCGTCTTTGACGTCACCGATAAAGTCCTGGCCCTTGGCCTTGAGCTGGTCGCCCTTACCTTCGGCTTCCAAACTCTTGTCGCCCGTAGCCTTGCCGACCGCTTCCTTGACGTTGCCCTTGATGTCGTTGGCACCGGCCTTGACGTGTTCGCTTTCCATGGTCGTCTCCTTGTTGATGTTGAACCAGATCAACGGAAAGCTCACGCAGGTGGTTCCGGATTGCGCTGTAGGGCGTATGAAGGGGCATGGCCCATGACGACGCTTCCGCCCCCGAACAGCTGACATCCGTTTCCGTCGATCCGCGCGAGATGGAAAGCTTCTCGCGCATGGCACATGATTGGTGGAACCCGGACGGCATGTTCCGGCCGCTCCATGTTATGAACGGCGCTCGCATCGACCTCATCAAGCAGGCCGTATGCGACCATTATGGTCGCGATCCGGATGCGGAGCGACCGTTGGAGGGTCTGCGCCTGCTCGACATAGGGTGCGGAGGCGGACTGCTGTGCGAACCCATGGTCCGGCTGGGCGCAATCGTCACGGGCGTGGACGCGCTGGAGCGCAATGTGAAGACTGCCAAGACCCATGCCGAACAGGTCGGCCTTGTGGTCGACTATCGTCACGGCACGATCGAGCAGGTGGTCGAAGCGGGCGAGGCCCCGTTCGACGTGGTACTGAACATGGAAGTGATCGAGCACGTTGCCAATCCGCGCGATTTCATTGCCGACTGCGCCCGCATGGCAATAATGCCGTCGGGCGGTCATCCTGGCGGCCTCATGCTCTGCTCCACCATCAACCGGACGCTTAAAGCCTTCGCCTTCGCCATCGTCGGTGCGGAATATATATTGCGCTGGCTGCCGCGCGGCACCCACCAATATGAGAAGCTGGTCAAACCGGCCGAGTTGCGGCGCTATCTCGACGCTGCTGGCATGGAGGTGGAACAGGTCGTCGGGATGAGCTTGAACCCGCTCACGGAGACGTGGCGGCTCGGCGACGACACGTCGATCAACTACGTCACGGTCGCCGCGCGCCGTCCGGTATAGATATGTGGAAAAGCGGGCGAACTGGATCTCCGGTCGACCCGGTCGCTGCCGCCGATTCGACGCTTCGATAAGCGTTCGCGGGAACGAAATGGTTAACACGCCGTTAAGAACTATTGTGCTTTTTTAACGGCCTAGCCGGAACTCCGCCACAATTACGTACGTAGTGGATTTGTTAACCATGACGGTTGGAGATCCGCAATGCCGCGTACAGCTACGCTCAACATACCCCGCCACGCACCTGTGGAAAAGTTCCAGCTGATGCACGGCCGCATCCTGTCCGGCTCCCTCCTGGATGATGTGCGGGCGATCGAGGCCAGCATCGCCCGTTTCGGCCTGCTTTCACCCATCGTGGCCGTTCGCCGGGCCGGACGGCTCGTCGTCGTTGACGGACGCAAGCGCCTGGCCGCTATCCGGCGCATGGCTTTCGGCGGCACGCTTCCGCGCTCTCTCGCCCGCATCCCCTATCGGCTTGTTGCGGAAGCGGCACCGGCGGAGCGGCACGCACCGCGCTTCGTCGCCAACCGCGATCTGTTCGACGCCGTCATCGCCTGCCACCGCGCCGGCTGCGACACGAAAGAGATCGGCCAGGCTTTCCGCATTTCCCGCCAGTGCGTGCGCGACCTGGTCAGCCTGTCCCGGCTCGCCCCGACAATCCGAGAAGCCTTCTTCCGGCGCGAGATCGGCTTTGATCAGGCCCATGCCTACACCGCATTGCCCGATCACAGGACCCAGATGAACCGTTACGCCGCGCTGGGTTCGGTTGCGCATCCCACCGCCATCACGGCACCGCAGCGACCCGAAGGCGAAGACCAAGCCCTTGCGGCCTGAACGGCAGAGATATTTCGCGAAAGCGGTCTAAGCGTCGCAAGACCGCCTATCTTCGGCGTACCAGATCCGTCCTGGCACCCTCTTTATAGTGGGGCTGCGCAATAAGGCCCGTACCGACGCATCATATTGGAACAAAGCCGACTCCCGCACATAGTTTAGATGAACCTGCGGGCAACGGCATTCCCATTCGGCGCTCGCCGGTTCAGCCATCAGACCGGTTGTCCGTGCCAGGATTTCCGGTTTCACCGAAAGGAGACGAATGTGGCCGACATTCCCGTCGAATACAGACCCGATTACGCCGCGCCGGCTTCCATGCCGGTTTGGGCCGGGCTGCTAGGGCTTCTTGCTCTCGCTGCCTTGATCTGGATTCTGTTCTCGCTGGGATCGAGTGCCGCGCCAGAGGCCGACGCCGGAAGCGACCCCGTGGTTGCTCAACAGCTGCAACGGACACCGCCTGTCTGACACAGTTT
>JBCCCX010000121.1:0-10159 GCA_039033275.1 Pseudomonadota bacterium | reverse complement strand
GGGGCCGGGCTTTGCGGGGGGGGGGGCCCGGTTTCGGTAGAGGCGATCGCTATGCGGCGACAGCCCCCTCCGACCCTGCGGGCCACCTCCCCCTGAAGGGGGAGGAAATCATGGCTATACAGCGCCGCCTCCCGATCCATCCGCGCCAATCCGCATTATGAGAAGGGCCTAACCCCTTGTCTTTGCTGCCACTGCGCGGAAACTCCGACAATCCCATCCCCCCTCTCCCCTTATCCCCCATAGTCCCTCCTGTTTCCTGTTGGCACGAGGGGCTGCATCGGCCTCGTGGCAGGGGATGCTCGGTGGGCCGGGCGGTGGGCGAGGTGATGCTGCGCCCGGCCGCCCCGCCCGCGCGGAGCGACCGATGATGGCCCTGCAGTGCGCAGTGAGCCGGACGGATGAGGAGCGGGGGCATCGCCTTCGCACCTTAATCCGTGTGGTGCACCCCTCATGGGCCAGGGGCAGGCGAAGGCGGCGTCGCAAGCGTCGCCTGCGCGTCTCGTCCCTCCCGGCGTGGGCCCACGGGGCCGCCGGCAGACACGGCGCTGGGCGCGGGCGTGCCGACCGGGCGCGCGGGCTTTCCGCCTGAGCGTAAAACGGTCAATTCCTTTTTCCATCCGTCGCCGGGTGGAAGCCCGCGCGTCGTGCCGCCTTTCGGCACACAGCCACGCGAGACCTTTGCCGCGGACCCGATGCCCGGCCGGACGTGGGCGTTCGCCTATACATCGGCCGCGCCACCCAGTAAGCGCCCGCCCATGATCGACCCGGACAATATCGACCTCAAGGATCTGGACCCGGCCTTCGCCAAGTCCAAGGCCTGGCCCGTGGAGGAGGCGCGGAACATCCTCAAGCGGCTCTTCATTCAGGGCAAGCGCGGCATGAAACGCACCGGCCCGGTCGTCTTCGAGACCGGCTACGGCCCCAGTGGCCTGCCGCATATCGGGACCTTCGGCGAAGTGGTGCGCACCAGCATGGTCCGCCACGCCTTCGAGGCGATGACGGGCGGAAAGATTCCCACGACCATATTATGCGTGTCCGACGACATGGACGGGATGCGCAAGATTCCGGGCACTGTCCCCAACCCGCAAGCGCTGGAGCCGTTTCTGCAACAGCCGCTGACGGCCGTGCCCGACCCGTTCGGCACGCATGCAAGCTTCGGCGCGCACATGAACGACCGGCTGAAGGCGTTCCTGGACGGGTTCGGCTTCGACTATGAATTCCGCAGCGCAACCGAGCTCTACCAGAGCGGGGCTTATGATCCGTGGTTGCTCAAGACGCTGGAGCAATATGATGCCATCATGGACGTCATGCTGCCGACGCTGGGCGAGGAAAGGCGCGCCACCTATTCGCCCATCCTGCCCATCAGCCCGTCCACGGGCCGGGTGCTCTACGTGCCGATGAAGGCCGTCGACGCGAACGCCGGAACCGTCACCTTCGACGACGAGGACGGCACCGAAGTCACGCTGTCCGTGACGGGCGGGAACGCCAAGCTGCAATGGAAGCCGGACTTCGGCATGCGCTGGGCGGCGCTGGGCGTGGACTTCGAGATGTTCGGCAAGGACCATCAGGACAATGCGCCGATCTATTCCAAGATTTGCAAGATACTGGGCGGCGAACCGCCCGTCCAATATGTGTACGAGCTGTTCCTCGACCAGGCGGGCGAGAAGATTTCCAAGAGCAAGGGCAACGGCATCTCGGTGGAGGACTGGCTGGCCTACGCCCCGGCCGAGTCGCTGTCGCTCTTCCAGTTCCTGCGCCCGCGCCAGGCCAAGCGCCTCTATTTCGACGTCATTCCCAAGATGGTGGACGAATATTACCAGCACCTCGCCGCCTATCCGGACCAGGACGAAAAGGCGCGCGTGAACAATCCGGTCTGGCACATCCATGCGGGCGACCCGCCCGCCTATGTGCCGCCTCTGTCGTTCCAGCTGCTGCTCAACCTGGTCAGCGCGGCCAACGCCTCCTCCAAGGACATTCTCTGGGGGTTCATCACGCGCTACGCGCCAGACGCCTCGCCGGAAGCGAACCCGGAGCTGGACCGACTGTGCGACTACGCCGTGCGCTACTACCGCGACTTCGTAGCACCGGAGAAGTCCTACCGCGAACCGACGGACACCGAACGCGCCGCACTAAAAGATCTTGCAAAGCAACTAAGGGATAGAACCAAGGCTCAGCGCGTCACAATTACAACTAACAAAGATAAGTCTGAGATTGGAACCATCGGTTTCTTCCAAGGATTCCCTGAAGAGACCGTTCCGCCGGAGGTCAACCCTCAAGATGCCGAAGCCTTGCAGACCCTGACCTTCACGGTGGGCAAGGATCATGCGTTCGAAAACCTGCGCGACTGGTTCACCGCCATCTACGAAGTCACGATGGGACAATCCCAAGGCCCGCGCTTCGGCTCCTTCGTCGCCATCTACGGACCCGAAGAAACGGCGGACATGATCGAGGCGCGGCTGGGGTGAGGTGCGATAAAAGGATCGAAGTCTCATCGTCCCCGGCATTTATTGCCGGGGTCTGGTCGAGGGCTTGCTCACAAGACGCGACTTGTGATGACAGAGGATGACAGACCCCGGCAATAAATGCCGGGGACGAAGATGTGATAGGAACCAAGCTCGATTTGATCCGCCCCGGTTTCTAACCATGCTATGCTGGTCCTCATGAAACCCGTTCTCGCCCTTCTCCTCTGCGGTCTCGCGCTTCCGGCCCATGCGTCGTCGGATACGGCGCGGGCGCTGCTGGATGAGGGCCGGTACGAGGCCGCGCGGACGCAGGCCCTGTCGGAAGATACGATGGACGGGCTGCTCGTGGCGGGCGAAGCCATGGCCGCGGAGATCATGCTGATGCGCGTGGACGATCCGAACGACCATGCCCGGGACGCGGTCGCCCTGGCGGAAGACGCGCTGTCGCGCGATCCGGGCAATGCGGAAGCGCTCTTCCAGCGCGCCCTGCATACGGGGTTCCGAACGCGCAGCAGCAGCGCCTTCGCCGTGCTGGCCAAGGGGCTGATCGGCCGGACGGAGGCAGCGATCGACGCCTTTGCGGCCGCCGCGCCGGACGATCCGCGGGCTGACGCGCTGCGCGGCGCGTGGCATCTGGGCATTGTGCGCGCGGCCGGGGACGGGCGCTTCGGCGCGTCGCTGGAAGACGGCATGGCCGCCTATGACCGGGCCGTCGCGGCCCGGCCCGACGACATCGTCGTGCTGGGCAACTACGCCTTTTCCCTGATCGTCCTGGACGATCCGGCGCTGCGGCCCCGCGCCCGCGACCTGCTGCAACGCATCGAGAGAGCCGAGCCGCGCGGCGCCACGCAGGCCGAAACGCGCGAGCGCATGCTGCGCTTGCTGGCTGTCTTCGACGACCCGGACGCCTTGCGCGAACGCGCCCGCGGCCTGCTCAACACGGAAGAGACGGCCGGGTGAAGCCGCATCAACGCGCCGGTAATCCATCCGGGATAGGGATGGGCGCATGAATATGGACAAAGCGGAACGCGCCCTCGGTCTCGTGGGCCGAGGCTTCTCCCTCCTCACCACCCTGGCCTGCATCGCCTTGGCCGGGGTCGTGTCCTATTTCGTGCTGCGTGTTTACGGCCTATCGGGAGCGGGGCTCTGGACCCTTACGCTCGTCGGCGCACTGGTCGGCGGAGCGATCCTGAAGATCGTGTTGAACGTCATGCTGCGGATTTCGGAGTTCTGAGCGGATGTACACGCTGGAACTCGCCTGGTTCGATATCGATGTGCCGGACTCCGCGCGCATCGACGCGGACGTGTCATCACCCAGCCCGCTATTCTCCAACATGCGGGCGGGCACGCATTGGCGGATCGATCTGGGGCGTTTCGTCCTGATCGCCGCCCTCGATCCGGTCCGCGGCCTGCAGGATCTGAGCCGCGATGGCTACGACCGCGCGGAGCCTGCGGAACATATGACCGTCAACGATGTGCCGGGTCTTCGCATTGGCGGCTATGACAGCGACCGGAGCCAGACCGATTGGGCTTTCACGATCAACGGGCTGATGCTGGTCCTGACCTTGCGGAGCCAGTCGGGCGACCGCCTCCAGCCGTCGGACACGGAGCGCCGCGAACACGCCGCCATCGTGTCGAGCGTGCGGCGGGTCAGCCGGGACGGTTAGGAAGCGGCTTTCTGGGCCTTGCGCCGTTCGCTCGCGCGGGCTTTCTCGCTCTCGCTCTTGAG
The DNA here is from genome assembly GCA_039033275.1 of Pseudomonadota bacterium. Taxonomy (GTDB): domain Bacteria; phylum Pseudomonadota; class Alphaproteobacteria; order Caulobacterales; family Maricaulaceae; genus Litorimonas. The sequence continues at coordinate 5,968 of JBCCCX010000121.1, read as the reverse complement.
CTGCCCGCAGGCGGCCATGATGTCCTCGCCGCGCGTCTTGCGGATCGGGGCGGCGAGTCCGGCCTTCTTCAGGCGGCGGGCGAAGTCCTCGATGACGGGCATGTCGGAGCACTCATAAGGGCTGCCGGGCCACGGGTTGAACGGGATCAGGTTCACCTTGGCTGGGATGCCCTGCAGCTTGGTAATGAGGTTGCGCGCATGTTGCGGCGTGTCGTTCACGCCCCGGAGCATGACATATTCGAACGTGATCCGGCGGGCGTTGGAGAGCCCCGGATAGTCGCGGCAGGCCTGCAGGAGTTCGTCCAGCGGGTAGGCCTTGTTGATCGGCATGATCTGGGTGCGGGTTTCGTCGTCAGCCGCGTGCAGGCTGATGGCCAGCATCGCGTTGGCTTCCGCGCCGATGCGCCCGATGTCGGGTACGACGCCGCTGGTCGAGACGGTGATGCGCCGCCGCCCGATGCTCAGCCCCTGGTCGTCGCTGATCGTGTCGATGGCTTCGATGACATTGTCGGTGTTGTAGAGCGGCTCGCCCATGCCCATGAAGACGATGTTGACGAGCTTCCGATCGTCTCCATGTTCCCAGTCCGTCGCTTCGCTCTCTCCGCGCCTCTTGGGTGCCGGCCATTCCCCCAGATCGTCCCGGCAGACCATGACCTGCAGCACGATCTCGGCGGGTGTGAGGTTGCGCACCAGCCTCTGCGTGCCGGTGTGGCAGAAGGTGCAGGTCAGCGTGCAGCCGACCTGGCTGGAGACACACAAGGCCCCGCTGCGCGACACGTCCGGGATGAAGACGCTTTCCACTTCGATGCCCGGCGCCATGCGGATGAGATATTTGCGCGTGCCGTCCTTGGACACTTGCCGCTCGACGATCTCGGGCCGCGCCAGCGTGAAATGGTCTTCCAATTGTGCGCGGAAACCCTTGGCGATGTTGGTCATCGCGCCGAAATCCGTCACGCCCCAATGGTAGACCCAATTGAAGATCTGGCCCGCGCGCATGCGCACCTTCTTCGGCTCCACGCCCATGTCGCGCAGGTGGTCGGCGATCTGGGCGCGCGACAGGCCGGGCAGGCGCACGCGGCCGTCCGGCAACCGTCCGGCCAGCGGCGTTGCAGCGGTCTTGTCAAGGAGTGTCGTGGACATGGTCAGCGCGATATAGGCGAGTCCGGCGGGCGAAGGAAGGGAAGGCTTGCAGGGGGCGAAGGGGACAGGCACGTCGGTCGCGACCCAGCCTTGCGATCGCAGTGTTACACGTCCCCGGCATTTATTGCCGGGATCTGGTTGAGGAAAGGCTCACAAGAGGATGACGGGCTGACGATCTCTGCTCGCGAAGCCGCCCGACAGCAGACCCCACCCGATCAAGTCGGGTGCAGGCTCAATAAATGCCGGGAACGGTGATCTTTGGCGAGCGAAGGTCTTAAACGTATCGAAAGCCCTCCGGGCTCAACGAACCCTTTAGTTGAACATCGTCCCTTCGAAGGGGCTGTCCAGCACGAAGACGGGAATGTCGATGTCGTAGGCATCGCCGTCTTCCGGCTCCACGCGGTAGGAGCCGCTCATCATGCCGGACGGCGCGGAGAGCGGCGCGCCGGACGTGTAGCGGAACTGCTCGCCCGCGCGCACGACGGGCTTTTCGCCGACGACGCCCGATCCGCGCACTTCCTGCACCTGGCCGCGACTGTCGGCGATGTGCCAATAGCGGCCCGTCACGCGCAGATCATCAGTTGACTGATTGTCGATCTCCACCGTGTAGGCCCAGATGAAGCGCCCGTCTGACGGGCTGCTCTGCTCGGCGAGATATTCGGGCTCCACGCGCACGATCACGTCGCGCGTGCGCTGCTCGAACAGGTTGGGAAGACCTGCAGGCGGGGCCGAGGCGTCCGGTGCGTCCTGTTCCGTCGGCTTGTCCATCACGACCCCTCTTCGCGCTCCGGCAGACCGGGAGCCTGCGCACGCGCGCCGCCCCTCCCACCGGACTGCGACAAGTTTTCACGATGATTACGCTCTGACAACCCACTTCACGCGGCGCTGCGCAATTTTCCGCAGTGGTCGCGCCTCGGGCGAATGGCGGCCCGGAAACCCCCTTTCATCCACGCCTGGACGGGGTCATGCCCTTGAGAACGAAGCGTCTGCCGCCTAGGCGGACCTTATGATCCTGCCCTCGCAGCAGATCGCCGCGCTGATGGAAGCCGGCCATGTGACGACCGGCCATGCTCGGACGAGCGGCCAGCCGGGTGACCAGACGGGCGCCGAGACGGCCGATAGACTGCCGCCCACCCTGCAGCCTGCCTCGCTCGACCTCACGCTCGGCCGACGCGCCTTTCGCATGCGCGCCTCTTTCCTGCCTGGGGAGGGTGGGCGCGTGGCAGACGGCATCGACGCGCTGTGCCTGCACGAGATCGATCTCGACGTCGGCGCGGTGCTGGAGACGGGCTGCATCTACCTGGTCGAGCTGCGCGAGAGACTGGACCTGCCCCAAGACATTGCGGCGCTCGCCAATCCGAAGAGCTCGACCGGGCGGCTGGACGTGTTCGCGCGGGTAATCGGCGAGGCGTCGGACCGGTTCGACGCGCTGCCTGCGGGCTATTCCGGGCACCTTTGGCTGGAGGTCGCGCCGCGCACCTTCCCCGTTCTGGTCCGGACAAACGACCGACTGTCCCAGATGCGGTTCCGCCGGGGCGCAGCCAAACCGGTGCGCCGCCAGACGGTGTCGCTGGACCTGTCTCCGGACAGTGTCGGCCGGGGGGAAATCGTCGGCTACCGCGCGCGCCGCCATTCCGGGCTGGTGGACCTGCGCGGAATCGGAACACATGCCGCGCTCGACTATTGGGAGCCGGTGCGCCTCACATCCGTCTCCGGCCAGTGTGGCGGGCTGATCCTGGAGCCCGAGGAATTCTACATCCTCGCCAGCCGCGAAGCGGTGGAAATCCCGGTGGACCAGGCGGCCGAGATGGCGCCCATCGACACAGAGATCGGCGAGTTCCGCGCCCACTATGCCGGCTTCTTCGATCCGGGCTTCGGCGTGGCGGCGGCAGGCGGCGCGGGCAGCCGGGCGGTGCTGGAAGTGCGCGGCCGGGACGTGCCCTTCCTGCTGTCCCACGGCCAGCCCGTGGCGCATCTGGTGTTCGAGCCTTTGGCGGAGGTCCCGCGCGACCTCTACGGCGCGAACGGCAGCTCCTACCAGGCGCAGGGGCTGCGCCTGTCCAAACATTTCGCCTGAAGCGCGCCGCATATCAGGTGCCGCGTTGCATGCGGCCCGGCATGCCCCTAGGTCCTCGGGCCATGATCCGCCCCGCGCTTGCCTGCCTGATCTCGGCCACGCTCCTGTCCGCCTGCGAACGCGTACCCGTCACGGACGGCGCCATCGCCAAAGTGCAGGAAGCCCGCGCGCGGAACGACGGCCCGCCGATCTGGCGGCTGCAGGACGTGGACAGCACGCTCTACCTCTACGGCACGGTCCATCTGCTGCCGGACAGTCTGGACTGGCAGCGGGACGATATGCGCGACGCCTTCGCCGAGGCCGGCACCGTCTTTTTCGAGGCCGACCATTCGGGACCCGCGGGCTTGCGCGCGCAGGCGCTGGCGACCCAGCGCGGCCTGCGCCGCGACGGACGCCGCCTGACCGAATTCCTCGACGGCTACCAGAGCAAACTGCTGGAGGCGGTCGCCAATAATGGCGGGCTGGAACTGGCCGCGCTCGATTCCATGCAGCCCTGGCTGGCGAGCGAGTATCTGACGCTCGCGGCCGCCGGCGCGGCGGGCCTGTCGGCCGACCTGTCGGCGGACGAGGCGCTGAAGTCGCGCGCGCGGCGGTCCGGCAAGAATGTCGTCTTCCTGGAAACGGCCGAAGCGCAGGTCGACCAGGCCGCCGACCTGCCCCTGGCGGTCCAGATGGACGTGCTCACAGACACGATGGAACGGTTCGACGGCACGGGCGACAGGTTGGCTGAGGTGGCGGCCGATTGGGCGGCGGGCGACGTCGATGCGCTGGAGGCCGCGCTGGTCGCGCCTCTGGCCGATGCGCCGGACGGCTATGTCGATGCCGTGCTGACGGACCGCAATGCGGCCTGGGCGGAACGGCTCGACGCGTTCATGGACGGCTCCGGCACGGGCATGGCCGTGGTCGGCGTGTCGCACCTGCTGGGCGAGGGGTCCTTGCAGGATGCGCTGGAAGCCCGGGGGCACGAGGTCAGCCGCTATCTGGCCTTCCTGGGCGAAGACGTCATCAAGCCGGCTGATCTCGACCTGCCGGACGTGCCGACGGATTGAGGCGGAGAGGTTTGGGCCAGCCTCTCACCCCCTTCCGACCTCGCCTGCGGCGAGCCCACCGTCCCCTGCTCGGGGAAGGGATCGCGTATCGCCTTCATTATCCCTCCCCCGAGCAGGGGGAGGTGCCTGAACGCAGTGAAGGCGGTGGGGGGTGCAAGTCTTGCCAAGACGCCTCCTCACATCCCCCTTTGACATCTATCCCGTCCCCCATCATGGGGCGCATATGCGAATTTCTTTATATGACCTTCTGCAGCAGAAACCGCTCCTGCTGGCCGACGGCGCGACCGGCACCAACTTCATGCATATGGGGCTGGAGCCGGGCTTTCCGCCGGACATTTGGAACCTGACCGAGCCAGGCAAGCCGGAAACGCTGCACCGCCAGTTCGTGGACGCCGGGTCGGACATCATCCTGACCAATACGTTCGGGGCCAATGCGCCGCGCCTGAAGCTGCATGACGCGCAAGACGACACCTACGCCATCAACAAGGCGGGCGCGGAGATTGCGGGCCGCGTGGCGGAGGCGGCGGATCACCCCGTCGTCGTCGCCGGGTCGGTCGGCCCGACGGGCGAACTGTTCGAACCGATGGGCGAGATGACGATGGACAGCGCCGTCGCCGCGTTCAAGACCCAGATCGAGGGCCTGCGCGACGGCGGAGCCGACGTGGTCTGGATCGAGACGATGAGTGCGGCCGAGGAGATCCAGGCCGCCGCGCAAGCCGCCATCGATTGCGGTGTGCCCTATGTCTTCACCGCCAGCTTTGACACGGCTGGCAAGACCATGATGGGGGTCGCACCCGGCGACATTCACGGCATCACAAAGGATTTGTCCGAACAACCTTTGGCGGTCGGGTCCAATTGCGGCGTGGGCGCGTCGGACCTGCTGCTCGGGGCGCTGGACATGACGGCGGCCGACCCGGACGCGGTCGTGGTCGGCAAGGCCAATTGCGGCATCCCGCACGTCATGGGCAAGGAAACCGTCTATTCGGGCACACCGGAGCTGATGTACGACTATGCCCAGCTGGCTGCGGATGCGGGCGTGCGCATCATCGGCGGCTGTTGCGGCAATGCGCCGGAACATGTCGCGGCGATGCGCAAGTCCATCGACGACTATCTCGCCCGCAACGAACCCGGCCCCCGTCCGACACGCGAAAGCCTGGAGGAGGCGCTGGGCGCGCTGGTCAACCCGCCGGTCGAAGCGGGGGCGACAGGACGTCGCGGGGTCCGTGGTGGGGCGAGAGGCGGATCGCGGCGCCGGTCTTAACGTCCCTTCACAAGACGAATGCAAACCAGGCTTTTCCTCTTGTGAACCCGGACGAGAGCAGACCCCGGCAATAGATGCCGTGGACAGTAGGTTGAGTGTTACGCAATCAGACCGAAGGCCTTCGCCCGGGCAGTCGCCATGTCCCTATAACTGATATTTTATGCGACAGGGCGCGCGCGGCTGGGCTAGGCGGTGAGCGTGCCGTCCGCCCCTCCGGATAAAACCCTGACGCCCCTGCCCGCCCGGTTGCGGCGGTTGGCAGTGCTGGCGCGCCTCCGCCTGTTCTGGGAGGCCTACGCACCCGTCCTGGCCTTGCCGGCCCTGGCGCTGTGCGCCTTCTTGGCCTTGACCTGGATCGGCACGTGGGAGGTCGCCGGGGATCCGCTTCGCGGGCTGGCGTTGCTCGGCACGCTGGCGCTGGTCTTACGGGGGCTGGTCCGG
>JBCCCX010000120.1:0-10162 GCA_039033275.1 Pseudomonadota bacterium | reverse complement strand
TCCGTCTCCTTCTCGAAGACCAAGATGACCTCAGATCGTAGCTTCCGTCAGCGTCCAATTTCCGGGGAGCACCTCAGCCCTTGAGGTACAGCCGTTGCTGCGTCGTCAGCGACGGCGGAAAGGTCTTGTTCTTGCAAGCCATCACCGCCACTAGCTGTGAACCCGCTTGACTCTCGCCCGCTATCCGCAGCTCTTCCTCGTCCGTCCATTCGTGCAGCCAGTCTCTGTCCACCACGCGAAGGGCCAACAGAGGCGTCACGACGCATCTCCGGTCGGGTCTGATCGCATCCTAGACGAGGGCTCGATGTGACCGGTGCGCGAGACGAGAATGGCCCAGGGGCGACCCCATTCCGTCTGCGCCAGGATCATCACCCCCGCCGACGTCAGTGGCACCGCGAGGATCGCGCCCCAAAGGCCCCATAACGCCGCCCAGGCTGCCAGGGAGACGAGGACCACTGTCGTTGAAAGGTTCGAGCCTTGGGAGAAGAGCTTGGGCTCCATCAAGCTCCCAGTAACGAGCTGCGCCGCTATCAGCCCCCCGCCGACGAACAGGGTCGTCTCCCAGCTTCCGGTCTGGCCCAATCCGTAGGCGACGGGGAAGACCACCGCGAAGACGGAACCGATATAGGGGATATAGTTCAGAACGCCGATGAGGACTGACCATAAGAGCACATGCTCGATACCACCTACCCAGAGAACCGCAGCAGACGCGACGCCCAAGACGACGTTCACGAAAGTTTTCTGGCCAACATACTGCTCCCCAGAAACCATGATGCGCGTCGCCAGATCGCGGATTTCGGTGAAGGCCCGCCGGTCAGTCGTCGCACTTTGAAGGCGGCTCTCGAAGGCGCCCCGCTCCAAGAGCACGAAGAGCGCGTAGAGCAGGACGAGCATAAGAAATCCCGTTGCGCCGACGACGGCAGAAGCGGCAGGACGAACGAAGCTCTCCGGATCGAGCCAATCCACGAGCCCGCTGACCAGGCCAGTGCTGCTCACGGGCAACGAAATGCCGAGACGCACCGCGAGTTCCGAAAGAGCTTCGGTCATCGTACTCGCATAGTCGGGTATCTGTGTCGCGACGGCTCGCAAGCTAAGGATTAGTTCGCCGATGGTCAGCGAGACGACGGCGATGCCGACGAGTGCGGCGAGGACCATGCGGACGCCTTCCGGCAAGCGCCGCAGCGCGGGCAGACGCGCCATGCCGCGCGCCGCCGCCGAGATCAGACCCGCCAATAGCAGACCCACGATGAGAGGCACGAGGACATCGCGTCCAACCCAGAAGACCGCTCCCGTCAGGATGACCGCTATCGGAGCCATGATCGAATGACACGTTCGATCTCCGGGTGGAGGCGCGGCTCTCATGTCGGGTTAAGCCAACCAGCAGCCCAGCGTGTTAGGAAAGGCATGACGACCCAGGCCAGCGATACGACGGGAATCCCCGACAAGAGGGTGTGGCCGACGATCCACGGGAGTTGCGCAATCCAACCGGCCACACCTGTCAGCGCGAGGATTGCGTTCAGGACGCAGATCCCGCAGAAGATCAGCATCGTTGTCTTCCAGCGCGGTGGTGCCCCAGGCCGGCTCGGCAGCATAACGTCTTCAAGCGCCGACGTGCGATCCACTTTCTTCTTCTCGATGAGATCGCCGGCCTTGCCGATCCACTTCCTGCGGTTTTTGGAGTTCAGCCATTCGTCCAGTGCGGCCGCGTCGTCGAATTGAAGAATGACAGAATACGTCCCGATACCCTCGACCCGCGGACGCGTGACCGCAGTTGTGACGTGACCGTCGCGTTTGCTTGCGACCTCGCCAATCCTCGCGAGCCAGGCCTCGTGGGCCTCCCGCTTTGCGGGCCTTACATGGTGCTGGATGATCGCTCCCACTGTCGCGGCGTCGCGGGATGAGGCGTGCAGCGGTTGTATGTCGTTCGTCATGCGGCTGTACCCCTTCTGGCGATGCATTCGATCGCAGGAACCATGTGACACCGGCCGGGATCTCCCTGTTCTGTGAACGTGCGGCGGTGAGGCACCCGGGAGCACGGGAGCTTTCCCATGTGTCCATTGAGGTATGGTCGATGGGTGCTTCGTCGAGGGTGGCCGCCTACACGCGCAGAGGAATTCAGACTTGAAAGGGTCATCTTGGCAGCAGTGGTCATAACTGCCGGAACCGCAACGAACACTGTGGGCTTGGTAACGAGCGTGACGTTGTCGATCAGCCAATCTGTCGGAAACGAAATACATGCGAGTGCCATCTACGGCCGTTCACCGATTAGGGTCGGTATGTGGATGTCGAGCGTCAGTCGCGCCGCCGACGGCAATGATTGCGTATTTGGCATATGCCGCGATTGAACCAGAGAGATTTCTGTTCCAAATGCGATAGAAGGCGCCGTCAGCATCACTTGAATTCGGGGCATATACGGACTCCTTACGCTGGATCCTCTTCCCTGCATGTGATCGTCCTCTGAATGCCTCATGCCACGGGGCTTTCGTTTGGTCTTCTGACAACAACAGCGATTCTGGGTTTCGGTGCGCGCACGGGGACCCAGGAGCCGGAGCCTGTTTGGAAGACGCCGCTGCGGCCTTAACGGTGTGACCGCCCTCCGCAGGGATTGCCGCCGACCCACGTCTGCAATCCAGATGCCGTTGTGGACGGTCTCACCGTTAAGGCCGAGGCAGACCTTTCTTCGTCATCTGGTGCCTTATGTACATACGGCGATGTAAGTGACGCGGTTCGATTGCTGATCCGACGCTTGCCGGATCAGCCGTTGCCAGATTATTGGCTGATCTGCTCGATCAGGGCAGCCTTGTCAGGCATCTGCCAGCTTTCGGCAATCCGACCGTCCACAAGCCGATGAACGGCGATAGCACCGAAGGAAACGTCGCGGTTGGTGGGAGAAATACCGAAGAGCTCACCGGTGTGAGTGCCGGTTATTGTCCCGATCACGGTAATTGTCTCGTCAGCAACATATAGGTTCGTGGGTGTGAAAGTGGCGTCGTCGAGACCGGACTGATACTCCGAAACCTCCGATAAGAAGCCGGCCGTGTCCTGGTTCGTTTCGTCCCCGTCGGCCGTCCGATCAACCCAATCAGCGGTCAGGATTCCGTCGAGCGCGCCACTGTCGCTCTCGTTGAGCGCCGCATAGTAGCGGGAAATCATGTCTGTCGCCTGCTTCTTATAGAGCAGCGGTGAGTCGAGCGTGCTCGCGAAATGGCCGACATCCGGCGCCGCCGAGCTCAAGCGCACCGTGCCCAGGACCTGATTGTCGCGCTTTGGATCGAGCACCAGAATCTCGCCCTCGAACGTGCCGAATTGGGTCAGCTCTTCGATATTGGTGAAGTGCGAGATAATCAGCAGTGGGCCCTTACGGTCGGGGTCCCCGTCCCAAGCCGACACCATCTGGCGCAAATCGGTGGTGTTCTTCGCCCCCTGGAGCGAGAGCAGCAGATTGAGCTCAGGGTCGGTTCGGACGGGCACGTCGGTCAACAACGTCGGGTCGACACGATCATATCCCTCTTGCAGCGCGGCGATCGTTTGCTGATTGCGGCACCATTGGCTCACGACGATGCGGGATGGAACGACATCGTTATGGGCCAGAAGACTGCCGAAATCCTGCATCTTGCGAATGCCCTTCTCGATCATGACGCGCTGACTGGCACAGTCGTTGGGCGCAACATTCGGTGCATCGAGCTTTGACCAGTCTGTCGGGCCGTGGCGCATGATATACACCACATCGTCGCGTAGGAACATTTCCTCAAAGAGCTGGAAAGGCTCAAACCTTAGGGTCTCATCTATCGTCTCGCGATCAAAGCGAGCGGTCATCTCGCCCACATGGGTCGAAACCTGGCGTGCTGTTTTCCCGGGATCGCGTACGTCTTCGCCGCTTGCCGAAAAAGGCAGAGCCGCAGAGAGAAGTCCGATCGAAAGAAGGCTATGGAGGCGCATCGAGTCGTCCTTTCGTTTCAGCAAAGTGATTGGGGGCCGTTCAGAGGAGTGAGTTTCCAGTTTCATCGTACGGGTCTGCACTTCATTTTGAGGCGAAGCATCATTTTGATCTCCCTATGCTAAAAGTGAAACGAGAACGTGAGTTCGATGAAGTCGATATCGTCCGAATTCGACGTCGCTTCGATAACGTCACCGGCGAACACCCTCGTGTAGATGCCGGTAAGAGCAATTCGCTCGGTCAGCGCATATTCGGCCGTGAAGGACAGGGCTGAGGCAACGAACCTGTCGTCACCGCCTCCGGGCACGAAGAGGTTGCCGGCCGGACCATAGACGCCGTCTTCTTTTTGAAGCCGCCAGAACAGATTGTAATCGGTTTGGAGCCTGAGCCGGTCCGTTGGTTTGACGGTAAGGAAAGCATGCAGGTTGTAGAAGTTCCTGGGGCCCAGCACTGCGGCTTCTGAGAAGTAATTCCCGCGCGGAAAGATGGCGTTGAAGGTTCCAAGATCATTGTCGTCCGGGTCGCTATCGCCACTGGCGATATTCGTGCTTAGCGCAATCCTCGGCGACCATGGCGCTTGTTCGAACGTGTAGCCGGTATCAGTCGCGAGCGTCCATGCGCTGATATCGCCATCGCCAAAGGAGCCGAACTGATAGGCCGCTTCCCAGTTCCAGTCCCAGGGTCCGGCCGTTCCGGCATGCCGTATGCCGAGCGTATGTCTTTCTTCGTCCGCGACGCCTTGCGCAAACAAGGCGTTGTCATTTCGAAAGCCCAGGTAATAGAGGTCTAGCGTTCCACCGGGAATGAACGCGTCGTTCTTGACGGCGTAAAGCGACCATAGGTCCTGATCGTCGTTTTGCCTGTCGTCGAAGACGCCAGGTTCCGTGATGCGTGGGCGCGCCCAAAGGCCATCGATCCTCCAATCGCCGATCTCGATTGAGGGCCGCACCGCGTCAAACGTCCGTCTGACATTCGGTCCTTCGCGCACATCCACGAACCTGCCCGATCCGAACTGAAGCTCCTGCCGCCCGAGCCGCAGGTTAGCCTCCCCGCCAGCGATGGGTCCGCGAAAGTCGACGAAAGCGTTCTGGACGGTGAGGTCGTTTCGATCCGCAGGGCTCGCCCCACCTGCTCGCCCTTCTTCGATGGCGCTGAAGAGCTGACCAAAGAGGCGTACGTGTTCGCCGATCTGCAAGTCGCCGTGAAGCGTGAAACGCTGAAGCCAAACCCCGTTCTCGTCCTGGGGATCCCCCCCGAATACGGGGTTCCGGGTGTATTCGTATCGCTCGCGCAGTTCACCGCCGATACTCAGAACGACATCCGGTGCAAGTTCGATGTCTTTTAGCGCGTCGAGCCCGGTAAGGCCTTGTTCATTTCGGAAACAGCCGGTCTCATCGTCATAGCGCAACTTTTCAAAGCCGACAGCGCAGTTTTCCTCAGCCGCAACCGCCGATGGCGCGAAGATCGCGAAGAATGTGATGAGGATCTTGTTGGCTCTGTAGAGGGTCATTTTCGCACGTGCTCTGCGCTGGAGTCGGATTGGTCGTTGGTCCGATTTTCCGAACCGGAAAGCAGGCCAATGTACGCGAATAGTCGGCCGCCCCGGCGTTGCCCTGAACGAACTATCCAGGCGCGGTTGTCGGGGCGGCGGATGACCGTAATTTTCTGGACGAGAGGGTTACGTCCCCAGGCCAGTGAGAATGTAATTCGTCCCAAGAAACCCTATCGTCATGAAGACAACCAGCAGGGCGCCGACGATCTTCGGCGGGGCTGGAAGCGGCAAGTCAAACCATCTGCACCCGCCGCCAATGGCAAAGCCGAGAACGATCCCGATGACGGCGGACATCATCGCAACGTCTCCCCGGTCGGGCCGCCACAGAGCGGTTTTGAGGAGGCGCTTCGGTGACTCGCGAAGCGATCCATCAGAGTGTAGCCGAGGGTCATCGCCAGAACGAGAAGTGCCCCGATGAGAACCGGCGGCGCAGGTAGGGGGATGCCGGCAAGGCGGCACGCGATGCCGATGAGAAGCGCGAGGCCAAGTCCAAGGACGGTTTTCATCGGTCAAACAGCCTTTCCTGTAGGCGGCGAACATCGCCGTCAGCGAGACCCTTCGGGGTGTTTGGGCGGGAAGTCGGCATACTCGGCCTCCGGTCTATGTGTTGCGAGGAAACCGTCCGGTCCTTACGGACCGGACGGTTGGTAGGCAGGGCTACTCGGCAGCGACCGCTGTAGTCGCCGGAACGGGGTCGAGCCGTTTGCCGCCGGCCACGCGCGGGGGAGCGCCGTGAACCTTGGTGTAGGCATAATCGACGCCCATACCGTAGGCGCCACCATGCTCCTGAACGAGAGCCATGACTGCATCGTAGGTATCGCGCCGTGCCCAATCGCGCTGAAGTTCCAGAAACGTCTGGACGGTCGTCATCGGCCGAACGCCGGCCTGGATCATGCGCTCCATGGCGCGTTCATGCGCGTCTACGGATGTGCCACCCGAGGCGTCGGAGACCATGTAGATTTCGTAGTCTTCGTCTTCCATCGCGGAGAGCGCGAACATCGTGTTGCACACTTCGGTCCAAAGTCCCGAGACGATGACCTTGCGACGACCATTGGCCTTGAGCGCATCGCGAACCTTCTGGTCGTCCCAGGAGTTCATCGAAGTTCGCTCAAGAATATCTTTATCCGGAAATACAGCGAGAAGCTCGGGATAGGTGTTGCCAGAAAAGGAATCCGTCTCAACCGTCGTGATCGTTGTCGGAAGGCCGAAGATATTCGCAGCCTTGGCCAACATGACGGTGTTGTTCTTGAGTGTCTGGCGATCGATGGACTGCACACCGAAGGCCATCTGCGGCTGGTGATCGATAAAGATGATCTGAGAATTGTCCTTCGTGAGTACTTCGGAGCTTTTTGTCATGGCGGCATTCCTTGCGATTGAGATGGCTGTGCGTGTCGGAAGAACGCAAGAGCTGAGCGTGTGGCGCAGCTTGCGATCTCGATGCAGATGGTAACCGTCTCGAAACGCGGCGTATTCGGAACTACGCGCCGGATTCTGGAAAACTGGGCGGGCTTTAAAAATGGTGGGTGTGCCACGCTAGGTAGAAGGAATTCGTAGCAACGGCTGTCACTTTAAGCGCGCCTCGTGATGATCTCATTCATCGCGATCGCCTCGCTGTAAGTTCATGGCTGACCATGCATCCCGGAGCCGGTCAGCATTAAAAACATGTCCGCCCTCGAACAAACACAGTTCGAGAACCCTATCGGCAGAGTCAGACCTGGCTTCGCAATTGAGTGTTGTGGTCGTGCGTTTCTTGGTTGGACCGTAGTTGCTCGTGGCAGCGAAGAGATCATGGGCTGCGTGCACGTCACCCTGACGACTGTTGTAGACCGTCCGTCCCTCCATGGGGACCGTGCCATCCGCTAACCCATGATAGTGGATGAGGCTGACCGGCCCGCCGGGGCAAGCCGACGGGAGCGGTGCCCACATCGTGCCGGACATCGGCGCGTAACCCGCGGCAACAGATTCCCCTGACGCACATGCCAGGGTGGAGACGACCATCGCACCGGACGAGAACCCGGCGATCAACAGTGTTTCGTGATCTACGCCGAACCGCTTCTTGATGTCAGCTGCTACCTCTTGGGCATAATCGAACTCGTTCGTCGCACCGACGGGGTAGTCGGCCGGTGCGCCTGGGATGTTCCATTCGTCCTCAGCCGATTGCGTCGCCACGAAATGGATTCTGAACTCGGATGCCAAGGCCTGAACGTCTCGCCGGTCCGCATATTGGGAGGCCGTCCCGCCGACGCCGTGGAAAAACATGATCGCACCGCGACCTGCTTCGGGCGGTGAGAAGACGCGATAGGTTCTGTCGCCGATCACACAATCCGTGTCTACGCCGCACGCCGCCGCGCTGGACCCTCCAAAGAGCGATCCGAGAAGTAAAAGCGATCGGAATGTAGCGGCTCTTCTGCGTCGGAAGATTTGAGTGCGGGTCTTGACGGTCTGAGATCTGAGCTTCATGGCAGGTCCTATTTGTTGACGCCGGCCGGCGTCGTTGAACGACCCGACCGGGCATGGGGAAGGACGAACGCCGTAGAGTCGCTCAGTAGTCGCCTATACAAGTTTTCGTCCATTTTCGGCTGGCGTAATTAGCCGATCAATCGTTTGGCCGTCGTTCAGGCAGAATTTGACAGGCGTGAAGCTACGCAAACGTCTTGTGCCTGGAGTGGCTAATCAGTGAGCGAGCATGGCCGTTTCGACCAGAACGAACTCACTGATTTCGTCGGCGCTTATCTCGACGGCCCCTTCGAAGAGTGCGAGCCCGTCACGGGCTGCGACCTCCACGCCGTTGACCGTCAGGCGCCCCTTGGCCGGAACCAGATATGCGCGATTACCTTCGCCGATTTTGTGGATGATCCTGTCGCCTTTGTTCAGCGTCGCCCCGTACACACGACTGTTGGCGCGGATGGGCAGGACATCCTCGCCGGCGTCTCCGGAGGCGAGGAGTTGAAGCTGCCCCGCCCGGTCACCTTTCGGGAACGGCTTCGCGTTCCAGGAAGGCTCTCCGCCGCGCGCGCTCGGCAAGATCCAAATCTGGAAAATTCGGGTCTCGACGTCCTCGAGGTTGTATTCGGAGTGCGTCACCCCCGTGCCCGCGCTCATCACCTGGACATCGCCGGCCTCGGTGCGACCTTCGTTCCCGAGGTTGTCCTTATGCGTGATCGCGCCGTCCCGGACATAGGTGATGATCTCCATGTCGGAATGCGGATGGGCGGGGAAGCCTGACTTGGCCTGGATGACATCGTCGTTCCAGACCCGGATCGCCCCCCAATTCATGCGCGAGGGGTCGTGGTAGGACGCGAAGGAGAAATGATGGTGGGCATCGAGCCAGCCATGGTTGGCCGCGCCGAGCGTATCGAAGGGCCTGAGTTCGGTTCTGGCGAGAGGGACGCTCATGCAATTAGCTCCTTATGGCGATGACAATTTTCTGGATGAGATGCGCGTTCGATAGAGTGACGCCGGTCTGCCATTCGCCGGGCCAGGCAATGAGGCTCGATCACACAAAATCAGCGTCCTCTTCCAGCTCGCGCGCCGGGCGGTTTGGGTCGGGCGGAAGGTAATGCGTCACCCGGCGTTCGGAGCGGTGATCGAGCATCTCCTCCAGTTCGAGTTGTATGGACTTCACGGCTTCGCTGACGCGGTCATGGGTTCTGAGATGCGCGGCCCAGCTGTCCTCGCGCCAATTCTCGACCATCCGGCCCGGTTCGGCGATGTCTTCGAGCAGGACCCAGTCATAGCCGCCATCCTGTCGACGGAAGGCTTCGAGCTTCGCGGCCGTCTTGATAAATGGGGCGCGATGGGACGCCTTGACGTGATACTCGACGGAGATCAGGACCGGGCCGATGTCGTCGTCCGGTTCGTCAACAAGCTGCGGTTCGGCCCAATGACCGGCGGGCGTGTAGTTGATGTCGGCGCCTTGCTGGAGCTTGAAACGCGCAACCAGCAAAGTCGCCACGACGAGGCCCGCCGCCGCGCCCAGCAACGCCGTTCGAAGATCGGTGGCGTCGGCGATCGCGCCCCAGAAGAAGGCGCCGCCCGCCATCGAACCGGCGAAGACCATCTGGAACACGGCGATCCCCCGGGCGCGCACCCAGTCGGGCAGCGCGGTCTGGGTCGATACGTTGAGCGCCGTCATCACCATGATCCACGACGAGCCGCAAAGGAGCGCCGCCGCGATCCCTACCATCGGCGTTGTCGCCAGTCCGAATAGTCCCAGGCCCACCGCCGTCACGCCGCAACCGACGCGGCTGAGCCACTCATCTCCGATGGCCGCACGCAATTTTGGCAGAACGGCAGCCGTCGCGACAGCGCCGACGCCGATCGATCCAAGCATGATGCCGTAGAAGGTGGGACCGGCCGCGATTTCTTCACGCACGATCAGGGGCAGAAAAGCCCAGTAGGCGCTCGCGAAGACAAAGAACGCGAAAGCGCGCAAAAGAGTGGCTTTCAGCGCCGGATTGCGCGCGGCGTGGCGCAAGCCGAGCTTCATCGCCCCGCCTATGCGTTCCCGGCTCCGCGTGCCGGTCACCGGAGCGGCCGGCTTCCACCATATGAGGGCGCCGATGACCGCGAGAAAGGTGACGGCGTTCAACAGAAATGGCCATGCAAGGCCCAGACTTGCGATGATCGCCCCGCCGAGGGCCGGGACGACGGCGCGGCTGATATTGATGCCG
>JBCCCX010000119.1:0-10165 GCA_039033275.1 Pseudomonadota bacterium | reverse complement strand
GTCCTGCGCCAGCTACGAAACGACGGCGGACGATGACGACATGATGGTCGCCATGACGGACGATGGCCCGCTCTGCCTTACCATGGGACCCCAGACGCCGCGCGACATTTCGGCTGTGAACGGGCTGAACACGGTGATGTTCGAGCAAGCCCCCCCGGCATCGGAGATGAACCTCTGCAACATCCACACCCACACCAATGCCGAGCATAAGGGGCCTGGTTTCTCCATCTTCGTGGATGATAGCGATTATGGCGGCTATGCCTGCAACGGCACACCGGACCTGACCGATGCCGAACTCATGCCGGCGCCGGGTGCCTACGGCAAGGTCGAGCCGGGTGACACGATCGAAGTGCACTGGGTGCACACGACCTGCGACGCCGATCCGGGCGAAGGCCTGGGCGCGTGCGTGCCGGAAGGCTGCACGGATCCGCTACTGCGCGTCGAAGCGCAGACCTTCCTCGTCGTCAACGATGCCAACGCGCTGGACTTCACCACGATGGGCTATCGCGGCTTCGAGGTGAACGGTCTCGATCAGGCCAAGATGATCCCAGCCAATACGGGCGCGCCGGTCACCTTCCGCGGCTCCACGACGGGACCGAGCTATAATGAGTCCGTCTGCTCGCCCGCCCAGGTCACCTGGTCCGTGCGCCCGCAATGCGCCAAGGTGGACATCAACTCGCTGCATCGCTGGGCGGAGATGGGCAATGTCTTCAACGAGGTCGAAAGCCACGGCGTGCGCCAACTCGTGACGGCACCAGAGCTGCTGTCGCCAATCCAGTAAGGGCGTTTCCCGGTTATGACAGTATCGAAAGCCCGCCGCCCGGCGGGCTTTTTTGTTGGGTCTGTCAGGCCGGCGCGCGGCTCCGGTTTTTCGTTGTCCCCGGCACTTGTTGCCGGGGCCTCCCTCGTTTGTGGTCCCGCGCCGCGTGGGAGACCCATCGAAAAAGGCCCCGGCAACAAGTGCCGGGGACAATTCCTTGGAACGCCCATTCTCCTTCCTCCCCCGGGCAAGAGGGGAAATGAAAGAGCCACGTCCGCGCTCATGCTCCCGGAAAGCCGGGCCTTTCCAACCCCTTGCGCGCAAAACACATGATCATATCCGCGCCCTCTGCACCCGCGCTATGCTTGTTTCGCATCTCTGGTCATGCGGAGGGCGGGATAGGCGCGCTATCCTTTCCTTTGAGCCGGAGATCGCGACGCGCCGATGGTTGGGGTAGCACCCATCCAGAGGCCAGCCCGGGCCGGTGACACACCACTGGATAAAGAGGACGGCTCGGACCGTCAGCGTCGTGCCGCGGTATCTTCCGTTTTCGGCGGCAGCAATTGCCACCGCCAATAGCCACCTTGGCCGGTCGCTGGACGGGCCGGGTCCCGCGGGCGCCCTCCGCGCTCTTTCCTCGCCGCAGGCGTAGCGGTCGCACCTAGGCGGCTGCACGAAACGAAAGCGATCCGGCCTGCCTATCCCGTCTTCGCCGGATAGAGGCAGAGATGGCGGATCGGGCACGCGCCGCATTGCGGTATGCGGCTTTTGCAGATGCGCTTGCCGAACTGCAGCAGCCAGAAATGCGCCTCCGGCTTGGCCCAGTCCGGCGCGCGGGCGTCGAGCGAGCGAGCCACCTGCGCTTCCGTCTTTCCCGTCGCCAATCCGGTGCGTTGGCACACGCGCCGGATATGCGTATCGACCGCGATATGGGGCAGGCCGAACACGAAGTGCGCGACCAGATCCGCGCATTTGCGACCGATCCCGTGAAGCTTCATCAGTTCGTCGCGGTCGGCCGGCACGACGCCGCCATAGTCTTCCAGGAGCTGTTCGCAAAAACGGCGGATGTTGCGCGTCTTCATATTGTAGAGACCGGCCGGTTTGATAGCCTGCGCGATCTGGGCGTCGGACAGGGCGAGCATTCCCTTCGGCGTTCGGGCCAGCGCGAATAGTGCCTGGGTCGCGGCCGCCGTGTTGCGGTCCAATGACTGCGCGGACAGCATGCAGCTAATGCAGGACCGAAACGGGTTGCGGGTCTTTTTCGGCCCTCTGGCTGCACGCGAGTCCCCCGGCATGGCGTCGCTGAGGATCGACAGGGCCGCCTCGACATCGTCCAGCGGCATGGGCTTGGTCGCATGTATCGTGGCCTTGGTCATGACAGGCGAACGCGCCGCGCCACCGATTGGATGCGCGGCGCGTCACTACGACCGAGAAGGCTACTCGGCCGGGACGATGACGCCTCCATTACGGGGATCGCGCTCCGAAGGTGGTACGCCGTCGAGCTTGCCGGAAAACGGCTCGATCTCGCGCCCCTTGAACAGATAAGCGCCGTAGCGTCTGATATCCGCGCCGATACCGTAGAGCGCTGGTACGAAGAACAGCGTCACGAACAGGGCGAAGAAGACGCCGAAAGCGAGGCTGATTCCGATCGGGATGAGCCACTGCGCCTGCAACGACCTTTCCATCAGCAGCGGCAACAGGCCGACAAATGTCGTCAGCGAGGTCAGCAGGATCGGGCGGAAGCGACGCGTGCCCGCCTCGACCAGCGCCTGCGCCCCGTCCATGCCGCGATCCCGGAGCCTGTGGACATAGTCGAGCAGGACGAGATTGTCGTTCACGGCCACCCCGGCGGCGGCAAACATACCCAGCAGGCTGAGCAGCGACATGGTGTAGCCCATGGTCAAATGCCCGATGATCATGCCGCAATAGCAGAACGGTATGGCCGCTAGCAGGATCAGAATCGGCTCCGAGTAGGATTTGAATGACACGGCGACCAGGAAGTAGGCGATGCCGATTGCGATCAGGAAGAAGAGCATTAGCTCCTGCTGCATTTCGGCTTCCTGTTGCGACTGGCCGATGCTGCCGCGCGTGACGTCCGGATGGGCGCGCTCGAATTCGTCGAAGAAGTCCTCTTTGAGAGCCTCGCGGATTTCGTCGGCGCGCTCATCCGCGACTTCGGCCGAGACGATCAGCGCACGCTGGCGCTCACGGCGGAGGATCCGGTTCACGCCGGGTTCGAAACGCAGATCCGCGACGGCCTCCAAGGGTAGCTCGCGGCCGTCGGCCGTGCGTATGCGGATGCCGTTCAGGAAGTCGAGCGACTCCCGGTCGGCACTCGGATAGCGGACATAGACCCGCACATCCTCGCCGTCGCGTGGCAGGCGCTGCACCTCTTCGCCGAAGAAGCCCTGCCGGATCTGCCGGGATACGTCGGCCGTGGTCACACCCAGCGCCTCGGCTCCCGGTTTGAGGTCGAACTGAACCTCTTCGGCCGCGCTCTCCATATCGTTGGCGACGTTGAAGACGCCGTCATAGCTGCGAAGCTGCGCCATCAGGTCTGCGGCTGCGGCGTTCAGGTCGTCGAACGACACGGCATGCAGCACATATTCCAGTGCCGGGCCATTATTGCCGTCGCCATAGCGCACGGAGATGGTCTCGGCGTCCGGCACGTCGCCGATCAGGGCGCGCAGGCGCTCGGCCGCTTCGCTGATCTCCAGGGCGCGCGTTTCCGGCGGCACGAGCTTGACGAGGGCCAGGACCTGATTGTCGCGCGAACGCGTGTACCAGTTTTCGATCAGCTCGCCATCGGTCGCGGCGACCTCTTCGACCAGTTCCTTCTCGGCCTTCTGGATCTGCGCCAGCACTTCCAGCGTGCGTGAATAAGGGGTGCCTTCCGGAAGGTCGACCGTGATGTCGATTTGGTCCGACTCGCCCTGGGGGAAGAAGACAGATTTGACGAGACCGTTGGAGACGACACCGACGCAAAGGATCATGATTCCGATGAACACCGCCGCCGTGAGGTAGCGACGACGCAGCGCGGCTGTGATGAAAGGACGGTAGAACCGTTCCGCCACGAAGGTCAGGCTGCCCGCGAACTTGCGCTGGAAACGGGTGATCGGGTTCTGCGGATCGACCGGCTTCAGATGCGACAGATGGGCCGGCAGGATCAAAAGCGATTCGATCAGCGAGAAGAGCAGCGCCAGGATCACGACTAGGGAGATAGCCCGCGTGAACTCGCTAGTGCCGCCCGAAAGATACATCCAGGGCGCAAAGAAGATCATCGTCGTCAGAACCGCGAAGATGACCGGTTTGACGACCATCATCGTGCCGTTCACCGACGCATCCAGATCGGTCTCGCCCTGTTCCGTCTTGAAATGAATGGCCTCGCCGACGATGATCGCATCGTCCACGATGACGCCGATCACAAGCAGGAAGGCGAAGGTGGAGATCATGTTCAGCGACACGTCGAACAAAGGTAGCAGCGCCAGACCGCCCAGGAAGGCCGTCGCGATGCCCGCCGACACCCAGAGCGCGATTTTGGGACGCAGAAAGAGCATGAGGGTGAAGAAAACCAGCACCAGACCCATGAAGAAGTTCGAGGCGATGGAGTTGATGCGCCCCGAATAGTCGTCGGCCGCGTCGTTCCATATGGTCATGCTGATGCCGGGCGGAAGCGTGTCCAACACCTCCTCGACATAGGCGTTCACGTTCTCCGACATCTTCAGAATATCCATGGACGGACCGCTCATGATCTGGACCAGCACGGTGCGCTTGCCATTGACCGTGGCCAGCAGGTCGACCTGCTCGAAGCCGTCGATGACCGTCGCGACATCGCGGACCCGTATGATCGCGCCGCCCGGCTCCTGCCGGACGATGATGTCCTCGAACTCTGCCTGCGTGTCGGCCTGGTTGCGCGTGCGCAGCTGCACCGCGCCCACCGCCGTGCGGACCCGCCCGGCGGATGTGTTCACGGATGTGCCACGAACGGCATCGGCCACGTCCGCCAAAGTCAGGCCATATTCACGCAATGCGTCTTCGGAGACCTCGATGGACACTTCCTCATTCCGGACGCCGAACAGGTCGACACTAGGAACGTAGCCAAGCAGCGCGACATCGCGGCGGGTTTTCTCCGCGAACCGTTTCAGCTCGCGCTCAGACACCGTCTCGTCGCCGGACACGGCCAGCCGGATCATCTCGTTCTGGCTGCGGAATATGCTGACCTGCGGCGGTTCGGCCGCGGGCGGAAAGTTGCTGATACTGTCGACAGCACGCTTCACGTCCGCCATGAGCACGGCTTCGTCCACATTGTTCTCGCCGACGACCGTGACGGAACCGGCGCCCTCTCCGGCAAACGCCCACATCCGGTCGACCCCGTCGATGCGGGACAGGACCTCCTCCATGCGCACCACGATCTGTTCCTCGACATCTTGAGGCGAGGCACCGGGCCATGCCACCGATGTCTGGGCGCCGGGGAATTCCACATAGGGTTCGAGCTCACGCTCGATAGTGAAGAAGCTCACGAGACCGCCAATGATGCAGATCAGCATGAGCAGGTTGGCGGCGACCGGGTTTGAGGCCCACCAGCGTATCAGGCGTTCCATCTTACGCTCCTCCCGTTGAGGTCGGTTCCACGATATCGATCTTCATGCCCGTGACCGCCCCGCGTATCGGCGAGACGATCACGTCTTCGCCCGGCGCCAGCCCGCCATTCAGAACGACGCGGTCGCGGTCGGACGACCGCACCTCCACCGTCCGGATCGACAGCGTGCCGTCCGCTGACGCGACATAGACGTCGGCCTGACCGCGCAGCGCCGCACGCGGCATGGTCACGACGCCGTCGAGCGTCGGCCCTGCAATATCGGCATCCACGAACAGGCCCGGCGCGAGCGGCGGACGGCCATCACCGGCTCCAGCGAACGGATCATGCACTTCGACATAGGCGTGGAGCACGCGGGACTGGCTGTCAAAGCGCGCGTCGGTGCGGGTGATCCGGCCTGTCCATTCCATCCGTTCGCCCGCCGCGAGGGCGGAGAGCGTCACGGGTATGCCCGTTTCCATATCGGCCGCGTAGCCGAGATAGAGCCCGGCCTGCCGGAGTTCGTTCTGCGTCAGGGGAAGCCGGACATCCATGATGTCGGTCGCGTAAATCCGGCCGAGCGACCCGTTCATGGCCACGAACTCGCCCGCATCGACCAGGCGTTCCGTCACCCGGCCGTCGAAGGGCGCACGAATCTCAGTGCGGGAAAGCTGTAACAACGCTTCTGCCAGCTGTGCCTTTGCGGCTTCCAGCAGCGCGGCGGCTTCCGCCATTTGCGGTTGGCGCAAGGTCAGTGGCGTCGCCTCGCCGCCGGAGCCCAGATCGTCCCAATCCATGCGGGCCAGGTCAGCTTCGGAGCGTTCGCGGGCCAGCACCGTCTCGGCCTGGGACACGTTGGCCTGTGCTTGGGTAACGCGCAGCCGGTACTCGGCAGGGTCGATACGCACCAGCAGATCGCCCCGCGAAAATGCCCCGCCTTCGATGAAGTCGGGCGACATGTAGAGGATGCGGCCCGGAACCTGCGCGACAAGTCCGATTTCTGTGCGGGGCTGCACCTCTCCTTGCGTTCGAACGGTAAGCTGTACCGTATCGGTGGTCGCTTTGGCCGTGAGCACGGGCAGTGCCTTGAGGGGGTCCTCCGTCGCGTCGGGTTCGGGCGCCAGCGCACTCATGGCTACGGTCGCACCGACCGCCCCGCCGATCACGAGGATCGGCAGGCCGATCGCGAAGAGCCGGTGCAGCAACAGCTTGCGCTTTGCCTTGGGCGATCTTCCCGCCGCGAGATCGATCTGTCCACGATCATTCATATCCGTCTCCCTTGCTGGCTGGCACGCCAGTCTCGAAGACTTGGATACGCGAATACATATCGTTTTTCAATAACGAATTATCGAAAAAGGGTCTGTGGCAACCCTATGCTAGGTTGCCGAGCGCCTATCCCCGACAGCCATTCCGCAAGGAATTCCTGTGGACGAGCGCGATCATAGCTAGGTAATTCTGCCGTTTGCCGCCAAATCTGCCAGTGACAGCCGCGCGAGCGGCTTGCCTCCGCCGCGCCGGTGGCGTCGGGATAGACGTGGAGCGCGCGTTCCGGTCTGACGCCTTCCCATTTTTTTTCGACGCGACGTACCATCGGGCCGGACATCCAGTCCCATCAAGAACATGCTCAATGCCGTCGCGCCCTGCCCCCTTTCCTGCGCGGACTGTAAGTCGGGGCGAAATATGAGGAGAGCGCAGACATGACCCAAACGACAGACCGGCCGGAAGGCGTCGGGAGCCTGGTCCTGTACGAACGCGAAGGCAATATCGCCATCGTCACGCTGAACCGGCCCGAGAAGCGCAACGCCGTGTCGCCGGAACTCGCCGAAGCGCTGGACTGGGTCGTCAAGGACGTCGAGGCAGACGACGCGGTCTGGGTCGCGATCCTGACCAGCTCCAACGACAAGACGTTCTGCGCGGGCGCGGACCTGAAGGCGATCAGCGAGGGCAAGGGCCACCTACTGTCGACCCAGGATGGCGGCTTTGCGGGCTATGCGTCGTCCAAGCGCACCAAGCCGTGGATCGCCGCCGTGAAGGGCAGCGCTTTGGCGGGCGGTATGGAGCTGGCGCTCGCTTCCGACATGGTCGTGGCGGACGAGGCCGCGCGATTCGGCCTGCCGGAAGTCAAGCGCAGTCTAGTCGCGGCAGCGGGCGGCGTGCATCGTCTTGCCCGGCGCGTGCCCCAAGCCATCGCCATGGAGATGGTCGCCACTGGGGATCCGATCGACGCCAAGACGGCGCACCAGCATGGTCTGGTCAACCGCATCGTCCCGCTGGACCGGGTCATGGACGAGGCCCGGTCGCTCGCGCGTCAGATCACGGCCAACGCCCCCATCGCCGTGCGCGAAAGCCTGTCCGTGACGCGCCGCGCCTTCGACGCGACAGACGCGGAGCTGATGACCGAAGGTCAGCACGCCTTCGCCCGTGTCGCCCGGACAGAGGACATGCAGGAGGGCCCGAGAGCCTTCCTGGAGAAGCGCGCGCCGGAATGGAAAGGCAGATGACAGGACCAGCTTCGCGGTGGTTTCTGCCCCCGATGGGGCGGAGACAAGTCGTCTGCTGCCCGGGACCGCGCAAGCGTGTCCTTGGCAGGCAGTTCCCACGTCCAGGTAAGCGACATGCACGCGACCGCAACTTTGGCAGAAGGCCTTCTATCAGAAACCTTCTTCATATCCCGCTCATCTCTGCGAACGCGGGGATCCACTGGATCACCCACGCCAAGGTTTGCGCAAGGACTGGATTCCCGCGTTCGCGGAAATGAGCGGACGGTTTCAGAAAACGCCGTCCCCGGCATTTATTGCTGGGGTCTGCTGTCGAGCTTCTTCACAAGACGAGGGCGGGCAGTGTGGCTCGTCTTGTGGACTTGCAAGAGACCAGACCCCCGGGATCACGCAAGCGCGTCCCGTGCCGGGGACGAAAAACCATATATCGGTTTTCGGCTCTGGCCGTCCGTCCCCGCCTCCAATCGCCGCAACCGCAGGCAAGTCCCCCGTCTTGCCTCTATCGCCTCCCGCGCGCATAGCGCATCCATGGACGCTTTCGCCAAGATCGCCATGTACGGGCTGGAGCTGCTCGGCTCCCTATTTCTCTTCGTGGTCGGACTGCTCGCGCTAGGCGCGCTGGCCCTGTTCGTCTATGACAAGACGCAGACCCGCAACACGATCTGGCGCAACTATCCAGTCATCGGCCACTTCCGGAACCTGTTCGAAACGCTGGGCGAGTTCTTCCGGCAATATTTCTTCGCCATGGACCGCGAGGAGATGCCCTTCAACCGGGCGGAGCGCGACTGGGTCAAGCATGTGTGCGAGCACGGCAAGGACGTGGTGCCGTTCGGTTCGACCAAGAAGTTCGACCCCGGCATGCCCATCTTCGCCAACGGCCTGTTCCCCAAGCTGGACGAGGAGGACCGGATCAAGCCACCCTTCGTGATCGGCCCCGGCGCGCGACGGCCCTACCGCCCGACCAGCTTCTTCAACATCAGCGCCATGAGCTACGGATCGCTCTCCAAGCCCGCCATACAGGCGCTCTCCCACGGTGCGCAGATGGCCGGATGCTATCTCAACACGGGCGAAGGCGGCGTGTCGCCCTACCATCTGGAAGGCGGCTGCGACGTGGTCTTCCAGCTCGGCACGGCCAAGTTCGGCGCGCGCAACGACGACGCCACGCTGAACGAGGAGAAGCTGGCGAAGGTCTGCGAGAACCCCAGTATCGTCATGTTGGAGATCAAGCTGTCCCAGGGCGCCAAGCCCGGCAAGGGCGGCATCCTGCCCGCCGCCAAGGTCAATGCCGAGATCGCCGGGATCCGCGGCATCCCCGAAGGCCAGTCCGCCCTGTCGCCCAACCGGCACGTGGACGCCGGTACGCCGGACGAATTGCTCGACCTCATCCACCGCGTGCGCGAAGTGTCGGGCCGTCCGACCGGGATCAAGTTCTGCATGGGTCAGGTCAAGCCGGTCCAGGAGTTGATCGACGCCATCCTCGCGCGCGGCAGCGACTCCGCGCCCGACTATATCGCGCTGGACAGCGGCGACGGTGGCACGGGCGCCGCCCCCATGCCGCTGATCGACAGTACGGGCATGCTGATCGAGGACAGCCTGCCCCTGCTCCACGACATGCTGGAGGAGGCGGGGCTTCGCGAGCGCATCAAGATCATTGCGTCCGGCAAGCTCATCACCAGCGCCGATGTGGCCTGGGCCTTCTGCGTGGGTGCGGACATGGTCAACAACGGGCGCGGCTTCATGTTCGCGCTGGGCTGCATCCAGGCGCTGAAATGCGACAAGAACACTTGCCCGACCGGCATCACGACCCACGACAAGGGCCTGCAAGCCGGACTCGACCCATCCAACAAGGCGGTGCGCGTGCGCAACTATGTCAAGACGCTCAACGAGGAGGTCGAGATGATCGCCCATGCCTGCGGCGTGGATTGCCCGCGCGAACTGACGCGCGACCACCTGCTGGTCATGCAGGCATCCGGCCGGACGCGGCCTTTCACCAAAGCGTGGAACCCGGACCGTTACCTAAAGGCGCCGCACGCGGCGGAGTAGGCCGGGCTGTCGTCAGCCCAATCTCGGCAAACATTCTAGCGCTCGGTCCCTGGCCCCGGCAGCACTCCGCCCCGACTTCCGCCACTCACGCTGTCGTCCCCGACGCCCAACACTCCGCTGCCCCCGGCTTCCGATATGCTGCCACCCCCCTTTCAATACTCCGCCGCCCTCGGCTCCTAACAAAACCCCGTCCCCGGCATTTATTGCCGGGGTCTGCTGTCGGGACCGCCCACAAGACGATCTGTCCCGCCCGTCCTCCTCTTGTGGTGAAGCACGAGACCAGACCCC
>JBCCCX010000118.1:0-10223 GCA_039033275.1 Pseudomonadota bacterium | reverse complement strand
TTGTCATCCTCGAGCACGTGAAGGTCGTGATGCAAATTAATCCAAGTCTGTGCCTGCTCACACCGTGTCGGTCGGACTGTCCTACAACAAGTTCCTCGCCAAGACGGCATCGGATCTCGACAAGCCCAACGGTTTCGCCGTTCTGGGACGCGAGGACGCGCCCGCTTTCCTGGCCAAGCAGCCCGTAGGGTTCATTTACGGCATCGGTCCGGCTTTTGCATCGAAATTGGAAGCGGCAGGGCTCAAGACTATCGCGGACGTTCGCCAATGGGACGATAAGAAGCTGGCGCAACGCTTCGGCGATCACGGGCTACGCCTCGCCCGCCTGTCTCGCGGGGAAGATCATCGCCGCGTCAACCCGGTCCATGAACGCAAGTCGATCAGCGCGGAAACGACCTTCTCGGAGGACATTTCCGATCTCGAAGCGTTGAAGGACAAGCTATGGCAAGTCTGCATGAAGACGGCCGACCGTAGCAAGGCCAAGGACATGGCCGGAACGGTCGTGACGCTGAAGCTCAAGACCGCCCGGTTCAAGTCGATCACGCGGCGACGCACCTTGGCGCAGCCGGTCCAGCTCGCGGATGCGCTGTTCCACGCGCTGGAACCGTTGTTGGAAGCCGAAGCGAAGGGCGGCGACTACCGGCTCATCGGCGCAGGAATAAGCGCCCTCTGCGCCCCGACCGGCGATGCTGCCGATTTGCTCGACCCCAAGGCCGCAAAGCGCGGCGCGGCGGAGCGGGCGTCCGACCTCGCCCGCGCCCGGTTCGGAGCGGACGCCGTGCTGACGGGACGCGGACTGCGGCTGGCCCAGGCGAAGCGCGAACGCGGCAGCGGCGAGGCGACCTCCCTGCCCGGCAAGATCCGGGACGATCAGCTGTAAGTGCGCTTGCTTTCGAGCCAGCCGATCCACGCGGCGAATCCGATGAAGAAGACCAGTCCCGAGATCGCGAACGGCACCCCGCTCGGCAAGGCGGCGACGTCGAGCGTCCCGCTCTGCAGCTCCAACGTGACCTCCGTGATGGAGAAGAAGTGAACGACGCTGATCAAGGCGACCGTCGCCCAGGCGGCGACCATCGTCCAGCGCGGCCCGGCCGTCTTGACCATCCAGAAGGCGACCGCCGTGCCGAGCAATAGAACCTCCAGCATATATGTCGGCCAAGCATAGTCCCAGAGTCCCAGACCCAGATAGGTCTCGCTGCCGGGTACCCAAACGAGGTCCGGCCGGTGTACCAGCCAGTCCAGAGGCCAATGCGAGAAGGCGAGCACGAAGATGATCCAGAAACCCCGCATCGAGCCGTTCTCTCCGCGATTCGTGGCGCGGTAGAGACCGGCGGCGGCGAACGCGATCAAGACGGCTCCGACGAAAGAATGCGAGAAGTCGATTTCGAAGACCAACGCCCCGTCGCGCAACGACGCCGCCCCTTCCAGCCCGAGAAGCGCCAGCACGCAGAACACGATGTCGATGGCCTGGACGGCGAGAAACGCCTGCCAGAGTTTGACCTTGCCCGATCGGACGACATCGTAGACCGCAGGACCGTAATGACCGATGAACATGAGGGTTCCCCTTCCCTTATTGCGCTTCACTCCATTGCGGCGAAACGCTCCAGATAGTCGTAGATCTCGTCTTCCGTCCGGCTCGCGGCGTTACGCCAGGCGGGAGCGGTATCGAGGTTCAGAACGCGGCCTTCCGAATCCGCGACGATCACCGTGGGCGTGCCCCGGATCCGGTCCAGACCGAAAGCGCGTGCCAGATCGATGTTGCGGTCTTTCCGCCCGACATCGACATAGGCAACGCTGTAGTGCTCGGACAGCAGGTCATCGAAGCGTGGTTTGAGCAGGTGACCCGCCAGAGCGCGACTATCGTGACACCAATTGGCGCCGAACACGATCAGCGACTTCAATCCGTTCTGCGCGGCCTTGTCCTGCGCAGCGCGGATATCCTCCGCCGCGTCGCGCGTCGCGTCGAACCCGCAATGATCCCCGGGCGGCAAATCGCGGCAGACAGCCGGAACGTCTGCCTGCTGCGCGCTGGCGCATCCGGTCGAAACAAAGAGGCTAGCCAGTATCAGAGCCGCACACCTCATCCCGATTCCTTGCCTATCTCGCCCGCCCGTTCGGACGCCGCAGTGAGTGAAGTGCCCGACCAGACCGTTATGTCAGCTTGGCATCTGGAAACGCTGCGTCATTACGGTCCGCATCGTTGCGCCCTTGTCGCGGTGAACTTGCGCCTCGCGGTAGTCCGACAGGCCGAAAAAGCCTTGCATGTGCGCTTGGTCGCGGAACTCCATGATAACGACCTTGTCCATCTCCATCCCTTCCGTGAGGGGCTTGGGATCGGTATCGTTGACGATCAGTTTCACGCCCTCGCGCATGAAGATCGGGCCCGCCTTCTCCGTATATGTCCGGTATTCGTCCGGGTCGGTGATGTCGAGAAAGGCGATGACGATGAGCGACATGGGCGAATCCTAGTTCAAGAACGCGAAGACGATCATCGCGATCAGGCACACCGATGAGAGTAGAAACACGCCGAACCGTGCCATGACGGGTCCTGTGGAGATCTGGATGAAGCTGTGCATGATGCGCAGCACAACATAGGCCCAAGCGAGATAGAGCATGGCTTGCGTCGCCTCGCCCGTGATCGCCGCCCAGAACATGAAAGCGTAGAAGATGGTCGGCTGTTCCATCAGGTGATTGTAGTTGTGCGCGGGCGCCTCGACCTTGAGAGGCAAGGCTTTCTTCCAGTCTCCGTCGGGGGACTTGGAGGATTCCACGTTGATCTTGAGCTTGGAGATTGCAGGGACGCGCCGGGCGAAGAGTATGCCCCAGACGACCAGGCTCCAAATTATTAGAGCGATAACCGGTGCCAGAAACGTATCGATATCCATAATATTCCCTTTTACCGTTACACCGATACCACGCTCCTGTCTGTCAACGCCAGTCGCGTATGACGGACATGCGTTCCCGGGCCATATCGTCCGCAATGCCTGCCGTTGTGCGCCCTTCATGCGCGGCGCGCGCGAATACGGCCTCCAAAGTCTCTTCGAGCTGAACCAGCTTCCCCTCCACCCAGTTCGGATCGTAACGGCCGGACACTTCAGCGGCGATGTTGATGATGCCTCCCGCATTGATGACATAGTCGGGCGCATAGAGGATGCCGCGCGATTTCAGGGCTTCCGCCATGTCCGGCGTGCGCAACTGATTGTTCGCTGCCCCGGCCACGACCTTGGCCTTCAGCTCACCTACGCTATCGGCGTTAATGGCGCCGCCCAGCGCACAGGGTGCGAAGATATCGGCCTCGGCGGCATGGATCGTCTCCGGCGCGACGATTTCGGCGGATAGTTCGCGCGCGGCGCGCTCCAGTATATCCGCGTCGATGTCTGCCACGAGGAGTTCGGCTCCGGCCTCGGCCAGATGCTCCGCCAGCGCGTAACCCACACTGCCCAAACCTTGGACCGCGACGCGGCGGCCGGAGAGTTCGTCGCTGCCGAAGGCATTGCGGACCGCCACCTTCAAACCCCGAAAGACACCATCGGCCGTGACGGGCGACGGGTCGCCCGACGCGTTGTCGCCGACCATCAGACCGGCGACATGATCGGTCTGCGTCTTGATGACGGCCATGTCCTCCGGCGATACGCCGACATCCTCCGCCGTGATGTAGGTCCCGCCGATCGCCTCGATACAGCGGCCATAGGCGGCGAAGAGAGCCTCGCGGTCGAAAGGTTCTTCGGGGCGCATGACCACGGCCTTGCCGCCCCCGATGTCGAGCTGCGCCATCGCATTCTTGTAGCTCATGGCGCGCGACAGGCGCAGCACGTCCGAAAGCGCGTCCGCGTCACTCTCATAAGCCCAGAAGCGTGTGCCGCCGCTGGACGGTCCGCGATTGGTGTTGTGCACGGCGATGAAGGCGCGCAGCCCGGACTCGGGATCCGAGAAGGCGTGAACGGCTTCGTGGTCGTCGAAGTCGGAATGGGAGAAGATGCTCATGCGATGAACCGATGCGTCTGGCCGTTACGGGCGGCAACCCTTTTCGGTCCGGGTTTCGGGCAATGCTTGCCCTGTCTAGGCGTTGTCGAGGGTCGAAAGTCCCGCATTGGCACCCTGCAACAGTCCGAGCGCAAAGGTTCCGCCGGTGCCGTCTCCAATGTTGATCCCCAAATCCAATACGGGATCGAGGTCCATCCGGTCGAGGAGGGCGCGGTGCGCGGGTTCGGCCGTCACATGACCCGCCATGCAATGCGCGACGGCTTCGGGGTTGAGCGCGTGGACGACGGCAGCGGCCGCACAGACGACATAGCCGTCCAGTATGACAGGGATGCGCTGATGCGCGCAGGCCAGGATGGCCCCTACCGTTCCGGCCAGGTCGCGCCCGCCAAAGGCGCGCAACACGCCAAGCGGGTCTGAGAGAAGTTCGGAATTGACGCTCGCTCCGGCCGTCACGGCTTCGACCCTGACCCGGGCGCGTTCGCCCGATCCACCCGCCCAGTAATCCGACGCCCCGCCATAGAGCCCGCGCGCGATGGCTGCGGCGGCCGTTGCGGATCCGAATCCGGCATTGCCCAGAACGATGACGTCCGCGCCTTCCGCCACGACTTCCATGCCGAATGCGACGGCGGCGGCGCAATCGCGCTCCGACAGAGACGGGCCTAGCCGGAAATCGTCCGACGGATGGTCGTTCCCGAATTCGTAGACCTTGAAGGCCGCGCCCGTGTGTTGCGCCACACCGCGGACGGCAGCACGTCCGTTCGACAGGTTCGCGACGCGGGCCGCGACTTCCGCCGGGGCATCCTGCATCGTGCCGTGACTGCCGGTGAAGACGGCGACCAAGGGACGCGTCAGGCTCGGTTCTGTCTGCTGCTGGACCGACGCGATGCGCGCCAGCGGCGCCGCCAACGTACCGAGCGGGCACAGATCGCGGCCAAGGCAGTCGGCTCGTTCCATCAGCGCCGCATAGAGGTCCGAGTCCCGTTGCGGCACGCTATCGGCAAGCGCGCGCACATCGTCGAAGGGCCGGGAGTCCGTCATGGCGGCCCCATAGGCGCGTTCGCCGGGAGCGTCACCGCAAAATTGTGTGACGGTCGACAGTATGGACGTATGTTAACCCTATCCTTTCGCGACGGATTAACGCCGAACGCTTAGGGGACATTCCATGTCGCCATCGCTTCTTTTCCAAGTCGGCCTGGTCGCCGCCGTTTCCGTCGCAGGGACCTACTACCTCTCCGGCAATATGGCAGAGGCCGAGGCCGAACGGACTGCACAAGCCGAAGCCGATAAATCGGCGCCAAAAACCGCTAGCAGAGTGGCGGCCACTCCTACGCTTTCAAAAGGTTCTGTCGTTTCGATCCCGCGTACCCAGGGCCAATTCTTCGTGCAGGGCCGCGCCAACCAAGGTCATATCCGCTTCCTGGTGGATACGGGCGCATCGACCGTCGCCCTCACGGCCCCCGACGCCCGCAAAGCGGGCATCGACCTCAACGCACTGCGCTACGACGTGTTGGTCGATACGGCGAACGGCCGCACCAAGGCGGCACGCGTCGTGTTGGACGAACTCAGGATCGGCGGCGTGCGCGTTGCCGATGTGGAGGCCTTGGTCATGTCGGACGGCCTGCACATCTCTCTGTTGGGCATGACTTATCTCGGCCGCCTCCAGAAGGTCGAGGTGCTGCCCAACCAAATGATTCTCAGACGATAGAGCACGCGTTAGAAAAGCCCCGCCTTGCGCGCCATGTTGATGGCCACAGCGGCGAGGCAAAGTCCGAAGATGCGGCGCAACGGAACGGCTTCCAGCCGATGTGCCAGCGCCGTGCCCAGCGGCACGGCGAACCATGCGCTCGCGACGATTAGCGCGAAACCCGCGCCGTTGACATAGCCCAGCGAAAAGGGCGGGCGCCCCTCCACACCCCAGCCGGACAAGACGAACCCCAGTGTCGCTGGCACGGCGATGGCCAGCCCGAAGCCCGCCGCCGTGCCGATGGCGCGGTGGACCGGCACGCCGCACAGTGTGAGCAGGGGCACGCTGATCGATCCGCCGCCAATCCCCATGATGGCCGACAGCGCGCCGACCGAGCCGCCCACCAGCGGAGGGGCCGCGCCGCCCGGAACGGACCGTCGCAACGCGACCTCGGAACGTCCCGCCATCAGGTAGAAGGCAATGAGCACCGCCGCGACGGCAAAGACCAGGGTGAGCGTGTCGGACGCAAGCCGGGGGGCGAGCCACGCCGCGCCGATAAACGATCCGGCGGCAATCCAAAGGGCGTAGCTCGACCACCAGCGCTGAGGCCAGAGCAGCGCGGTTTCCACGCTACCCCTGGCCAGATGGGACCGGGTGGAGCGGTAGCCGTTGAAGATGATGACTGCCGAACTCGTGGCCACTGCGCAGTGCATGACTACGCCCGGATCGATGCCCCATGCGCCGAACGCAAAGACTAGCGCCGGGACCATGACGACACCCCCGCCAATGCCGAACAGGCCGGCGGACAGGCCGGCGAGCGCACCGACGCCGAGCAGCAACGCGACTAGCGGAAGCAGCTCGCTCAAGCGACCCGCCCCTGTCGCATGACGGCCAGGCCCGACGCAATGATGTCGGACGGCATCCGTTTCTGCGCCAGACCCTCCGACAGCGCCCGGCGCCAGCTCCGAGCACCGGGTTGACCTGCGAAAAGACCCATCATGTGGCGGACCAATGCCTTGGCGGTCCTGTCGGAGTCCTGCACACCTTCGAGATAGCGAACCATGTCGGAGGCAACCGCGGCACGGTCCGTCGCGGCCCTCGCGTCGCCATAGGCGGGATCGACCTCCGTCAAGGTCCAAGGGTCGTTATAGGCCGCCCGCCCCATCATGAACCCGTCTAGCCCGTCCGCAACCCGGAGCCCTTGCGCGACGGTCTCGATCTGGCCGTTGACCATGATGCGAAGGTCCGGAAAGCGCGTCTTCATCGTGGAGACGAGCGCGTAATCGATGGGCGGAACGGTGCGGTTTTCCTTAGGCGACAGACCCTGTAGCCAAGCCTTGCGCGCATGGATGATGACCGTTTCGCATCCGGCCTGCGCGACCGTTCCTATGAAGTGCGGCAGGGTCTCTGACAGGTCCTGCTCGTCGATGCCCAAACGGCACTTGACGGTCACGGGCGTGCCGCCTGCGCCGCCCCGCATCGCCTGGAAACAGTCCGCGACGAGTTCCGGTTCCGCCATGAGGCAGGCACCGAACCGGCCGGATTGGACCCGGTCGGATGGGCAGCCGACATTCAGATTGATTTCGTCATAGCCATAGCCCACACCGATCCGGCTCGCTTCACGCAGCTTGTCCGGATCTGACCCTCCCAATTGCAGCGCAACCGGATGCTCGACTTCGTTGAAGGACAGAAGCCGGTCGCGCGGCCCGTGGATGACGGCGTCCGCGACGACCATCTCCGTATAGAGGCGCACGCGCCGCGACAGGCGGCGGTGGAAGACGCGGCAATGCCGGTCCGTCCAATCCATCATCGGTGCGACGGAAATGACAAACGGTATTGGCGCGCGGTAATGAAGCGCGGTCGTCATGGACGTTTCATACATATGTCTTCACGGTTTTGCATGAGCGGAAGCCACGAAAAACGTCGACCTTCCAGTCGCCGCATGATTTGCGGGCGAGTAGCTCCGCATTCAAGTGGGAGGCTTGGTCGTGCCTATCAAAGGCGGATCATTTCAGCTTTATCGGTTCCGGACGACTTCTCCACAATGTCTATGCGCTCGCCGTTCCAGTGATAGCGGAGGTGGTCGGCCTGAACGGGCCCTTCCAGTCCGTCGACGCGGAAGAGAGCCGCACATTCCCCGCCGTCGCGACGCGCACTGGGGTAGACGATGCCCCACTCTTCGCGGGACCGCATCGCCGCAGCAAGCTTTTGCGGTCGTGTGTAGTCTTCAAGGTCTCTCAGGATGTGAAGTGCCTCCGCATCCCCTCGCCCATCTCTCAACCGTCTGTCGAGCTTCCCGACGAGTACCCGGAATGTGCCAGTCCATCCGGGCGGCTCGTCAGTGGCGGCGAGGAAAAGTTCCTGGTGATAGGCGACTTCCGCCAAGGCCGTCTCGAACGTCTTGGCGATGTAGAGGGCGCCATATCCATCGGAATGGTAACGGCCCGGCCGGTCGACGGAGGCATGGAAAAACGGCGAGACCAAATAGGACGCGCCCGCGCCAGAAGCACGGTGTTCCGGCTTCAGGTTGGCGAGATTGCCGAGCGAAGCGTCCAGCCGCGGATTTGAGAGGCTTTCAATGTCCGCCAGCGTGTCCCAATCTTCGGGATCGCCGATATCCTCGAACAGGTGGACCGGCGGGTACTGGCTCGGCACGAGCCTGTGCCAGCGCGGCCATCTCACACGGACGAGCGGTAGGTCATCCACCTGCAGGGACGGCCCGGACGCTCCGCCCGCCACGCTTAACCGCCGCGCACGGCGTCCAGGTAGCGCCTCACGCGCACGAGATCGCTCATGCGCCCACCCAACATGACGTCCAAGGCGCTTGCGCCACCAAAGGCCGCATTCGGCTTGGCGATCCAGGCGTCCCTTTGCGACTTGTCCTCGAACAAGATGCCGAGCGCTTTGTGGACACCTAAAAGGTTGGAAATGCGCTCCATCGTGTCGATGCCAAGCGAACGGCCATACTGGCCGGC
The DNA here is from genome assembly GCA_039033275.1 of Pseudomonadota bacterium. Taxonomy (GTDB): domain Bacteria; phylum Pseudomonadota; class Alphaproteobacteria; order Caulobacterales; family Maricaulaceae; genus Litorimonas. Next base: position 1,580 of record JBCCCX010000118.1, on the reverse strand, counting down.
CTTCCAACGCTGATAGGTTCGTGGTGCGCCCTGCCCCAAAAGGACGACGGCGTCCGCATCCCGAACGCCCCACAGCGACATGAGCCTGACAAAGGCACGCTTGGCGGCTTGCTCCTGTCGGTCGGAAATTTCGGGAGCCCCGCTGTGAACCGGTTCCCTTGTTGCGAGCGTTGGCGTCATGACCTCAAGCTAGGCACGACGACGCCGTTTGTCAAATATAGCCAATTTCTTGACAACTGGCGTATCGGTCGCATGAGAGGGAACATTTAGTTCCCGGCCGCGCTCTCGCCCCCACTGGCGTGGGCCTGTTGCAGGACGTAGGCCCGGATGGATTCCATATCCTCGGCGTCGAGCACGTCGTCGAAGGCGACCATCCCGTTGCCCGCCAGCATCCCGTCATGGACCACGTCGTACCAGCTCTCCGCATCGCCCGTGATCTCAGACCAACGCAGATCGGGCAGCACGCCCGAGCTCATCGCAAACGGGCCGTGGCAGACTGAACAGTTGCGGGCATAGTGGACCAAGCCGTTGCGCAGCATCGCCTCATCGCCAAAGCTTTCTGCCTTGGGCGAGCGGTCGATCGCCGGCAGCTCCACATCCGGGACCGTTCCGTCCGCGCCGAGCTTGAACGTCACAACCTTGCCGACCGTCGGCCCCAGCACGTCATCGAAGGCGAAGCCCACGGTCAACGCATAGGCGGAACCCCAGCCCGTCGTTATGGTCACATATTGCTCGCCGTCGATCATATAGGTGCCCGGTCCGGAGGCCGCGCCGGATTTGACGTCAGCGTCCCAGAGCTGTTCGCCGGTCGCCGCATCGAAGGCCGCGAACGTGCCGTCGAGCTGCCCCTGGAAGACGAGTCCACCAGACGTGGACAGCACACCGCCGTTCCAGGCGTTATCGTGTTCGTGCGACCAACGCGCTTCCTGCGCGACCGGATCCCAGGCGATGAGGCGGCCCTTGAGCATGGGTCGCAACATGGCGCGGATTTCCGGCGTGAACTCCTGCGGCACGCCGGCCGCGAAGTCGATTCCCGTATTCCATTTGCCGGGCTGGTCGTCTTCCAGCGGATCGATGACGTAGGTCTGCGGAATTTCCTGGGCCGGTATGTAGGCCAAGCGGAGATCGGGGTTATAGGCCATGGGGTGCCAGTTATGGGCGCCGAGCGGACCCGGCGTCTGGAAGTGCGGAACGGACTGGTCGCGCGCTTCCGGTGTCACGATGGGGCGGCCCTCCGGCGTCAGGCCGGTCGTCCAGTTCTGCGGCACGAAAGCCTCCCCGCTTATGAACTCGCCCGTCTCGGCGTCGATCACGTAGAAGAAGCCGTTCTTGGGTGCCTGCATGGCGATGCGGCGCATCGCGCCGTCCTCCCCGAGCGGCAAGTCGGCCAGGATGATGGTCTGCGTCGCCGTATAGTCCCACGTATCGCCCGGCGTCGTCTGGAAGTGCCATGCATATTCGCCAGACGAGGCGTCCACCGCGACGATGGAGGACAGGAAGAGATTGTCGAGCCCGCTCGGATCGCGCCGTTCCCAGTTCCATGGACTGCCATTGCCGACGCCGAAAATGATCCGGTCGTG
>JBCCCX010000117.1:0-10246 GCA_039033275.1 Pseudomonadota bacterium | reverse complement strand
GCCGCAAGTTTCTTGCGTAGCTTGCAGATAAAGACGTCGATAATCTTGAGTTCCGGCTCGTCCATACCGCCATAGAGGTGGTTGAGGAACATTTCCTTGGTCAGCGTCGTGCCCTTGCGTAGCGACAGCAGCTCCAGCATCGCATATTCCTTGCCGGTCAGGTGGACGCGGCTGCCGTCGACCTCGACCGTCTTGGCATCGAGGTTGACCGCCAGCTTGCCGGACATCGACGGATACGATGTGCTGCGCCAGTTGCGGATGGCGCGGATCGAAACACCAACCCTGATTCTCTCGGGCCTCGACGGGTCGGATAACAAGATCAAGGGCTTCGGCCACGGCGCCGACGACTACATGACTAAGCCCTTCCACAAAGACGAACTCGTAGCCCGCATCCACGCCGTCGTCCGCCGCTCCAAGGGCCACAGCCAGTCCATCATCACGACCGGCGACATCAAGGTGAACCTCGACGCCAAGACCGTGGAAGTCGGCGACCACCGCGTCCACTTGACCGGCAAGGAATACCAGATGCTGGAGCTGCTCTCCCTGAGAAAAGGCACGACCCTGACCAAGGAGATGTTCCTCAACCACCTCTATGGCGGCATGGACGAGCCGGAACTCAAGATCATCGACGTGTTCATCTGCAAGCTGCGCAAGAAGCTCGCCGCCGCCACGCAGGGCGAACACTATATCGAAACCGTCTGGGGCCGCGGCTACGTGCTGCGCGATCCCGCCAAGGACAAGATGAGCGCCTAAAGCCGTTCCCCACTCTCCCACGTCGCCATTGACGTTAGAAACCCTGCCGCGAGGCGGGGTTTATTGTGCGCGCTCCCCTACCGAGGCTTAACTATCCGCCATCCGGCAAGCCGTTTAGCAAGCGTTCAGACCGGACCCTGCAAGGCGAGCCCATGCGCAAGACACTTCTGACCCTTCTCATTCCTGCAATCGCTGCCTTGTCGGCTTGCGAGGGCGAGAGCACCAATAGCGACTTCTACGCCGATGGCGATATGGCCGCGCCGCCTCCGGCTCCGGTCAGCGTCATGGCGGAGGCTGCCCCGGAGGCGATGAAGCATCGTCGGCAGTCCGCACCGGATCAGACCGGCGAGGCCGAGACGGATCCCGCCTCCATGATCGCCTACCGCTATGCGTACGGCGTGTCGCTGCCGACCGTCTCGGTCGAGCCGGTCATGCGCGCCCACATGCAGCGCTGCCTCGATGCCGGGCCGTCCGCTTGCCAGGTGCTGAACGCCTCGTCACAGAACCAGTCGGAAGACTATGCCAGCGCCTACCTGTCCCTGCGGGCCGCGCCGGGATGGCTGGACGGTTTCAGGTCCGGTTTGGAAGCGTCCGTCGAGGCGTCGGACGGGCGCATTACCGATTCGTCTGTCTCCGCCGAAGACCTCACCCGCCAGATTATCGACGCCGATGCGCGCCTGACCGCGCAGACGGCGCTGCGGGAGCGCTTGCTGACCTTGCTGGAAACGCGAGACGCGAAGCTCCAAGACCTGCTATCCGTGGAGCGGGAGCTGGCGCGCGTGCAGGCGCAGATCGAAAGCGCGACGGCGTTGCTGAAAAACCTGCGGCAGCGTGTGTCCATGTCGGTGCTAGACTTGCGCTACCAGAGCCGGGCGCGCGCCGTGTCCCAGTCGGCCGTGTCGCCTGTGGTGGACGCGCTGAGAGGCTTCCTACGGACCCTCTCGCACGGGCTGGCGGCCGTGATCGGCTTTATCGCCATCGCCCTGCCCTGGCTCCTCTTCGTTATCATTCCGGGCATCTTCCTGCTGCGCTGGCTTCTCCGCCGTCGCAGCCGCGCCGCGAAAAGCTAGACGCGCGACAAGCCCCTACGCTATCCGTTCCCCAGAGGGGAACGCGATGGACTATACAGAGCAGAATGCCGCAACCGGGCGGCACATCTTTCCCGATATCGTGCGAGCCTTTGCCTTGCTCGGCATCGTGCTGGTCAATGTGGGTTACTTCGCCTGGCCGGGACCCGAGACCTATGCGTTCGGCGGTCCCGGCACCGCGCTCGACCGCGCGGCCATCCTGACGGTCGACACGCTCTTCCTGTTCAAGTCCTACACGCTCTTCTCGGTCATGTTCGGCGCGGGGCTGGCCTACCAGATGATGAGCGCGGAGCGGCGGGGCGTTCCGTTCGGCCCGCGATATTTCCGGCGCATGTTCGGACTCGTGCTGATCGGCGCGGTCCACATCGCATTCGCCTTCGTCGGCGATATTCTCGTCATCTACGCCGTGATCGGCAGCCTTCTCTTCCTGTTCCGGAACCTGTCGGTGAAGGCGCTGGTACGGTGGGCCGTCGGGTTCCTTGTTTTGCAATTGTTCATCCTGTTCGGATCGGCCGCCGCCTTGACGGCAATGGAAACGTTTGACCCGGCCGCGGCCGTGGAAGTCGAGGCGGAGATCGAGGCGTCGATGCGGGAGACCGCCGAGGTCTACCGCTCGGGCTCTCTTGCGGAACTCGTCCCGTTCCGGCTTCGGGAATATTTGCAGGTCCTGACCTTTATCGGACCCTTCCAGGGACCGGGCGTCATGGCGTTCTTCCTGTTCGGTCTCGCCGGCGTTCGGTCCGGTGTCCTCCAAGACCCGGATGCCCCTTTGTGGAGCGCCGCTCGCCGCATCTGGCTCCCGATCGGTGTGGTGCTGAGCGCGGTCGGCGCGTGGATGATGCTGGGCTCGGGCGGATCTCTCACCGGGCAAGGCGCGCTAGGCAGTGCCGTGCTGACGCTTGGCGCGCCGCTTTCGTCCCTCGGCTATCTCGGCCTGATCGCCGCCTGGTCGAAGGGGCCTGTGACGGGGCTGCGCCTGTTCATGGCGCGGGCGGGCACGTCGTCGCTGACGGCCTACCTGCTTCAATCGCTCATCCTGTCCTTATCTTCACTGGCTATGGCCTCGGCCTGTTCGGACAGGTCGGCGCGGCAGGGTGCGTCGCGATTGCCTTCGCTGCCGGAATGGCGTCGCTCGCCTTTTCCAGCCTCTGGCGCACGCGTTTCGAGCGGGGACCCATGGAGGCCCTGCTGCGTCGTTGGACTTACCTGGGCGCACGGTAGCGTCTTCCCATCGCCCGCTGCCTGTGCCACGGGAACAAAGATGGAACCTATCTTCACCATCGGTAGTGCCGAAGTCGGCGCACTGGAAGCGGCGCTAGGCCTTGCCCTGTTCCTGGCGGGCGCGCTGCTCGGCCTGTTGCTCCGGCGTTCTGACGGACGGGCGCAGGCCGAACTGATGGCGATGCGCGGGCAGCAGGCCGAACTTCAGGGACGCCTCGCGCAACTGTCAGAGGAACAGGCCACGCGCGGCGATCTGTTCCAGAAAGCGCTGGACGAGCGCCTATCCGCCATGACGGAACGGCTGGGCCGGTCCCTGTCCGACCAGACCGACAAGTCCGTCGCGCGCCTCGCCGCGCTGGACAAGCGGCTGGAGGTCATCGACCGCGCGCAGGCCAACATCCGCGAACTCGCCGGCGAAGTATCCGGTCTGCAGGCCGTCCTGTCCAACAAGCAGGCGCGCGGCGCCTTCGGCGAGGCGCAGATGCAGGCGCTGATCGAGCAGTTCCTGCCGACCCGCAGCTTCACCTTCCAGCACACGCTTAGCAATGGCAGCCGCGTGGACGCGGTCATCCACCTGCCCGGCGATCACCTGGACGTTGCGGTGGACAGCAAGTTTCCACTCGAAGCGTGGCGGCGTTTCGCGGAGAGCGGCGAGGGCAATCCGACGGATCCCGCGCGCCGCCAGTTTGCCGCCGACTGCACGAAGCACATTCGCGATATCGCGTCGAAATATCTCCTGCCCGGCGAGACGCACGAAGTGGCGCTGATGTTCCTGCCGTCCGAGGCCATCTATGCCGAACTGCACGCGCATTTCCCCAAAGTGGTGGAGCGGGGCTTCGCCGACCGGGTGATGATCGTCTCGCCGACGACTTTCATGGCGACGCTGCACACGATGAAGGCGGTGCTGCGCGACGCCGCCATGCGCGAGCAGGCGACGGTGATCCTCGACGAAGTCGGCAAGATCGGGGACGATGTGCGCCGCCTCGACGAACGCATCGCCCGCCTGCAAAGCCACTATGATGGCGGGCTGGAGATGATGCGCCAGGCCCGGATCAGCACGGACAAGATCACGCGCCGCGCCGACCGGATCGACCAGCTCGACCTGGACGAGGAGGCCGCTCCCCTGCCCGCGCCGGCGAACCAGGGCGGGGCGCTGCTGTGATCCATTATGGCGACCGCCTGTTCCGCCCGGTCGCCACGGATGGCGGCGGTGACGTGGGCGGGGACACGCTGTTCCGCTACGACCAGCGCGGCGACGTGCTGATTGCAAGCTATAGCGGCGGCGCGGTCGAATACGGCTCCATCGTCGGCACAGTCCATCCGGACGGATCGCTGACCTTCCTCTACCAGCACGTCACGAAGGACGGCGCCCTGCGCGCGGGCCGCTGCCAGAGCCGTCCCGAAGTCCTGCCCACGGGCCGCATCCGGTTGCACGAAAGCTGGGAATGGACGTCCGGTCTCGGCGCCGGAGAGCGCGGGACCAGCGTATTGGAGGAAGTCTAGGCGGGCTGTTCCCGCATATTGATCCAGCCATGCGACGCGGCATGGGCGGCAATATCCGCGCCCGTCTTCAACACGACGAGCAGGACCAGAGGCGCGATCCCGGCCGTGCCGTCCGCGAAGGTACCGCCGATCAGGATGACGACGTGCATCACGATGACGCGGCCATAAGGCGCGAACATCTGCTCGTTTGGCTTGGCAGCCTTGTACTCGCCGCGCCCGAACCAGTTCACGGCCAGCGAGAACAGGTGCCCGAGCGACAGCCCACCCAGGGCGAACCACAAGTCGCGACCAAACTCCGGAAGGTCGAACATCTGCCGCAGGAACATGAAGTGGCCGAAATTGAACATGCCGAAATGCACGGTGAAAAAGGCGACCAAGAACAGATTGCCGAACAGGGCGAAGGGACCGCCCTGTCCCAACCCAGCCGTGAGCAGTCGGGGCAGGTTGAACAGGCCGATCACGACGGTCTCGGCCCAATAGAGCAGCATCAGCGCGCCGACGTCCCAACCGAAGGCGAAGACACCGACGAGCGGCACGAGATTGACGAGAACGAGAAACAGCACGGACGGCCGTCGCGCCAGTCCGCCCCAATCCGTGCCCGTCGCGATGGTCCCCATGACGGCCCTCCCTGGCCCCTGCTACCGGTCGGGAGAGGCTAGAGCAATCGGCGGCTCTTCATGGCGGCCGCGATCGTGCCGTCGTCGAGATAGTCGAGCTCTCCACCGATCGGAACGCCGTGGGCGAGGCGCGTGACGCGCACGCCGGTCTTTTCCAGATGTTCGGTGATATAGTGGGCCGTCGTCTGCCCATCGACGGTGGCGTTCATGGCCAGCACAACCTCCTCCAGCCCTTCGCCCGCTTCACGGGCGCGGGTGACGCGCCCGATCAGGGAGGCGATGTTGAGGTCTTCCGGCCGAACGCCGTCCAGCGCAGACAGTGTGCCACCCAGCACGTGATAGGTCCCGCGGAACGCGCCCGCCCGCTCCATCGCCCACAGGTCGGACACATCCTGCACCACGCAGATGGCCGACCGGTCGCGACCCGGCGCGCGGCAGATGTTGCACGGGTCGGACGCGTCCACATTACCGCAGACGGAACAGGTCGAAATCTTCTCCGCCGCGACGTTCATGGCCTGCGCCAGCGGCGTCATCAGCCGGTCGGGCGTCTTGAGCAGGTGCAGGGCCGCCCGGCGCGCCGACCGCGGCCCCAGCCCCGGCAGACGCGCCAGCAGTGTGATCAGACGGTCGATCTCTGGCGATACGGACGGACCGGCCATGCGCGTGCCTCTCAAGGGAAATCGCGGCTGGCAGGGGTTACCGCGTTGCCATCTCGATGTGGGGATTCGGGCGGTGAAAACAAGGGTTTGGGGTGGGAAGATGCGGGGTGTTTGAGGAAAGACGAGCTTGGGTTTGGGTGCACGATTCGTTGGTATCGGGACAGTCAATGCAGCGCCTCGTTTCCGTCTCTAAACCAAGTCTGAGACAGGTTTTTTGTAAGCCGGTAATGGTTAGTCCCGTCCCCGGCATTTATTGCCGGGAACCATGCATCGTCAGTTCATCGTCTCAAGGCGAGAGTTTGGCTGCGCGTTTGCCCCGCTACAATAGCGGAACGAAGACAGCGGCACCCGCAGTTCTCGTCCCCCCTTCGTCCCCGGCATTTATTTCCGGGGTCTGGTCTCGGGCAAGTCCACAAGACGATGGCGGGAAAACCTTCGCTTCTTGTGAAGCCGGACGACGGCAGACCCCGGCAATAAATGCCGGGGACGGAGTTTTGGAAGAGGGTGTACCTCAACCGCAAGACAGTATCGATGCTCAAACCGCATGGCGTTTCGTCGCCAGTATCCGCGCATTGCGACATTACCTATCGCCCGCATTCCATTGTTTTACTTCGACTTTCAAAATCCCCCCAACAATCTAATCCTCCCCTCTTGCGCCTCGCCCTATAGTCCTCCCTGTCCGCTGCGGGCACGGGGAGAGGTACGAGCTCTTCGGATCGCGGTGGATGGAAGCGAAAGGCCGGGCGGTCTTTCCGTGCGGAGAGCAGAATCGACGAACCGGCCCAGCGGCCGGTTCGTCCTCCGCAGCGTTTCGAGCTTCGTTCCGCGGACCGTGGTGTAGCAGACCACCGACCCGGAACATGAGGTGAGGACGCGGACGGCCCGACGGGTGCGAGCGCGCGACGTACCGCGCGCCAGGCCCCTCCGCCTCGCTTCGTCCGTTCTCGCGTTCCTGGCCCGCTCCGGCCTTACGCGCGCGCCTAGGAAGCTCCCGCCCGGTCGTTTCGCCGGACCGCGGAGTGGAGACCGTGGAAGCCCTTGTCGGGTCACAACGCCGCGGTGGGTGTGGAATGCGAACGGACGGCGGCGACGGGCTTTTCTTCCCCGCGCGGGCTCCGCCTTCGTGAAAATGGTTTCTACAACCCCTTCCCCGTCGCGAGGCGGGGCCCGCGCCCCGTGCCATCCGGCCCGGAAAAACCGCGAAACACAGGATCGGCCGAGGACGCGATGCCCGGCAGGACGTGAGCGTATGTCTGATCTACAAATGAACCGCTCTCGTCAAACATGCCGCTCTCGCCTGCTTGTAAGCCTGCCCCGGGCTTGATCCGGGGGCGAGCCCATCTCCCAACCCTTTCGTCCCGACGAGACGGCAGGAGATGGACAGGCCGATCAAGTCGGCCTGTGCGAATTGATGAGTGTGGTCCTCCCCCACCTTGACACCCCCGCCCCGGCGCGACTATCCGGCGCGCGGCCCCGCCTCCCCACTGAGGCGCACTTCGACGGTCGTACAAAAATGCGGCTGATGGAGAACATCGATGACTTTGAAACCCGAGCCGGGGATCCTGACGGGATCCGGGACGGCTGCCTCTTCCCCTATTCCGAAACCGGCGACCAAGCCGAAAGACCCGCGCTTCTCCGCCGGGCCAACGCGCAAGCGTCCGGGCTGGACGCTGGACGCTTTGTCCGACGCGGCGCTCGGCCGGTCGCACCGCTCCGCGCTCGGCAAGGCCAAGCTGAAGGAGGTCATCGACCTCACGCGCGAGGTGCTGCAGGTTCCCGACGATTACCGGATCGGCATCGTCCCGGCGTCCGATACGGGCGCGGTCGAGATGGCCATGTGGACCATGCTCGGCCCCAAGCCGGTCATTGTCGCGGCGTGGGAAAATTTCGGCCAGGCCTGGGTTGTGGATGCGGACAAGCAATTGCCGTTGGACGATCTCACCTTGCTAACCGCCGACTACGGTAAGCTGCCTGATTTCAGCCCCTATGACGGCACGCAGGACCTGGTCTTCACGGCCAATGGGACGACGTCCGGCGTGAAGGTCGCCGGTTACGGTTTCATTCCGGACGACCGGGCGGGCGTGACCATTTGCGACGCGACCTCGGCCGTCTACGCGCAACCCCTCCCCTGGGAGAAGCTCGATGTCGTGACCTATTCCTGGCAGAAGGTGATGGGCGGCGAAGCCGCGCACGGCATGCTGATTCTCAGCCCCCGCGCCGTGGAACGGCTGGAGAGCTACAACCCGCCTTGGCCGCTGCCGAAGATCTTCCGCCTGACGAAAGGCGGCAAGTTGATCGAGGGCATCTTCGAGGGCGCGACCATCAATACGCCCTCCCTCCTCTGCGCCGAGGACCATCTCGACGCGCTGAAATGGGTCAAGGCCCATGGCGGCCTGCAGGGCATGCATGACCGGGCCGACCGTAACGCGCAGACCATCTGGGACTGGGTGGCCGAGCGCGACTGGATCGCCAACCTCTGCGAGGACGACGAGAAGCGGTCCAACACCGGCGTCTGCCTGAAGATCGTGGACGAACGCATAGCCGCCCTGCCGCTGGACGAACAGGCCGCCTTCGCCAAATCCATCGTCGGATTATTGGCGGACGAAGGCGTCGGCCTCGACTTCGGCGCGTACCGCACCGCCCCTCCGGGTTTCCGCCTGTGGGTGTCCGGCCTGTGCGAGCATGGCGATGTCGAGGCTATCCTGCCCTGGCTCGACTGGGCGTTCGAGACCCAGATCGAAACCCTGCGCGCAAAGGAGATGGGTCATGCCTAAAGTTCTGATTGCCGACAAAATGAGCAACCGTGCCGTCGAAGTCTTCAAGGCGCGCGGCGTGGATGTCGATGTCATCACCGGCCTGTCCAAGGACGAGCTGATGGACATCATTGGGGAATATGACGGCCTCGCCGTGCGCTCCTCCACACGGCCGGACGCCGAGATCATCGGGCAGGCCACGAACCTCAAGGTCATTGGCCGGGCCGGGATCGGGGTGGACAATATCGACATCAAGGCCGCGACCGACCGGGGCGTCGTCGTTATGAACACGCCGTTCGGCAACGCCATCACGACAGCCGAACATGCCATCGCCATGCTGTTCGCCGCCGCGCGCCAGATTCCCAAGGCGTCGGAGCGGACCCAGAACGGCGAGTGGCCCAAGTCCGACTACAAGGGCACGGAGCTGTTCAACAAGACGCTCGGGATCGTGGGCTGCGGCAATATCGGCGCGCTGGTGGCCGAGCGCGCGCTGGGTCTCAAGATGAAGGTCATCGCCTTCGACCCTTACCTGACGGAAGAACGCGCGGTGGAGTTAGGCGTGCAGAAGGTGGAACTGGACGAGCTGTTCCAGCGCGCCGATGCGATCACCTTGCACACGCCGCTGGTCGAAAGCACGCGCAATATCGTCAACCGCGAACGGCTGGGCATGACCAAGCCGGGCGTCATCCTCGTCAATTGCGCGCGCGGCGGGCTGGTCGATGAAGAGGCGCTGAAGGATGCGCTGGAGGCGGGCCATGTGCGCGCCGCCGCGCTGGACGTGTTCGCCGTGGAACCGGCCAAGGAACACGCGCTGTTCGGCACGCCGGGCTTTGTGGCCACACCCCATCTGGGCGCATCGACCAACGAGGCGCAGGAGAATGTCGCTGTTCAAGTCGCCGAACAGATGGCGGACTATCTGCTGACGGGCGCGATCAGCAACGCGATCAACACGCCCTCCATAACGGCGGAAGAGGCCCCGCGCCTCAAGCCGTGGGTCGATCTGGCCGACAAGCTCGGCACGATGATGGGCCAGTTGCTGCACGATCCGGCGAAGAGCATCCAGATCACCTACAAGGGCGAGATCACGCAGCTCAACACCAATCCGATGAGCGCCGCCGCGCTGGCCGGAATGCTCAAGGCCGCGATGCCGGAGGTCAACATGGTCAGCGCGCCCGTGCTGGCCAAGGAACGCGGGATCGAGCTGACGGAGAGCTATATCGACGAGGCGGAACGCGCGGACAGTCTGATCCGGATCACGGTGGAAACGGCGAAGCGCAAATTCGCCATCGTCGGCACGATCTATCGCGGGGAGCCCCGCATCGTGCGCCTGTTCGGCGTGCCGATGGACGCGGCGTTCGAGCCGTCCATGATCTATGTGCGCAACGACGACAAGCCGGGCTTCATCGGCGAAGTCGGGCGACTGCTCGGCGACGCGAAGGTCAACATCGCCAACTTCCATCTGGGCCGCATGATCGAGGGCGGCGAAGCCGTCTGCCTGATCGGCGTGGACGGGGACGTGAGCGACGAGACTGTGGCAGCGATCAAGGCGATCGAGCAGGTGAAGATCGTGGACCGGGTGGTGATGTAACAGCGCGCCGCGAGCATGGTCCCTTCTCCCCGCGGCGCGGGGGGAAGGTGGCCCGAAGGGCCGG
>JBCCCX010000116.1:0-10263 GCA_039033275.1 Pseudomonadota bacterium | reverse complement strand
CACCCCGGTGCGATTAACCTGATGGTGGCGGGCAGCGGCATCGTCCATAGCGAGCGGCCGCTCTTCCTCGCTTTCCGGCAAGGCATGCCACAATTGCAATCCGTGCAGATCATAGCCTTCGGCGCGCAGTGTGTCGCGCGTCCGCTCGCTATGGACGATGCCGCTGCCCGCCACCATCAGGTTAATCGCACCGGGGTGGATGGGCGAGCTATTGCCGAGACTATCGCGGTGCCAGATCTCGCCCTCGAACAGATAGGTGACCGTGGCGATGCCGATATGCGGGTGCGGGCGAACATCCATCCCCTCCCCGGGGGCATAGTTGACGGGACCAAAATGGTCGAAAAACACCCAGGGGCCGATGGACCGGTGGGTGACCATCGGCAAGGCGCGTCTTACCGTGAATCCACCGCCCAATTCCTTGAGCTTGGGTTTCAACGATGCCTTGATCGGCGAGGGTTCTGGCGACAACATGGGCGCGGATTACGAGGAACCCCGCCGATGCTCAAGCTGTATGATTGTTCCACCGCGCCGTCGCCGCGCCGTGCCCGCATGTTTCTGGCCGAGAAGGGCCTGGAATGGGAGACGGTCGAAGTCGACCTGCGCTCCGGCGAACAGCTCTCGGACGATTTTCTCGCAGTAAACCCGCGCGCCATGGTGCCGGTACTGGAAACACCGGAGGGCGACCGCATCACGGAGAATATCGGCATCGCCGCCTATGTCGAGGCGTTGCATCCCGACCCGCCGCTGATGGGCACGACGCCGCTGGAGAAAGCGCGCATTCTGGAGTGGGACTTCCGCTGCACGGTGGATGGTCTGGCCGCAATCGCGGAAGCCTTGCGCAACAGTACGCCGCACATGAAGGGCCGCGCCTTGCCAGGGCCGCGAGACCTTCAGCAAATTCCCGATCTCGCCGAACGCGGGCGCAAGCGTTTGGGATGGTTCTTCGACGATATGGAAGCCCATCTTGCCGGGTCCGACTTCGTGGCAGGCGACCGCTACAGCCTCGCCGATATCACCTTCACGGTCCTTTTCGACTTCTCACGCATCGTGAAAGCGCAGCCAGGGGACGGCCATCCAGCCCTTCAAAGCTATATGTCCCGCATGCGCGAACGCCCGTCATACGGTCTTTAAGGGTTGTTAGCAGTGTCCATCCCTATATCCATGGTAATATGAGCCAGGTTCACGTTCCGGATTCCATCCCCGTCCCGCGCATGCCGCGACGATGGTTCAAGGCGCTGTCCCACTTTCGCCAGCTGGTGGCGAACAAGGAAGACACGACGCATGTTTTCCACATTACAAAAGCCTTGAATGGCACCGATCTTTACCGCGAATTCAACCGCTTCCTGGCGCACCCGGAAGGTCGCAAACGTTTCGCAGAACAGCGATACCTCCCGCCTTTGCTCGACGATCGCGAGACCTTGCGCGCCATGCCGAAAGGGTCCTTGGCGGATCACTATTGCAATTTCATGGACCGCGAGGGCCTGACCGCGCAGGGCTTGGTAGATGAGTTCGACCGTTTCATCGAAGGCAGCGAAGACACGCGCAGCCCGGAGTTTCGCTGGTACAATAATCGCTCGCGCGACACGCACGATATGGAGCATGTGCTGACCGGCTATGGCCGTGACGCATTGGGCGAGACCTGCGTGCTGGCCTACAGCTATCAGCAAACTTCGGGCCTTGGAATCCAGTTCATCGCCTATATGGGCGCGTTGGAGGTCAAGCGCTGGGCGCCGAAGGGCGCGCCCGTGTTTAAGGCAATCCGGGAAGCGGCGGCGCGCGGGCGCGCGGCCGAAGCCATCATCTACCACGACCTGCTCGACCTGCTTCCGCGTCCGATCGAGGAGGTCCGGGGCATGCTCGGCATTCCAGACATGACGGTCTATCCCGAAGTTCATCGCATGATGCGCGAGGCAGGGCTGGACCCATACGAGGCTGTCGGCGGACCGGTACAGGAGCCTGTGGCGGCTTGATCGAAACAGCTTGTCCCCGGCTTTTATTGCCGGGGTCTGGTCTCCTGCTTCATCACAAGATGAGGGCCGCCGGTGCCGCTCGTCTTGTGAGCTTTCCCGACAGCAGACCCCGGCAATAAATGCCGGGGACGTGCCCTCGAAAAGTCCGACTAATTCAGCCTATCGATCCAATCCGCCGCATCCGGCCAGCCTTCCAGCAACGCTTCCCGTTCCGCCAACTCAAATCCGTCGAACTCGAAACCCGGCGTGACCGTGCAACTGACGAGGGCATGGCCGCGAGCGTCGTCCAGCGCCGCGCCGAACCAGACACCCTTAGGCACGAGGAGTTGCGGGCTATCCACGCTCACCACGTCGCTGCGCATACGGCCGTCCGGCAAGAGGGTGTAAACGGTCAGCGGGTCGCCCTGATGGAAAAACCAAAGCTCGTCCGCGTCGATTCGGTGGAAGCGCGATACATCCCCGCCGCCCAGCAGGTAGAGAATGGCCGTGCCCATGGATCGGCCCGAGGCATCGGTCCGCTCCGAGCGGAAGGTCTCGCGGTAGTGACCGCCTTCAGGATGCGGTTGGAGCGATAGGCGCTCGATTAGCGTTTCGAGGTCGCTCATGCTTGCGGCTCGCAAAAGAAAAGCCGCCCTGGAGGACGGCTTTCTCGGCTTGCAGAGATGACGCGGGCTAGCGGCGGCGCTTTTTCTTGCTGGGGATCAGGCCTTCGATCTGGGCGCGCTTGCGGGCCAGCTTGCGGGCACGGCGGAGCGCTTCGGCTTGCTCGCGCACGCGCTTTTCAGACGGCTTTTCGTAATGCTTGCGGGACTTCATCTCGCGTAGGATACCTTCGTTCTGAAGTTTCTTCTTCAGCGCGCGAAGGGCCTGATCGACATTGTTCTGGCGGACGTAGATTTCGACCATGTGTTGCGTTCGTCTCTCTTTCGGGTGGCGCGAAGTGACGCGCCATATGTCAGTTCAAATAGCAAAAGGCCCCGGGTTGCCCGCGGGACCAGCGTTCGAGCGGCTCCATAAGGGCGATTCCATGCCTTGGCAAGGGCCGGTCTCATCGCGTGCGGCAGGTGTGGCCGACGCGACGGAATGCTTTCGCGGTTGGCAAGGCGCATGAAAACGCCATTGTCACCCTATGAACTACGACAACCCCGACTTCGTTCCGATCGACGGCTTTCGCATCGCCGCCTACCCGCACGGGCCGGAGGACGGAACGCCGGTTCTGATGATCCATGGATGGCCGGAACTGGCCTATAGCTGGGCGACGACGATCCCGGCGCTGACCGATGCGGGCTATCGCGCCATCCCCTACGACCTGCTCGGCTTCGGCCGGTCCGATGCACCGGACGGGGTCGAGCATTACCGCATCGAGAACCTGGTCGCGCATCTCGAAGCTGTGATGGACCGGTTTGGCATCGCGCAGGCCATTCTGCTCGGCCACGACTGGGGCGGGATCGTCCTGTGGCACGCCGTGCGCATGCTCAAGCACCGCACGCTAGCCGCGATCAGCATCAGCACGCCCCATGTGGGTCGCGCCCCGATCGATCCGATGGCGATCTTCGAGCGGCGTTTCGGAAAGTCCCACTATTTCGTGGAATTTCGCGACCGACCCGATGCGGTGCGCACCCTGTTCGAATCCGATCCCGACGCTTTTTTTCGCATGATGTTTCGTGCCTCGCCACCCGGCATCGCCCTGTCGCCGGAGCTGACCCATTTGCCGAACCGGTTCCAAGCCTATTTGGACCGGGGCGCGCCGGACGATGGCGACATGGTCGTCACGCCCGAACAGCGCGCCGTCTACACGAATGCCTACACACGCACGGGCTTTTTGCCGGGCATGAACTATTACCGCAACACAACGGCGAACTGGGAGCTGGCTGAGGGCCTGTCGACAAAGATCGACGTGCCGGCACTGATGATCAGCCCGGCCGACGACTTCTTCCTGCCGCCCAGCAGCACGGACCCGATGCTTGACACCGTGCCCGACCTGACCCGCGTCACCATCCCCGATTGCGGCCATTGGGCGATGTGGGACCAGCCGGACGCCGTGAACGCGGCCATCACGGGATGGCTCGCGGAACGGGGTTTCTGACTAGAAACGCTTCGTCACTTCCACGGCGTAGAGAGTGGGCTCGTTCACGAAGGCCGTGAGGTTGTTGAAGTCGACACCACCCTCGGCCCGCACGACGCCCGTCAGGTTGCGCACATAGCCCGCAATCTCGAAATCGTCCGTTGCGAAGCCGCCGCGCAAGCCGACTTCGGTGAGCGGATCGGAAGAGAATTCCGTCGACTCGTAGAGGAAGAAGTTGGTGGAGGAACGGTGCGCCACGTCGGCGAAGACGAAGGCCTCCCAGTCCGCGGTGATCGGCATGCTGTAGCGCGCCGTCGCGTTGGCGATCCATTTCGGCGCGTTAGGCAGAGGGTTGCCGTCGATGAAGGCCAGGCCGGTAACCGGGTCGATCGGGTCGAGCACGGTACAGGGTGCGCCGCACGCGCCCGCCTGGAGGTTCGGATCGATGATCTCCGTGTCGTTGTAGGACAGTCCGGCGGTCAGTTCGAAACGCTCGAACGGAATGAAACCGGCATCGATCTCGAAGCCTTGGCCGCGCACCGCTTCGGCGTTGAGCAGTTGGTTGAAGTTCCCTGCCCCGCCAACGGCCGTCAGTTGCTGGTCGTCCGTCTCGAAGTAGTAGAGGCTGCCGTTCAGCGTGACTCGTCCGCCGTAATAGCGTGACTTGAAGCCCGCCTCGACACTGTCGATCGTCTCCGTATCCGCGACGGTCACGAAGTCGCCGAACAGGATGCGGCCCTGCGCATTGGGCGCTCGGAAGCCGCGCGCATAGCGAGCGTAGACGTTCACATCATCGGTCAGGGCGTAGTCGAGCGCGAAGTCGCCCGTGACGACCGTATCGCCCAGTTCCCGCGTAATGGGACCCAACGGCGGTGCGCCGAACGGTCCGATGAGGCGCTCGGCGGAGAAATCCTTGTCCTCGTCCGTGACACGCAAGCCGCCCGTCGCGGTCAAGCGATCCGTGACGTTCCAAGCGAGCGAGCCGAACAAAGCGAGCGAGGTCGTCTCCTGCGTCTGAATGGCCAGCGCATTGAGCGGGTTGCCCGGCCCGAGCGAGTCGTAGGAGATGTTGTCGAGGTTCAAATCTTCGTGGAAAGCGAAGCCGCCCACCGTCAGGTTCACCGTATCGCCAATATTCGTGTTGAAGCGCAGTTCCTGCGTGTACTGGCCGTGATCGGAAATACCGTCGGCTGATTCCGCCGGGAACGGGATGAAGCCTGGGAAGCTGTTGCCGAGAAAGGCCGCCCCCACGCCGCCATCGACATCGCCGCGAGCAAAATTGGTCACTTTCTCGAACGCCGAGATGGATGTCAGCGTGCCGCCCCAGACATTCCAGTCGGCCGTCAGGCTGACGCCGATATTGTCGACTTCGGAGACCTGGAACGAATCGGACGCGCCGACGAACCGGTCGAAATTGGCGACAAGCTCGTTCGTGCCCGGCTGGATGGCGTTGGCGAAGAAGGTCCGGCTGCCGCCGCGCAAACGGCGACCATGAACATTGATCAGGTAGGACGAGTTTGCGTCCGGCGTGATCTCGACCAACAGGCGCGCGGCGTAATCGTCGAATTCTTCGAAAGCGGCTTCGCGTGCGGCCGGGTTGCTGTTGACCACGCGGTCGTCGCTGCGCTGATAGATGCCGGACAGGCGCGCCGCGACTTTACCGGGCACAAGCGCGCCGGAGATCGCGCCTTCAAGATCGACCGTGTCGAAGCGGCCATAGGCGGCGCGGACATAGCCTTCCGTTTCCTGGGTCGGCTTCGCGCTGGTGAAGGTCACGGCCCCGGCCGGCGTATTCCGGCCGAACAGCGTGCCCTGCGGACCGCGCAAGACTTCGATCTGATCGAGGTCGAAGACGGGGAAGCCCTTCAGGATCGGATTTTCCAGCACCACGCCGTCATAGACGAGGCTTACGGGCTGGTTGGCGTTCAGGTCGAAGTCGGTATTTCCCAGACCCCGGATGTAGAAGCGCGGGAAAGTCCGGCCGAAAGAGCTTTCGGCATACAGGCTCGGCACTCGCGCGCTGAGCGCTAGAATGTCCTCGCCACCCGACGTGATGTTGTCGAGCACGTCGTCGGCCAGCACGGCGACGGATGCTGGGACGTCTTGCAAGCTTTGCTCGCGTTTCTGCGCCGTGACGATGACTTCGTCGAAGTCAGCGCCCTGGGCGTGTGCTGTGGTGAGGCTCGTACCAGCGAGAAGAGCCGCGCTGAGGGCGGTGCGGAGTTTCGGGAAAGACATGGAGTGGTCCGGTTGGTGAGAGACGCCGCCCTAAAATGTCGGCACGCACCATTCGTCAACCCACATGTGACGGAAGTGTAACAAGTTCCCGTGAACTGTTGCACAAGTGCCGCAACTTCGAGCTATTCAGACCAAACGTGACTGTTTTTTGGCCGCGCCGATGAAGCCGTCGAACAGCGGATGCGGGTCGAAGGGTCGGCTCTTAAGTTCGGGATGGAATTGCACGCCGACATACCAAGGGTGGATGTCCTGCGGCAGTTCCACGATCTCCGGCAGCACACCGTCAGGCGACAATCCCGAAAAGGTCAGGTCTGTGGCTTCCAGCTTTTCGCGATAGTCAATATTGACCTCGTAGCGGTGACGGTGGCGCTCGATTATGGACGTCCTGCCGTATTCGCGCGCGACGAGCGACCCTTCCTCCAAAATGGCCGGATAGGCGCCGAGGCGCATCGTCCCGCCCAAGTCGGTGTCGGCCGTGCGCTGGACACGCTCATTGCCGCGCGTCCATTCCGTCATCAGGCCCACGACGTTTTCGCCCGTGTCGCCGAACTCCGACGAACTGGCCGCGTCCAGTCCGGCGAGGTTCCGCGCGGCCTCGACCACAGCCATCTGCATCCCCAGGCAGATGCCGAAATAGGGGATTTTCTTCTCGCGCGCGTAGCGGATCGCCTTGATCTTGCCTTCCGTCCCGCGCTCGCCGAATCCGCCGGGCACGAGGATGCCGTGCGCGCCGCGCAGCACCTCCTCGGGTTCGCTCTCCTCGAAATCCTCAGCCTCCACCCAGCGCAGCTTGACGCGGACCTGATTGGCGATGCCTCCATGCACGAGCGCTTCGGTGATGGATTTATAGGCATCCGGCAGCACGGTATATTTGCCGACGACGGCGATCTTCACCTCGCCGTCCGGATTGGACAGCGTCTGGTCGATGTCGTGCCATTTGGTCAGATCGGCCTTGGGCGGGGCGAGAATGCCGAAATGGTTCAGCACTTCCCGGTCCAGCCCCTCTTCATGGTAGGCCAGCGGTACGGCGTAGATGGACCGCGCATCCAGCCCTTGGATGACGGCGCTTTCGCGCACATTGCAGAAGCGCGCGATCTTGCGGCGTTCGCTCTCGGGGATTTCGCGCTCAGAGCGGCAAAGCAGGATGTCGGGCTGGATGCCGATCGAACGCAGCTCCTTGACGGAGTGCTGCGTCGGCTTGGTCTTCATCTCGCCGGCGACCGCGATATAGGGCAGCAGGGTGACATGCAGGAAGCAGCATTGCCCGCGCGGCAATTCCTGGCCGAGTTGGCGTAGCGCCTCGAAGAAGGGCAGACCCTCTATGTCGCCGACCGTGCCGCCGACCTCGCACAGGACGAAGTCCACATCGCCCGCGTCAGAGAGGACGAAGTCCTTGATCTCGTTGGTGACGTGCGGAATCACCTGCACGGTCGCACCCAGATAGTCGCCGCGGCGTTCCTTGGCGATGATGTCGCTATAGATGCGTCCCGTCGTTATATTGTCGTCCTGGGTGGCGGACACGCCGGTGAACCGCTCGTAATGGCCCAGGTCGAGGTCGGTCTCCGCCCCATCGTCCGTGACGTAGACCTCGCCGTGCTGATAGGGGCTCATCGTCCCGGGATCGACGTTGAGGTAAGGATCGAGCTTGCGCAGGCGCACTTGATAGCCCCGCGCCTGCAACAGCGCGCCCAGCGCCGCCGATGCCAGACCCTTGCCGAGCGACGAGACCACGCCGCCCGTGATGAAGATGTAACGCGGCTGCTTGGCCATCGGCGATGGGTTCCTCCGCCCGGCAAGGACGCGAGGATCGCGTGCTTGCGCCGGGGCGTTATTCGTCCGTGTCGGAGGGGTCCGCAGGAGCGGCAGGAACGTCTGCAGGCTCATCCAACGGGGTTGTCCCATCGGACGACTCGATGGGAGACGTCAAGCCGCCAACCTCGTTGTCCACATTGTCGAGCGCACCCGTCTCCTGGTTTTCCAACGCAAACACGACGGAGAGCAAGAGGGACAAGACGAGGAACACCGTGCCGAGGATCGCCGTCATGCGCGCGACGGACGTCGTGGCGGCCCGTCCGGACATGAAGCCGGTTCCACCCCCGCCTCCGCCGCCGCCGCCGATGCCGAGCGCGCCGCCTTCGGACCGCTGGATGAGGATCAGCCCCGTCATGATGACGGAGAGGATCAAGAGGATTACGAGGAGTACGGTGGACATAGGAAGCTGCAGTCAACGGGTGGCGTCTGTCGAAGCCGCGCCTTTAGACCGGACACGGCGCGACTTCCACAGTCAATGTCTGCCGGACGAGCGCAGGGCCGACCTTATAATGCGCAGTCCACCGCTTCCGCCCGGCCCTTTATATAGGCACGGCGGACAAGGCCGCGCTGATAGGCTTCCCGCGCTTCGCGTTCGTTCTTTGCCGCCCCGGAGATGGCTCGCACCACGCCCCGGAACGGGATCAGCACGCTGCCGATGGCGCTCGAGGATGCATTGAGCCTCAACTGTGTGCGGCGTTCGTCTTCATCCTCTCCCACATCGAGGTCGGAACCGAGCAATTCGTCCAGCTTGCGCACTTCGGCGCGGGCCGCCGCGCAATTGCCTGGGGCGAAAGCATAGGGGTCGGTCATTTCCGAAAGGTAGGTCGGGATCTCGATATCGTCCAAGCCGACATCATTGATCGGCGTCATAAGAACGGCATCGGTGTCCTGGACATCGTCACCGGCAAACGTTCCGCCTGTTTCCGTTGTCGAGCAGGCCGAAAGCCCGAAAGCGATGGCGGCGGAGAAAAAGGCAAGTCGAGTTTTCATCATGGCGGAACGCCATTATCCCGGGAGGTTTCCCGTCTTCCGATTAGATCAGCCCGGCCAGCGGGGAACTCGGGTCCGCGTAACGCTTTTTCGGCATGCGCCCGGCCAGATAGGCTTCGCGACCGGCGATGACCGCATGCTTCATGGCGGTGGCCATCCGGACCGGGTCCTTGGCCTCGGCGATGGCCGTGTTCATCAGCACGCCGTCGCAGCCAAGCTCCATCGCGACGGTCGCATCGGACGCCGTACCGACACCCGCATCGACGATCACGGGCACGGAGGACTGCTCGATGATCAGGCGGATATTGACGGGGTTCTGGATGCCGAGGCCCGACCCGATCGGCGCGCCCAGCGGCATGATCGCCGCCGCGCCCATGTCTTCCAGCTTGCGCGCGAAGACCGGGTCGTCCGAACAATAGACCATGACCTCGAACCCGTCGTCGCGCAGCATCTGCATGGCCCGCATCGTCTCCTCCATGTCGGGGTAGAGGTGCTTGGGATCCGATAGGACTTCCAGCTTCACAAGGTCCCAGCCGCCAGCTTCGCGCGCCAAGCGCAGCGTGCGGACCGCATCCTCGCCTGTGAAGCACCCGGCCGTGTTGGGCAGGTAGGTCGTTTTTTCGGGGTCGATGAAGTCCGCCAGCATGGGCGCGCTCGGATCGGACAGGTTCACCCGGCGCACGGCCACTGTTACGATGTCCGCACCGCTGGCGGCGAGCGCATCCGCATTCTGCTGATAATCGGCATATTTGCCCGTGCCGATGATCAGACGGGAGCCGAACTCGCGACCCGCGACGATCAGGCGATCCTCAGTTGCACCGGCCATTAGCCGCCTCCGATGAAATGTATGATTTCGAGCGAATCGTGATTTGTCAGCATGACTTGGCCGAACGTGCTTTTGGGGACGACTTCGCGATTGCGTTCGATGGCGATCTTCCGCTCCGGTAGGCCGAGATGGTCGATCAGCCCCTGGATGGTCAGCCCATCGGGCAGATCGTCGTGATGCTCGCCATTGATGATGAGATGCATCGGACCTTTCCTCTCGACCGTCGCGCGCCCAACAGGGCGTTCGGCGGCGCTTGTTGAACCGCGCGGGCGGCGTTAACAAGACGGATTGTCACGTCGTCCCCGCAAAGTCCCACATATGGCTCTCTCCATACATGTCATAAACGGCCCCAACCTGAACCT
>JBCCCX010000115.1:0-10279 GCA_039033275.1 Pseudomonadota bacterium | reverse complement strand
TTGTTCGTAGGTAGTAGATAACAAAAGTCCTAACTCGATCTTGTCTGACTATACTTCCGCGGCAAAACTTTGGGTCGGAAAAAACTCAAAAGGTCCAGCAACCGATCCCCAGACTAATTCATCGGTTTCGGGATCACGTCCCCCGTCGAGTGCAACGGGGCAGACATCCTTTGGGTATGAGTGTCTTCTAACCCCCAGAAACTCAACCCTAGACCTTCTCTATAGACTTTGTGCTCTACTGGGCCCCGGCGTTCGCAGGGGTGAGCGGTTGGGTGGAATGTCCAATCACCCACACGTTCCGCTAGATCGCCTGTCCCGTGCCTTCCCAGTCCTTTAGAAACGCCGCCAATCCCTTGTCGGTCAGCGGGTGTGTCGCGAGCGACTTGATAACGGCGGGCGGGGCGGTGATGACATCGGCGCCGATCAGGGCGCAGTCCCGGACATGGTTCACGCTGCGGATCGACGCGGCGAGCACTTCGGTCTCGAAGCCGTAATTGTCGTAGATTTCGCGGATGTCCTGGATCAGTTCCATCCCGTCCAGCGCGATGTCGTCGAGCCGTCCGATGAAGGGCGAGATGTAGGTCGCGCCGCACTTGGCGGCCAGCAGCGCCTGGTTGGCGGAGAAGCAGAGCGTGACATTGGTCGGCACGCCTTCGGACGATAGGGCTTTGCACGCTTTCAGCCCGTCCAGCGTCAGGGGCAGCTTCACGCAGACATTGTCGGCGATGGTGCGCAGCGTCCGGCCTTCGCGGATCATGTCGTCGGCTTCGGTCGCGACGACTTCGGCGGAGACATGCCCGTCGGTCAGCTGGCAAATATCGCCGACGACCGCTTTGAAGTCGCGGCCCGACTTGGCGATGATGGAGGGGTTTGTCGTCACCCCGTCCACAAGCCCGATATCGGCCAACTCCCGGATCGCGTCGAGATCTGCGGAATCGACGAAGAATTTCATGAGGCGGCGTCCTGTGCGATAGGGCTGGAGAAAAATGGGCGAGTCTGTCGCCGCTCTGTTATCACGCGGCATGAGCTTGCGCACCGCTCAAATCCTCTTTCCCGTCAACGTCCCCGGCGCGTTCGACTATGCCGTGCCGGATCATCTCCGGCTGGAGCGCGGCGAGTTCGTCTTCGCCCCGATCGGCCGCCAGATGAAGCTGGGCGTGGTGACGGGTCTTAAAGATACGGAATGGGGCGCGGCGGAACCGGGCCGCGACCTCAAGGAGGTCGCCGAGATCAAGGCGACGCGGCCGCTGCCCGAAGCGACGCTGGACTTCATCGATTGGGTCGCGCGCTACAATGTCGCTAGTCCTGGCCAGGTGCTGCGCATGGTGCTGCGGTCTTGGAAAGCGTTGGACCCGTCGCCAGTCGCGACCCTCTACGCGCCGACCGGCGAACGCCCCTCTACGAATATGATAAAGGGCCTGACGCCCGCTCGCCGCGCCGCGCTGGACGAAGGCGGGCCGTTTCCGGCACGTGCCTCCGACATCGCCAAGCGGGCGGGCATTTCGGCCGGCGTCGTCAAGGGCATGGCGTCAAAGGGGCTGATGCGCGCCGAGGAACGGCCGGTCGATCCGCCCTATGCCGAACCCGATCCGGACCGGACCGGGCGCGACCTGTCGCCCGCGCAGCGGGAGGCGGCCGGGGAGCTGGTCTCGCAGGTCCGCAGGAACGCCTATTCCGCCTCCCTGCTCGACGGGGTGACGGGATCCGGCAAGACGGAAGTTTACTTCGAGGCGGTCGCCGAAGCGCTCCGCCAGACGGATGGGGGGCAGGGGCGGCAGGTGCTGATCCTCGTGCCCGAGATCGCGCTGACGCAGGCCGGGCTGTCGCGGTTCGAGCAGCGCTTCGGGGCGGAGCCAGTCGCCTGGCATTCTTCCATTACCGACATGGAACGCCGCCGCGCCTGGCGCGAGGTCGCGCAAGGACGGGCCAAGCTGGTCGTCGGCGCGCGCTCCGCCCTGTTCCTGCCCTTCGCCAATCTGGGCCTGATCGTGGTGGACGAGGAACACGACACCTCGTTCAAGCAGGAAGAGGGCGTGATCTACAATGCGCGCGACATGGCGGTGCTGCGCGGGCGACTGGAAGATCGCCCCGTGATCCTCGCCTCCGCCACCCCGTCGCTGGAAAGCCTCCAGAACGCCCGCACGGGCCGTTACGCCCATATCGTCCTGCCCGAACGGCCCGGCACGATCACCCTGCCGGAGATCGGCCTAATCGACATGAAGGAACACAAGCCGGAGGCCGGATCGTTCCTGTCCGAGCCGATGGTGCAGGCTGTGGCCGAACGCATCTCCCAGGGCGAGCAGTCGCTGCTTTACATGAACCGCCGGGGCTACGCGCCGCTGATCCTGTGCAAGGCGTGCGGGGAACGGCTGCGCAGCCCCGACACGGATAGCTGGCTGGTGGAGCACCGCGCGACGGGCCGGGCCGTCTGCCACCTGACGGGCTTTTCCATGCGCATGCCGCGCGAATGCCCGAAGTGCGGGGCCGAGGACGGGCTGACGTCCATCGGGCCGGGCGTGGAACGCATCGCCGACGAGGCGCAAGCGCACTTCCCGCAGGCACGGGTGGAGATCCTGTCGTCCGACACGACCGCCACGCCCGACGAGATCAAGGAACGGTTGGGCCGGATGGAGCGCGGCGAGATCGATATTCTGGTCGGCACGCAGATGGTGGTGAAGGGCCACAACTTCCCCCGGCTCACCTTCGTCGGCGTGGTGGATGGCGATCTGCTGATGGGCGGGGCGGACCCGCGCGCGGGCGAACGCACCTACCAGACGCTGGTCCAAGTAGCGGGCCGCGCGGGCCGCGCCGACAAGGCGGGCGAAGCACTGATCCAGACCCACCATCCGGAGCACGAGGCGTTGCAGGCGCTCGTCGCTGGGGACCGGGAGATGTTCGTGGGTGTGGAGATGGCGATGCGCGAAATGCTGGGCCTGCCGCCCTTCGGACGCCTCGCCGCCGTGATCGTCTGGGGGCCCGATCTGAAAGAGACCAAGGACCTTGCCAAGGACTTCCTCACCAAAGCCCCGCGCGCCGACGGCATCGAAATCCTCGGCCCGTCCGAAGCCCCCATCGCCCGCCTGCGCGGCCTCTATCGGCGCAGGCTGTTCGTTCGGGCGGACCCCAACGTGAACCTGTCCAAATACATGGCCGCCTGGCGCGCCAAGCAGAAGCGCGTGCCGGCCAAGTACAAGATCCAGATCGACATCGACCCGCAAAGCTTCGTGTAAGGCCGTTGGGCTGTTAGGGTGGTGGCCTCTCCTCGCTCAGAAAGGCCCAGACATGCCGATATTCCAGACCCTCGACCGGCGTCACCTCATGCTGGGAAGCGCCGCTCTGGCGGCCTCGGCCCCGCTTCTGTCCCATGCGCAGGAGCCATCGCAGCGAGACGATACGGTCGCTCGGCCCGACCTCACGGGCAAGACGATCCTGATTACGGGCAGCTCCTCCGGCTTCGGCCGTCTTGGCGCGGAACATTATGCCCGGCTGGGCGCGCGCGTCTTCGCCACCATGCGCAACCTGCCGCGTGCCGAGGCGGACGCGCTGCGCGAACTGGCGGAGCGCGAATCGCTCGAGATCGAGGTGGTGGAGATCGACGTCACCTCCGACGCCTCGGTCCAGGCAGGCGTCGATACGGTGCTGGACCGCACGGGCGGCACGCTCGACGTTCTGGTCAACAATGCCGGTATCGCCGTGACCGGACCCGTGGAGGTCCAGGACATGACGGCGACGCAGTTGATCTTCGACACGAACGTCATGGGCTGCCACCGTCTGGTCCGCGCCGTCCTGCCCGCCATGCGGGCGCAGGGTTCGGGCCTCATCGTGCCTGTCAGTTCGCAGCTGGGCCGTCTGATCATACCGGGCATAGGCCACTATTCGGCGACCAAGTTCGCGCTGGAAGCCATGAGCGAGCAACTCGCCTACGAGTTGGTGCCGCACGGGATCGACGTCTCGATCATCCAGCCCGGCGGATACCCCACGCAGATATGGGCGAACCAGAACCGCTATTCCGGCGCGTTGAAGGCGCGGTCCGACGCCGAGCGTCTGGCCGCCTATCCGGCCATGACGGCCAGAATGGGCGGCTCGGACGGCTCCGGCAGCACGACCGACCCAATGGACGTGCCGCGCGCGATCGCGGAGATCATCGCCATGCCGCAAGGCAAGCGGCCCTTGCGCCGCGCCGTACATCCGACCGACCGGCCACAGGAAGCGGCCAACGCAGCGCTTGCAGAAGCCCAGATCGCCTTCCTCGGGGAGAGCCCTTACGGTCCGGCCATCAAGGCCGTGCACGGCTCCTGATTGAGGGAAACGCTAGTGGGCGACCTCTCAAATTCGCTCGTTTTAGAACGGCGCTGACAAGACATAGGGATAGCCGCTGCGCCTTTCCAATCCGTCACGCAACCGCGCGACTCCCGACTCCGTTGCATGTCTTCCAACCCACCAATCAAGGAGACGACCCATGACGACCCCCACCATACGCCACGCCATCTTCGACGACTATGATTCCGCATCGCGCGCCATTGCTGGCCTGCGCGACAATGGTGTCCATGACGAGCATATCTCGGTCATCGGCCGCGACGACAATGTGCTGGCCGAAACGGACGTGTCCGGCGAGACCATCGAAGCGACCAAGGACATTGTCGGCAAGGCCGCCCTGGGTTCCGGTGTCGGCGCATTGTTGGGCGTCGCCGCCCTGGCCATTCCGGGCGTCGGCCCGTTCGTCGCGGCGGGTGCTATCGCCGAAGCCGCCGCCGGCGGCGCGGCCCTGACGGGTGCCGCAGCCGGTGCCGTGACGGGCGGCCTGGTCGGCGCGCTGGAAGACCACGGCATCCCGGAAGAGGATGCCCGCTTCTACAATGACACGCTCACGGACGGCCGTACGCTTGTCACCTACGACGCGACGGGCGCGACGCATCCGGACATCGTCTCGGGCGATCTGCTCTACAATGCGGGCGGGTATTCGCGCACCCGCACGGCGATGGCCGCGTAAGAGCGCCGCTCGACCGGCCTTCTTGGAAGCCCCATTCCGGCCCCGTCCTGCCATGGCAGGGCGGGGCCATTGCGTTTCGGTCAGAACGCGACCGGCGTCCTGTTCCGGTCCACCAGCGCAACTTCCACCGACACGCCCAAATCTGCCAACCACTGACTGTCCAGCGTGTCCTGGATGATGGTTTCGAACTGCGCGTTCAGCGTCGAGGCCAGAAGCCGGATGCGCCGCATCGGTAGTACCGCGTTCAACCTGCCGACGATGCGCAGCGTGTCGCGCCGCGCATCGAACCGATAGGTCAGAGGCACGGCCGCATCCTCGAACCCCGCCGTCATCCGGGCCGCATAGGCCTCCAATGCGGTGTGACGCGGGTCCTGCGGGCCGGGTCTATCCTGTGCGGCCAGAGCCGTGAGACCGCAGGCGATGAGTGGAAACGCGATACCGATAGGACCCTCCCCAGAGCTGTGGAGAGGCTAAAACCGGTTTGGTTAACGAAGTGTTGCGGCGCAAAAGGCCCTGCGCGCTCTGCGGCCGCAACAATTCTGGCGGGCACTGCCAAAAGAGCGCCGATCGATGCGGGCTACTTCCGCCAATAAAATTAGATCGCGGGCTTGAACGGGTCGCGCATCAGGATCACGTCCTCGCGCTCCGGGCTGGTGCTGACCATGCTGACGGGACAGCCGATCAGTTCTTCCACGCGGCGGACATACTTGACCGCTTCGGCTGGCAGATCGGCCCAGCTCCGCGCGCCTTGCGTGCTGCCCTGCCATCCCGACATGGTCTCGTAGACGGGTTCGATCTTGGCCTGCTGGCTTGCCCCGGCGGGCAGGCGGCGCAGGACGGCGCCGTCGCTCTTGTAGCCGGTGCAGATCTTCAGCTCCTGCATGCCGTCCAGTACGTCGAGCTTGGTCAGGGCGATGCCGGATATGCCGCCCGTGACGACGGCCTGGCGCACCATCACGGCGTCGAACCAGCCGCAGCGGCGCTGGCGGCCCGTGACGGTACCGAACTCGTGGCCGCGCTCGCCGAGGCGCCGCCCCGTCTCGTCATGCAATTCGGTCGGGAAGGGGCCTTCTCCGACGCGCGTCGTGTAGGCCTTGGTGATGCCCAGCACATAGTTGAGCGCCCGCGGTCCGAGACCGGTCCCGGCGGCCGCTTGCCCCGCGATCGTGTTGGAGCTGGTCACGAACGGGTAGGTTCCATGGTCGATGTCGAGCATCGCGCCCTGCGCGCCTTCGAACAGGATCCTGCGCTCCGCCTTGCGTGCATCGTCCAGCACCTGCCAGACCGGCGCCATGAAGGGCAGGATGCGGGGCGCGACCTCCATCAGGCTCTGCGTCAGCGCGGACGCGTCGACGGCGTCGTGGCCCAGGCCGCGCCGCAACGCATTGTGATGGTGGAGCAGGTTCTCCACGCGCTCGCGGAGCTGGGTCGGATCGTCCAGATCGCAGACCCGGATGGCGCGCCGGGCGACCTTGTCCTCGTAGGCCGGGCCGATGCCGCGCTTGGTCGTGCCGATCTTGATGCCGTCGACGCGGTTTTCCCTTATGCCGTCCAGCTCCTCGTGGATGGGCAGGATCAGCGCGGCGGCTTCCGAAATCTTCAGATTGTCCGGCGTGATCTCCACGCCCTGTTCGCGAATGCGCTCCGCCTCGTTCAGGAAGGCCCAGGGGTTGAGGACCACGCCGTTGCCGATGACGGACAGTTTCCCGCCCCGCACGATGCCCGACGGCAGCAGGGAAAGCTTGTAGACCGTGCCGTCCACCACCAGCGTGTGGCCTGCATTGTGCCCGCCCTGGAAGCGCGCGACCACATCGGCGCGGCTGGACAGCCAATCGACGATCTTGCCTTTTCCTTCGTCCCCCCACTGGGAGCCGACGACGACGACGTTTGCCATGGGGTGTCCTTCGCGAAAGCCGCGCGGCCCTTAGCCGACGCGGACGCACAAGGCGAGGGGATAAGCCGTGTCAGTCGAAACGATAGGCCGCACGGAAACCGTAGGCGTCGAGCCCCTCGTTCGGGCCATTGGACAGGATCTTGCCGTGCGAAAGGTGCTCGTAGAAAACCTCGCCCGCCCAGGCGTCGCTCAGACGGTAACCCAGGGCGAAGGCGTTGCGGAACAGGACCCGGCTCCCGAACTCGATTTCGTTGTCGAGGCGGAAGGCGAAGTCCTGGTTTTCGGTCTGCGCCCGAATCCGTTGCGCCGGCGTCAGTGCCCCCGGATCGTTGAGGAGCGTCGCCAGCGGAAAATTCGGATCGGTGGTGAAAGCGGGCGGATCGACCTCCAGCGTGCCGTCATGCACGACCAGCCCCGTCGACCAGTCGCCATAGAACCGTTCGCCCAGCGTCTGACGGAACAGCAGTCCCGCCCCGCCATAGCTCGTCCGGCCGCCCAGGTTCAGCGTCCCGCCTACCCAGGGCTGGGGCGAAAGGAACGGTTTTAGAAAATCCGGTTCGTCGAACAGGATCTCCGCATGGACCGCGCCGCTATTCTCCTTTCCCTTGTCGGAGCCGAGCCCGAAGATCTCCACATCGTGCTCGGTCACGCCGGCGCGGATTTCCGCGACCTGGGCGGATGCGGGCAAAGCAATGCCGGTCGCCAGCAATGCGATGGACAAGCAGAATGATCTCATGACGGTCGGCCCCTCAGCGTGGCGTCCCGACTAGAGCGTTGCGACGCGGTGCGTCAATATCGGCGAGGGCCGGATTGGGTGCAGGCTCGATAATTGCGGGGGACGTAAGTCACAGATTTGCGGACGGCCCATCCAGTTCCGTTCAGGCCGCGCGCTTGCGCCTTCGGGGCGACCGCTTGCGGCTGCCATGCTTTTCGTAGACGCGCTCGCTTTCCTCGCGGAAGCCCGGCTCGCGTTTCAAGGCGCGGATCGCGTCCCGGGCGAAGCGGGCAGCCTCCATATGGTCCACGATTCGTTCGGGATAGAGGCGGGGTATCACAGTGTTGGCCTCCGGCCATTTCCAGGGCTCCTGCAGATATTTGTCCGGCACGTCGGCCAGTTCCGGCACCCATTGCCGCGTGAAGGTCCCGTCCGGGTCCTGGTCGTAGCCCTGCTTGACGGGATTGTAGATGCGGGTCGCGTTCATGCCCGTCGTTCCGCTCTGCATCTGGACCTGCGGCCAGTGGATGCCGGGTTCGTAGTCGGTGAACTTGCGCGCATAATGCAGGCCCGGTTCGCGCCAGTGGAGCCATAGATGGTAGGAGCTGATGCACATCAGCATCGCCCGCATCCTGAAGTTCAGATAGCCCGTCGCGTTCAGCGCCCGCATGCAGGCATCGGCGAAGGGCAAGCCCATCAGCCCCTCCGACCACGCCCAGAGACGGTGATTGGCTTCGTTGTTCTGCCCCGGGTCGGGACGCAGCCCGTCATAACCGCTGTGCAGGTTGCGGAACTCCATTTCCGGCTCGCTCTCCAGCTTCTGCGTGAAGTGGCAGTGCCAGTGCAGGCGTCCGGAAAAGCTCTGCATGGAGCCGCGCCACGGACCCAACGCCTCGCCCGCCTTTGCCAGCGCCTTCAGCTCCCGCTGACGCTCCCACAGCGCCTGGGCCGTTTCGCGCATGCTGATGCAGCCATAGGCGAGGTAGGGTGACAAGCGGGAGCATTGCTCGAAGCCTGTGACCGGGCTGCTCATGGCGGTGCGGTAGGCGCGGCCGCGTTCGTGCAGAAAGCTGTCGAGCAGTTTCAGCGCCAACGCTCGCCCGCCGCGCTGGCGGCCGGGGCAGGGGTCGTCGCGCATGCCGAGGTCGCGCCAGGTCGGGAGGGGGTCGCTCTCCAAACCGGCCAAAAGCCTTAGCGCGTCCGGCTCCGGGTATTGCGGCGCGGCCATCAGCGCGTCCCAGCGCTTGGACCAGCCGTCCCGGTCGGTCAGGGGGCGGAACACGCCGAACTGTTTCTGTTCCTGCCACGGCACGCCGTTCGCGGCGCACCAGTCCTTGACGTCCAGGTCGCGCCGGTAGGTCCAGTCGTTTCCAGTCTCTTCGTGGCTGTGCAGGCTCTCAATGTCATAATCCCCTGCCAGGTCGGACAGGGTTTCAATCACGGACCCGGTGCGTACGATCAACGGGGCGCCCAATTCCGTCAATCGCGCGTCCAATTCTTGAAGGCTCTCCCGGATGAAGGCCCATTGCCGCGCCGATGTATCCGGCAACTGCCAGTATTCCGGTTCGACTACGTAGAGCGGGATGACCGCACCGCCTTCGCTCGCGGCGAGGAGTGCGGCATGGTCGGCCGTGCGCAGGTCGCGCTTGAACCAGACGATGTGGACGGGCGGCTTGGACACGTCTCACATACGCGCGAGGCCGCTTGATTGTGCCGCACATGACGCTACGTGCCGGCCCATGCGTGATTACACCGATGTCGAAATGCAGATCCAGGGCGTGCTGGACGGCGAGCCGAACCGCACGGCCAGGCTCGCGACCGTGGCCTGCCTGCTCTCACAGGCGTTCGAGGATTTCTACTGGACCGGCTTCTACATGGTCGATCCGGACAAGCCGGAAGAGCTGATCGTGGGACCCTATCAAGGCACGCTGGGCTGCCTTCGTATCCCGTTCGGAAAAGGGGTCTGCGGGACGGCGGCGGCGGAACGCGCCACGCAAATCGTGGACGACGTCCATGCCTTTCCCGGCCACATCGCCTGCGACGCGGCCACGAATAGCGAGATCGTGGTGCCGGTGTTCGACGGAGATAGGCTCATCGGCGTGCTGGACGTGGACAGCACGCGGCCGGCAGCGTTCGGGGAATCGGACCGCGCGGCGCTGGAGCGGATTGCGGGAATGATTGCGGGATAGGAAAAAGCCCCGTCCCCGGCATTTATTGCCGGGGTCTGTCATCTTCCTTCCTCACAAGCCGCGTCTTGTGAACAAGCCCTCGACCAGGCCCCGGCAATAAATGCCGGGGACGTTGATATTTTGAAGCAGGCCGCCCATTTTGGGTCTCATTCCCGAGCTTGATCCGGCGCGGCAAGGCGGAACAGTTCGGATCGACAGCTCTGGACCCCGGATCAAGTCCGGGGACGACTGGTTCGCGAACACACCGCACAGTCCGGGTCCCGGATTACCGTCACGGTCCGGCTCTCCATCGTCAGCCCGTCCAGGATCCATAGCCGCCCCGCGAGCGTCTCGCCCGCGCCCGCAATCCATTTGATCGCCTCCAGCGCCATGACGGAACCCGCAATGCCGGTCAGCGCACCGACGACGCCCACTTCCGCACAGCTCTCCTCCTGCGGGGGCAGCTCCGGCACGAGACAGCGGTAGCAGGGCCCGGGCGGGCCGAAGAGGCC
>JBCCCX010000114.1:0-10290 GCA_039033275.1 Pseudomonadota bacterium | reverse complement strand
GGGCTCGGCCACCGCTTCCTCGGCCATGTGGAGCGGTGCGCAGCCATACTGCATCTTGTCGACGCGACGGCGGACGATCCGGCCGGGCACTATCGTGTCATACGCGATGAACTTATCGCTTACGGCGAGGGCCTGACTGACAAGCCGGAGATCGTCGCGCTGACGAAGGTGGAAACGATGTCGGAAGAAGACCTTTCGGCGGCAAAAGCAGAGCTGGAAGCTGCAAGCGGCGAAACCGTCTTCCTTGTCTCATCGGTTGCGCGGCAGGGCCTCAAACCGCTCCTCTCCGCCGTCTATCTTCATGTCGAAGCGCGTCGGAACGCGGAACGCGCCCCCCTGCAGCCCGAGTCCGCAGGCTGGTCGCCGGTCTGATGGACCTGTCGGGCTATAAACGTATCGTCGTCAAAGTCGGCTCGGCTTTGCTGGTGGAAAACGGCGTGCTGCGCCGGTCGTGGCTGACGCGGCTCTGCGGTGAGATCGCAGACCTGAAAGCGGACAGTGCGGATGTCGTATTGGTATCCTCCGGCGCGGTCGCGCTGGGGTGCCCTGTGCTAGGGCTGGATCGGTCCGGTCTTTCGCTCGCGCAGAAGCAGGCCGCCGCAGCCGCCGGTCAATCCCGCCTCACACGCGCCTATGACGATGCGCTTGGCGCGTTTGACCTGCGATCCGCACAGGCGCTCCTCACCCTGGACGATACGGAGGACAGACGGCGCTGGCTGAATGCGCGAGCCGCGCTTGGTACTCTGGTCGATGCGGGCGTTGTGCTCGTGGTGAACGAGAACGATACGGTGGCCACGGCCGAGTTGCGGTACGGGGACAATGACCGCCTCGCGGCGCGCACGGCCCAGATGATCGGAGCGGACCTCCTCGTGCTCCTCTCAGACATTGACGGGCTCTACACAGCCGATCCCCGGTCCAATCCGGATGCCGAACATATCAGGCGTGTGGAGCGGCTGACGGACGATATTCTGGCGATGGGCGGCGAAGCGAACCTGTCGCGCGGCGTCGGATCGGGTGGTATGGCGACGAAGCTTCTCGCGGCGCGCATCTGCATGGACTCCGGATGCGACATGGTGGTCTGCGACGGACAACCCGACAACCCGCTCAGCCGCCTGGCAAAGGGCACAAGACATACGCTGTTCAAATCGAGCGCCGACCCGGACAGCGCCAAGGCGCAATGGATCCGGAGTAGTCTCGCCCCGAGCGGGCAGCTCGTCATAGATGATGGGGCGGAACATGCGCTGCGAGGCGGCAAGAGCCTTCTCGCCGCCGGACTCGTGTCCTGCTCGGGACGCTTTTTTAAAGGCGATACGGTGAGGGTCGCGACACAATCCGGCAAGGATGTGGCGCATGGCCTATCGGCCTATGACAGCCACGATCTGCCGGACCTTTGCGGTCTCCGCTCCGAGGAAATAGACCACCCCTACGGGCCGGTCGTCATCCATCGCGACAATCTGGTCCTATTGTGAGCCAATCGATGCAGAATATTGAAAAGCTTGAGGATTACATGACCCATGTCGGCCGTCAGGCCCGACATGCGGCGCGTTTGCTTTCAGCCATCGGCCACGAGCAGAAGCGACAAGCTCTGACACTCATGGCCGGACAGCTCCGCGCGAACGCTTCCGACATATTGACCGCTAACAGTAAGGATATCGCCAAGGCGGCCGAGCGCGGGCTTTCGCCAGCCATGATCGACAGGCTGACACTCGATATGGGTCGCATCGAAGCGATCGCGGAAAGCGTCGAGTCCATCGCCGCCCAGGACGATCCGGTCGGTGCGACGTTGGAAGAGTGGACGCAGCCCAACGGGCTGCAATTCCGCAAGGTCAGCGTGCCGATCGGGGTGATCGGCATCATCTACGAAAGCCGGCCGAACGTCACGGCGGATGCAGCCGCCCTTTCGCTGAAATCGGGCAATGCCGTCATCCTGCGCGGTGGATCCGAAGCGGTCCACTCCAACCATGCCATCCTCGAAGCGATCCACGCCGCACTAGCAAAAAGCGATGTTCCAGCGGACGCTGTCCAACTTGTCGGAACACAGGACCGCAAGGCCGTGGGACATATGCTGGCCGGATTGTCGGGGGGCGTCGACCTCATCATACCGCGTGGCGGCAAGGGCCTTGTGGCACGGGTCCAGAGCGAGGCGCGCGTGCCCGTTCTGGCCCACCTCGACGGATTGAACCACACCTATGTCCACGCATCCGCAAAAGCGGACATGGCGCTTGATATCGTCGCAAACGCCAAGATGCGCCGCACAGGCGTTTGCGGAGCGACGGAGACGGTCCTTGTCGATGACGACATTGCGAAGGCGTTCATTCCCGCCCTCGTCGCGCGCATGGCCGAGCTGGACTGCGAAGTGCGAGGCGACGCGTCTGCGCAGGGTGCGGCGGACGGTATCGTCGCGGCAAGCGAGGCGGACTTCGACACGGAACATCTCGCCCCGATTCTTAATTTAGCCATCGTAAACGGCTTGGAAGACGCGCTGGCGCATATCGACCGTCACTCTTCGGGCCACACAGACGCCATCGTCGCCCAGGATGCAGAAGCCGCTCGCCAATTCCTCGCTTCCGTCGATAGCGCCATCGTCCTCCATAACGCTTCGACGCAGTTCGCGGATGGCGGCGAGTTCGGGTTCGGCGCGGAGATCGGCATTGCGACGGGTCGGCTTCATGCGCGCGGCCCGGTCGGTGCGAAACATCTGACAACGCATAAATATCAA
Source organism: Pseudomonadota bacterium (assembly GCA_039033275.1). GTDB lineage: Bacteria > Pseudomonadota > Alphaproteobacteria > Caulobacterales > Maricaulaceae > Litorimonas. The sequence continues at coordinate 7,571 of JBCCCX010000114.1, read as the reverse complement.
GTCGTTGGAAGCGGAACCTTACGTCCTTGAAGGTAGTCCGCTCACATCGCGACGGTTTGTCCGTCGGCCTGTTCGGGGGGTCCTTCAATCCGGCCCATGCAGGGCATAGACACGTCGCAGATGCCGGCCTGCGCGAACTCGGGCTCGACCAGATCTGGTGGCTCGTCAGCCCGCAAAATCCGCTCAAGCCGAAACAGCCGCTGCCCGCAGTCAGGGCTTCGACGATCGACGTGCTGGGACTTCCCTACCGGATGCGGGTCAGCCACGTCGAAAGCGAATTCGGGACGCGCTACACGGTGGATCTCGTCCGGGCGTTGCGGGCCAAGCATCCACGCATGCGGTTCGTCTACATGATCGGGTCGGACAATCTGGCGCAGATGCCGCAGTGGCGAAGTTGGGAAGCTCTGATCCGTCTCATACCTGTTGCCGTGGTCGCCCGTCCCGGTGACACGATCAAGCCGCGTCTCGGGCTTGTCGCGCGGCGTTTCGCCAACAGCAGAGTGCCGGAGCCGCAGGCCCACATACTGAAGGACCTTGCGCCGCCGGCCTGGACCTACCTCACCCTCCCCCTCAACACGCTCTCATCGACGCGCATACGGAACGGCAGATAGGGACTGCGGAGCCAGGATGGGTCTGGCGCGTTGCGTGTGCTAGGTGCAATACCTATCTTGAACCGGACCCAAAAGGAGACACACCCTGTCCGACGCCATTGCCAAGAGCAGCTATATCGATGCGGGAAGCCCGGAAGCGAAAACGCTGCATGACGATCCCACCCGCCTGTCTGAATATGTCCGCGGCATTCTCGACGAGAATTCCGCACAGGACATTCTGGAAATAGACATTCGCGGAAAATCATCCGTTGCCGATTACATGGTCGTCGCATCCGGCCGGTCGAACCGCCATGTCGGCGCGCTATCCGACTATGTCCTACGCGGTCTCAAGCAAGCCGGGTTCAAGGATATCGGCACAGAAGGACAAGAGGGACAGGATTGGGTTCTGATCGATGCGGGCGACGTGATCCTGCATATCTTCCGGCCCGAAGTCCGCGTCTTCTATAATCTTGAAAAGATCTGGTCGGTCCCGCTGCCGGACGGTCTGCGCAATGTCGCCGAACAGTCGCCCGACGACGCGCAAGAGTGAAGCTGATCCTTCGCGCGGGCGGCGCCATGCGCTCCGGGCCCGAGCGCGAACTCGTCGACGACTACCTGACCCGTGCAAATGCCTTGGCGCGCGGAAATGGATTTTTAGGCGTCGAAGAACAGCCGGTCGAACTCGGTAGATGCCGTGACCGGTCCGACGAAACCCGGAAACTCTTCGAGACCGTCCCTGATAGTGCCGCGATGTTCGTGTTGGACGAACGTGGCAAGGCAGTGACATCCCGGCGATTTTCAGAAGAGCTTGCCCGTTTGCGCGACGAAGCTGTGCCTGCGGCTACCTTTCTCATTGGAGGGGCCGATGGGTTCGAGCCGTCTGTCCTGCCCGCAAATGTGCGCAAGATATCGTTCGGCCAACAGACTTGGCCGCACAAACTTGTCCGCGTGATGCTGGCGGAGCAGATCTACCGGGCGCTGACGATCCTGGCTGGATCACCCTATCACCGCGACTGACGCTTGACCGCGCAGGACGGCCTGCGGAAAGGTCACGCCATGCGATTTGCTGCGATACTCGCTTTGGCGATCATCTTTACAGATGCGCGCCCCCTCGCCGCTCAGCAGTCCGGCGATCTGGAGGCACTGACCCGTGCCGAAGCCGAGGCGCGCCAGTCCGAGGCGAAGCTTCGCGCCGAGCGTGAAGCTATTGAGGCGGAGATCGTCGCACTAAAGCGCGAACTCGCACGCGACACGGAACAGACGCAGGCCTTTGAGCGCGAGAGCGAACGCATTGCGGAGCGACTGGCCGAATCCGAAGCGACATTGGCGCGACTGCAAGGCGAGCTGAGCCGGAACCGCGCCGACACGCAAACCTTATTAGCCGCATTGCAGCGCCTGCAGCTTGCACCGAGCCCGGCGACCCTGGCCAATCCGGACGATGCCGTCCGCACCGCGCAAGCTGCGACCATGATCGACCTTCTGTCGGACACATTGCAAGAGCGCGCCGCGCAAACGGTCGCCCTGGCCGCTCGCGTCACGGAGGCGCGCGACACAGCCGCGCGCCAGAGCGAAGAGCTGGCGGCAAACGCAACGGAACTCGAACGGCGCCGTATCCGGACCCAGGCCTTGGTCGCCCAGAAAGAGACGTTGCAAGCCTCGATCCTGACCGACGAGACAAAAGCGCGTAACGACGCGCTGAGGTTCGCCGCCGAAGCCGCCACGCTGCGCGAACTGCTGGAGCGCGTCACTGACATTCCCGACAATATCGCGCCGCGCATAAAACCCGGACGTCCCTCACAGCCTATCGAACGCGGCCCCGTTACGATGCCGCCCGGGACGGTGCGCTTCGCCGAAGCGCAGGGCGGAGTCGTCCGTCCCGTGTCCGGTCAGATGACGGCCGGGTTCGGGCGCGGCGAGAAGGGCCAGACATATTCGGCCCGAGGTGGCGGGCAGGTCATCGCACCCTATGCGGGCCGCGTGGAATTCGCAGGTCCTTTCCGCAACTATGGCCGTGTCGTGATCCTGAACATGAGCGACGGCTACTACCTGCTGCTGACCGGTTTGGGTGAGACGTTCGTCACCGCCGACGAAATGGTCCGTCGCGGCGAACCGGTCGGTCGCATGCCCGCCTCGACCGCGCGCGTTCCGCTCTATGTGGAATTGCGTCGCAACGGTCGGTCCGTCGATCCGGAGCCTTGGATGGGGCGGCGTCGTTAGGGCCTGTCGTTAAACGTCCGTAAGTTGGCACGCCAATCGCAGCGATTTGACTGGTCACGCAACCGACGCGGCTATAGGTAATCTGTTCGTAAGGAGATGCGCCGAAATGAAATATGTCTTGCCGGTTGTGGGTACGGTCGCCGCGGTCAGCCTGTTCGCCATATCGACAGCCAACCAAGCTGCCCTCGCCGTCGAGAAGCCCTCCTACACGGACACGTTCGAACAACTCGACCTGTTTGCCGACGTCATGGCCCGCGTGCGCAGCGACTATGTCGTGGAAGTCGAAGACGGGGAGCTGATCGAGGACGCCATCAACGGCATGCTCCAGTCGCTGGACCCGCACAGCTCCTACGTCAATCCGGACGACTTCCGCCGCCTTCAGGAACAGACATCGGGACGTTATGTCGGTGTCGGAATGGAGGTCACGCAGGAGGATGGCTACGTCAAGGTCGTCGCCCCCATAGACGGCTCGCCCGCCAAGGAAGCCGGCATCGAACCGGGGGACTATATCACCGAGATCAATGGCAAGACCGTCCTCGGCCTGTCGCTGACCGAAGCCGTCAACACGATCCGCGGCGAGGCGGGCGAGAGCGTCACGCTGACCATCGCCCGGATGGACGAGGAACCGCAGGACATCACGCTTGTGCGCCGCGAGGTGGACCGCGAAGTCGTCAGCTACGAGATCATGGACGGCGTGCCCTACATCCGCATCAGCCAGTTCAACGAAAAGGCGTCGAGCGGACTTGAAGGCGCGATCGCAGAACTGCGCAGACAGGTCAGCGGGCGGCTGCCCGGTATCGTGCTCGACCTGCGCAGCAACCCCGGAGGTCTTCTGACGGAGTCCATCAAGGTCTCGTCCGTTTTCCTCGACGGCGAAAAGGTGGTGTCCACCCGCGGTCGCGACGGCGCGGACCAGCAGAACTACAATGCCGAATCGGGCGAGTTGCTGGAAAACGTCCCCGTCGTCGTTCTGATCGACGAAGCGTCGGCCTCGGCCTCCGAGATCGTCGCGGGCGCCATTCAGGATCATGGACGCGGCATCGTCATCGGCATGACCAGCTTCGGAAAAGGCTCCGTCCAGTCGCTCATCCCGCTCAGAGGCGGCCGCGACGGCGCGCTACGTCTGACGACCCAGCGCTACTACACGCCGGAAGGCCGGTCGATCCAGGGAACGGGCATCGATCCGGACCTGTTCGTCTCCTCCTATCCGAACGACGGTGAAGACCATTCGCGGATGAGCGAGCGCGATCTGCCCAACGCTATCGAAAACGAGGATGCAGCAACGGACGACGTCGAACCGGCTAACGAGAACGGATCTGAGACGGCCGTCACGATCGAAAGCGATGCGGACGACATCGTTATCGATTACCCTCCCGACGATTTCGACGTGCAGGAAGACTATCAGTTGCAACGAGCGCTCGAGCTGATCCGAACCGGCGCCTACACGCAACGCCTGGCCGAACTGCAAAACTAGTGAAGACGTTGCGGGGGATCGTTGCAGCTCTGTCGGGTATAACCCTGGCCGCGGCTGTCGGGCTCGCCCATGCCGTCCCGACGGAAACCGATCCGCCTTCATACGACAAGCTCCAGCTTCTCGCTGATGTGATGACCGTCGTGGAGGCGGAGTATGTCGAAGCCGTCGAAACGCGCAGCCTGATCGAAGGCGCGCTCAACGGGGCTCTGTCTAAACTTGACCCCCACTCCGCCTACGTTCCCCCGACGACATTCACGGAGCAGCGCAAGGCGGCACGCCGCGAATATGGCGGGCTGGGCATCGAAGTCGTCATGGAAGACGGCTACATCAAGATCTCCTACGCGCTCGAAGACGGTCCAGCCTACGGGGCCGGCATACGGTCGGGGGATTTCATCACGGCCGTGGAAGGCGTTTCGATCCTCGGCAAGGACCTGGACGAGGCCGTGGAAGGCATTCGCGGACTCGCCGGAGACCCAGTCGTCGTCACCGTTCTCAGTCCGGACGCGGGCAGCCGCGATGTCACTGTCGTTCGCCAGCAGGTCAGGGGCCGCGCCATTCGTCACCGCGTCGAAGAAGGGCTGGGCTACATTATCATCGAAAGCTTTAACAATGCCCGCCTGACGGACGATCTCGTCAACGCCATCGCCTTGATCAAGGCAGAGATGGGCGGCAGCCTTCCCGGATTGATCATCGATCTCAGGGGCAATCGGGGCGGATTGCTGACACAGTCCGTATCCGTCTCCGGGCTGTTCCTGGACGGCGGCGAAGTTCTGTCCGTGCGCGGCCGCGACGAACGCGACACGGAACGCTATCATGCCGAAGACGGCGAGATCCTGCCGGATGTTCCAATCGTCGTCCTCGTCTCGCCAGGCTCCGCAAGCGCGGCGGAAATTCTCGCTGGGGCCTTGCAGGACCGCGGCCGGGCCGTGGTGCTCGGGCGTCGGACCTTCGGCAAGGGGTCGGTCCAGTCGGTCATTCCGCTGCCAGGAGACAAGGGCGCGCTGCGCATGACGACGCAGAAATACTATACCCCGTCGGGCAAAAGCATCCAGGGGCGTGGGATCATGCCGGATCTGCTCGTTTCCGCCCTTGACGACAATGGCGAACTGCGCCGCCGCTTCCGCGAGGACAGTCTCCCGAACGCGCTCATCAATGCGGATCGCTCCGAGTATGAAGAAGACTACGAAGCCGTGATCTTTCCACCGGAAGACTTTCCGCGCGACGAGGACTTCCAACTTCACACGGCGGTGCAAGTCTTGAAGTCGGAGCGGTATGCTGCGCTCCTCGACGCGCAGTCCGAACTCGATTAGTCTGTTAGCGGCGGTACCTGACGATTGCCGCCTCGACATTCTTACGTCAGGAACCCGTCCACGTGCAGAAGCGCCAAACAGTCGCCCTCCCCCGCCGCCGGACACATCTGGCCTTGGCAGGGGCATTACTCGTCCTAGCCCTGGGTACACCCTGGCTGCTGTCCCGGCTTTACGGCAGCGAAATCGATGCGGAAGCCCGCGGGTCCGTCTCCATCGCAGCCATGCCGGAAGGTAAAGGTGGACTGCGGCTGGACCGCCCCGAGGACACGCTTCCGGACCTGCTTGCAGGCATGGTCGAGCCGGGCGACAATCCCACTGCGACCGCCCCAAACACAGACGCGCTCGGCAACACGCCGAAGCGGAATGGAACTGAGGACCGGAAGGTCGATCCTAAGACACCCCAGCCTCGCGTCGAGCCGAAAGTCCCGCCACTGGACAACAGCCTCCTTCGCGACACGCCCCAAGGGCGTGTACCAGGGCCCAATGCGGCGGGCGTTACGCCTCTGAACGCATACCGCGCCGAGCTCCCCACCATCGCCGGACGTCGGCCCGTATCCGTCATCATCGGAGGGCTCGGCATAAATCCGGAGTTGACCGACAAGGCGATCCGGGAACTCCCCTCGGCTGTCACCCTGTCCTTCGCCGCCCAATCGACCGACTTGCAAAGCTGGATCGATCGGGCTCGCGCATTCGGCCATGAAGTTTTGCTGGAAATCCCGATGGAGGGCGAAGAGCCCGCACCTCTCGGTGATCAGACACTGTCGGCAGACAACGGGCCGGACGTCAATCTCAGAGCGTTGCGGACCGCGCTGGCCAAGGCGCAAGGCTATGTCGGTGTAACCCACTATCAGGGCGAGCGATTCCTTCAGCGTACGGACGCGACGGGACCGGTCTTGACCGAAATCGGTGCATCTGGCCTGGCCTTTTTTACGGATGGGTCCTTTGACACACCGTCGCTCGGCGCGCTGTCTGCATCCCTCTCCCTGCCCTATGCCAAGGGAGATGGCCTGATCGATCCTGCCGCCGATCCGGTCGTTATCGCCCAGCGTCTGGGTGTGCTGTCCGAGACCGCGCGCAGTCGGGACGGCGTTATCGGTGTGGGATTCGCCTATCCCCAGACGATCGACGCCGTGAAAGGATGGGCGGCGACACTTTCGGCAGATGGGCTTGTCCTCGTCCCGGCCACGGCCGCTTTGCCATGACGGACCGTGATCCCGATCGCTACCGGCCCTGCGTTGGAGTCTGCCTTTTCAATGTTTCGGGCAAAGTCTGGTTGGGCCGCCGTTTCGGTGAGACCGGACGCCATAGCTGGCAATTTCCACAAGGCGGCCTGGATGAGGGCGAGAGCCCGGAGTTCGGTGCGTTGCGCGAGCTTTGGGAAGAAACGGGCATTACCATCGCCCACCTCTCCCCGCTCGGCACCGTCGGCGAATGGCTGTATTACGACTTCCCACCCGGCATGGCCCCGCGCAAAGGCCGGAAATATGCTGGCCAGAAACAGCGATGGTTCGCCTATCGTTATAATGGCCGTGCGCGGGACTTCGATCTGGCCGCGCACGGCACGCAGGAATTTTCCGAATGGAAGTGGGTGAAGCTGGAAAAGACGCCGGACAAGGTCGTATCGTTCAAGCGCGACGTCTATGAACGGCTGGCGTCCGAGTTTGCACGCTTCGCAAAGCGTGGGTGACAGGACATGAGGGACGCATGAGCCCGTCCTTCAGAGATCGTCATGCCTTGGTTTTCGTGCTGATCACCGTGGCGTTGAATTCCATCGGGTTCGGCATCATGATCCCGGTCCTGCCGGACCTGATCAAGTCGCTGACTGGGCTGGAGAACAATCAAGCCGCCCTCCACCTCGGCGCCATGACATTCGTCTATGCGTTGATGCAGTTCGTCTGCCTGCCGATTGAGCTGATCTTCACTTGATTCTGTTGACTTCTTCTATTGGCTCACTTGCACTCCCCTTTAGATGCTTACGAT
>JBCCCX010000113.1:0-10377 GCA_039033275.1 Pseudomonadota bacterium | reverse complement strand
TGGGGATCATGATCATCCCGCTCGTCAGTTCCCTGTCCGACGACGTGATCCGTGCCGTCCCGCAGAGCCTGCGCGACAGTTCGACCGCTCTCGGTGCGACCCGGTCGGAGACGCTGCGCCAGGTCGTGTTCCGCAGCGCCATGCCCGGCATCATCGGCGCGTTCCTTCTCGCGATCTCGCGGGCCGTCGGCGAAACCATGATCGTGGTCATGGCAGCCGGGCGCGCCGCGACCCTGTCCGCCAACCCGCTGGATTCCGTTACAACGGTTACGGTTCAGATCGTGGCGCTGTTGACGGGCGACCAGGTATTTGACAGCCCGCGCACGCTGGCGGCCTTCGCTTTGGGGCTGGTCCTGTTCGTGATCACATTGCTGCTGAACATGGGCGCGCTGGCGGTGGTCAATCGCTACCGCATACGCTTCGAATGAGGGTTCCCGTGTCCAACGCGTCTAACGCTTCCATCGCCGGCCCGGACATGGCCGCACGCATGGCGAAACGCCGCGCGGCGGAAAGCCGTTTCCGCTTTTATGGGCGCGCCTCCGTGCTCTTCGCGCTGACGGCACTGGGTTGGCTGCTTGTATCGATCTTCGCCACCGGCCTGTCGGCCTTCACCCAGCATTGGGTCACGCTGGACCTGGATGTCGCGCAGGCCGGTGACAATGATCGCCGGGCGCTGGCCGAAGCCATGGCGGCGAAGCTAGAGATTCCGGCGAACACACTCGCTGCCGATGGCGCACTGCGGCGGGACTTGCTGTCCTTGATTTCGGCGAGTGCCGCGACAGCTCAGATGAGGCAGAGAGAGACTGGTGAGGGCACGGCCGGGCGGATGATCCTCACCGTCCCTTTATCGGACCGGAGCAACCGCTATTTCAAGGGCCGGATCGACCTCGAAACGCCGGAAACGCAGCGGCTTCTCTCGGACCGGCAGGCCGGTTGGCTCGACGCCTGGGCCGCCCAAGGCCGGGTGGACCGCCGTTTCGCCAGCGGCCTGTTCGCCAATCCCGACTCGCGCGATCCGGAACGGGCCGGACTAGCCTCCGCCCTGTTCGGGTCGGTGATGATCGTGCTGATTTCCGGCGCGCTCGCAATCCCCGTGGGTATCGGCGCGGCGGTCTATCTCGACGGTTTCGCGCCGCGTACGGGCTGGGGCGGACACATGACCCGCATGCTGGAGGTCAGCATCAACAATCTCGCCGCCGTGCCGGCCATCGTGTTCGGCCTGTTGGGCCTGGCCATCTTCATCAATGTGCTGGGGCTGGCTCGCTCCATCCCGCTGGTGGGCGGGCTGGTCATGGCGCTGCGCATGTTCCCGACCGTGGTGATCGCCTCGCGCGCCGCTTTGCAGGCCGTGCCGGACTCGCTGACCGATAGTGCGCTCAGCCTGGGGGCGTCGCGCATGCAGGCCATGTTCGGCCACAAGGTGCCGGTCGCCGCGCCCGCCATGTTGACCGGGTCCATCATCGGCATGGCGCAGGCGCTGGGCGAGACCGCGCCTCTGCTGATGATTGGCATGGTGGCGTTTGTGACCGCCATTCCCGACACGCCGCTCGACCCGGCCACGGCGCTGCCGGTGCAGATCTTCCTTTGGTCGGGGTCGGCAGAGACCGCCTGGGCGGAGCGAGCGTCGGCAGCGATCATCGTTCTGCTGGCCGTGCTGATGCTCATCAACGGCGTTGCGGTGGTGCTGCGCGAACGTTTGCAAAGGCGCACATCGTGACCGACAAGACCGTCCACCCCCGGAACAAATTCTCCTGCCGCAATGTGGGTGTGAGCTATGGCGGTTTCCGGGCGCTGCACGGCATCGACATGGACATTGCCGATCGCAGCGTCACGGCGCTGATCGGGCCGTCAGGCTGCGGCAAGTCCACCCTGCTGCGCATCTTCAACCGCATGAACGACGTCATACCGGATGCTGACGTCACGGGCCGCGTCCTGATGGACGGAACGGATATCTACGCGCCCGACGTGGACCCCGTTCTGCTGCGCACGCGCGTCGGCATGGTGTTCCAGAAACCCGCGCCGTTTCCGCGGTCCGTCTACGAGAACGTCGCCTATGGCCCGCGCCTGCACGGGCTAGTCCGGTCCAAGGCCGCGATGGACCAGCTCGTGGAGAAGAGCCTGCGCCGGGCTGGTCTTTGGGACGAGGTCAAGGACCGCCTGTCCAGGCCGGGAACGGGCCTGTCGGTGGGGCAACAGCAACGCCTCGTTCTCGCCCGCTCGCTCGCCATCGACCCGGACGTTATCCTGATGGACGAACCGGCCAGCTCGCTCGACCCCATCGCGACCGCGCGGCTGGAGGCGCTGATCGAGGAGCTGAAGACCCGCTACTGCATCATCATCGTGACCCACAGCATGGCCCAGGCCGCGCGGATCAGCGACCGCACCGCCTTCCTGCATAAGGGCGCGCTGATCGAATATGACCAGACCGAACGGCTGTTCACCAACCCGTCCGACACGCGCACCCAGGATTATATAACGGGACGGTTCGGGTGACGCACGGGCTTGCGATAGGCGGACGGATGGCTTATCGGCGCGGCCTCGCTGGATACGGAGTGTAGCTCAGCCTGGTAGAGCACTGTCTTCGGGAGGCAGGGGCCGGAGGTTCAAATCCTCTCACTCCGACCAGTATCGCCGATACGGTCTTAGGCGAACCGGCCTGTCGTCCGGTTCTTGTCGAGCGCTTTCGCCTCGATCACACGCCCATTCATTACACCGTACACGCCCGGCGCGCAGACTTGCGCGGCGATCAGCGCGCCGCCCAGATTGAAGCTGGCGTCCGAGCGGCCCAGAGAGTGGGGACGCATGGAACCGGTCAGCACCACGGTCCTGTCTTGCACCCGCTCCGCAATGTAGCGCGAGGTCAGCCCCATCGTGCCGCTGCCATGCGTGATGACGATATGGCGCTCCGGCGCGCCCAGGATGGCATCGACCATTTGCTGCCGGTCCGCGTCGATCATGTCGAGACTGTCCAGTGTCATGAGTTGTTCCACACGCGGAAAACCGACGCGCGCCTGGGCCAGAATGGCGGGCACGCAGGAGCCGGCTTCGCGGTCGAAGACCAGTGCTTCGCGCACCATGTCGTGCACCTTGTCCAGCGTGCCGCCGGTCGTAAGGATCAAAACGTCCACTCTTGCCTCCTGAACGTAGGATAAACGGCGACCGGAACCCGGCATGCGAATCGCGGGTTTGTCTTTTGCGCCGCCTTGTCGCACCCTATATAGGCCCTGTAGCGTAACGGGCGACCCCGGAAGGACGATCGATGATCCTCACCATGATGAAAGGCAAGATCCACCGCGCGACGGTGACTCAAGCCGACCTCCACTATGAAGGTTCGATCTCCATCGACCAGGACCTGCTGGACATGGCGGGCATCCTGCCCAACGAGCAAGTCGACATTTTGAACATCGATAATGGCGAGCGGTTCACCACCTACGCCATCACCGCACCGCGCGGCTCCAAGACCTTCGGCCTGAACGGCGCGGCCGCCCGCAAGGTCCAGGTCGGCGACCGGGTCATCATCATCACCTACGCGCAGATGGATGCCGAAGCGGCCAAGAGCTACAAGCCCGACGTCGTCCTGCTCGATGAGAATAACGAAGTCATCACCCCACCCCTAGCGGCCAACGCCTAGCGAATTGCGCCCCTTTCCGGAGTGACGAGCCAAAGACCGAAAAAGGCCGCTCCCGGTGGATGGGAGCGGCCTTTTCACGTGGGACCGTGATGTCTGTTTGTTCGGGCGAAGCCTATTGGCGCAGCGCCGCGCGGGACTGGGTCAAGTCGCGATGGACGCGTTGCAGGCGGGCACGGCGCGACGGATCGGCTTCGTTGGCCATGAGGGATTCGACATCCATAATGGCGCGCTCCAAGCCCTGCACGGCTGCTTGCGGACGATAGGACGGCTGGGAGACAGCTTCGTCCACTGCGGCGCCGTCGCAATAGTCGATGCCCAGCCCGTCGGGCAGGCGGGTGTTCATATTCCCGCAAGCCGCGTCGAGTTGCGCCTGCTGGAGACCGATCACGTGGGATAGATCGGCGTCCGACAGGTTGGTTCCGTTCAGCGAGGCCTCGGACAGGTCGGCGAAACCGAAACGTACGCCCGTAAACTGTCCTTCATCCAGCGTCGCGCCGGACAGGTCCGCATTGTCGAGACGGGCGCGGTCGAAGTTCGACCGGGTGAAGTCGACCAAAGGTGCGGACGCGCTCATTAGGTTGGCGGACTGGAAATCCATATCGCGGAAGCGGCCGCGCTTCATTTCCGCGCGGTGGAGATTGGCCTGGCGCATCGTGGAGTGGGACAGGTCCGCATCCGTCAAGGTCGCGTCTTCCAGCACCGCGCCGCGCATGATGACCTGCTCTCCCTTCACGCCGTAAAGCATGGCCCGGCGAAAATGCGCGCCCGAGAGGTCTGAGCCGTGCAGCTTGCCGCCTGACAGGTTGGAATTGTTGAAGAGCGATCCCGAGAAGTCGGCGTTCTTCAGCGTCATGCCGTTCATCCGCTTGCCCGACAGATCGCATTGCGAGCAGGATGTGGAGGACGCGACGATGCGCGTGTCCACGCGCATCTGCGCGTTGGCGGAGACCGGCAGGGCGAGCAATATGGCGCCGAGCGCCAGATGGCGGCCGGGACGCGGGATGTGGGAGTCGTTTCGCACGGGCCGTTCATACCGGGCTGGTGAGGCGCACCTCCACTTACGGAGTCGTAAGAAAGCGGCCTTTTGGCAGTAAGGGTTGACGAAGGGTGAACCGCCTTCATGTAACTCGCAAACCACCGTCCCCGACATTTATTGCCGGGGTCTGCTGTCGATTTCCTTCACAAGATTAGACCGGCCCCACAGCCTTCGTCTTGTGATCCTCAACTAGACCAGACCCCGGCAATAAATGCCGGGGACGTAAGCGTTCCTTTTAGGCAACATTCAAAATTGCGCGCTCATAACCACAATTCCGTCACCCTTTCTCCTCATGCCTGCGCTTTACGCACGCCTCGCCCGCAGGCATAAGCCGCGCGAACCGCAACGGATAATTCGGCCATGCAATTCCTGTCCCGCATCTTCACCTGGTGGAACGGCGCCACGCCCGGCACTTTCCTGTCGGTTCGTCGCAACTTCACCAAGGTCGGCGAGGACGCGTTCGGCAATGTCTATCACGAGGAGAAGGAGCCGAGCCCGGAATTTGAAGGCCGCAAGCGCCGCTGGGTGATCTACAAGGGCTACGCCGATCCGTCTTCCGTTCCGGCCGAATGGCATGGCTGGCTGCACCATATCTATGACGAGCTGCCCGACCAGCTAGGCATCCGCCGGCATGACTGGCAATTGCCGCACCAGCCCAACATGACCGGCACCCCGCGCGCCTACAAACCCAAGGGTTCGCTCGACCGCGGGGCCAAGCGCCAGGAAGTCGCTGCCGACTACGAGGCCTGGACGCCTGGTGATTAGGCCGGCGACTATTCTCGCTGCGCTGCTGTTCCCGTTGGTGGCGGGCGCGTCGACCACGACCGAACCCAACCTGATGGGCGAGGCGGTGGAGCTGCGCGCCCTCGACAAGGTCACGGCGCGCACCTTCGACTACACCGTGCCGCTAGGCGAGACCCTCAATTTCGGCAGCCTGACCATCCACGCCCGCCATTGCGAAAAGACGCCGCCGACCGAGTTGCCCGAGACGTACGCCTTCCTGCAGATCGACGACCGCCGCCTGACGGAAGAAGGGGCCGAGAGCGAAGAGGGCGCGCGCATCTTCTCCGGTTGGATGTTTGCCAGCCGCCCGGCCATCAGCGCCCTGGATCACCGCGTCTATGACGTCTGGGTGATCGGCTGCGTAACCAAGCCGGGAATAGCGGACCTGCGCCGCTAGGCTTGCCTCCGCGCGAGGCTGGGTATGGGCGTTCACCCTGTCCGTGATGACTGCCCTATCCCCTTCAATTCCGTCCTGGCTTGGTTCAGTTTCCACCTCAGGAGGATAAGACATGGCCGGCTATCACCATTTGGCGCTCGCTGTAGACGACATGCAGGCCACGCACGACTTCTACGAAGGTGTGATGGGGTGGGAGCTGGTCAAGGTCGAGGTCCAGCCCGTCATGACGGGCGGATGGGCCAAGCACTTCTTCTACCGCATGCACGAAGGCGACGACACGACCTTCATCGCCTTCTGGGAATTGCATGGCGAGGCGAAGCCCAAGGGTCCGCTGGACCTCAATGCGGCCTGCGGCACTCCGCCCTTCACGCAGCATGTGAGCTTCGACGTGGACTCGCTCGATGCCCTGAAGGCAAAGGGCAAGATGTGGCAGGCGGCCGGGTGTGACGTGATCGAGGTCGACCATAATTGGTGCCACAGCGTCTACACCACCGACCCGACCGGTAATGTGATCGAGTTCTGCCTGACGACGGGGGTATTCACGGATGACGACCGGAGCGAAGCACTGGCGGCGCTGGAGATGACGGAGTTCACCGCGAGCCCGCCGCCGCGGCTGATGCGGCGGCATGAAGGACGGGCTTCGCCCGGCTGATCCATTATGCACCCCCCTCAGTCTCGCATGCGCTCGACCATTCGCGTCGCAAAAATTCATTTTGCTTTGGCTCTACCCCCTGCTCGGGGGAGCGATCCATCATTCTTCCCCCGAGCAGGGGGAAGTGGCCCAGCGCACCGCGCTGGGTCGATGGGGGGTGCCGGACGGTGACGAAGAACCCCCCCCGCCAAGGCGCGCTGACAGACCTCAAGGTCATCGAATGCGCGCAGCTCATCGCCGGGCCGTTCTGCGGGCAGTTGCTGGCCGATCACGGCGCGCATGTGGTCAAGGTCGAACAACCCGGTGTCGGCGACCCGATGCGAAGCTGGGGCCGGGAGGGCTTTCCGCTGTCCTGGGAGATACTGGCGCGCAACAAGGAAAGCGTGTTCCTCAATCTGCGCGACGCCGAAGGGCAGGCGGCGCTGAAGGACCTCATCCGCGACGCCGACATCCTGATCGAGAATTTCCGGCCCGGCACGATGGAGAAATGGGGTCTGGGCTACGACGCGCTCTCCGCGATCAATCCCGGCCTCATCATGGTGCGCGTGTCGGGCTTTGGCCAAACCGGCCCTTACGCGAAACGCGCAGGCTACGCGTCGGTCGGCGAGGCTATGGGGGGCTTGCGCGCGCTGATCGGCGACCCGGACCGTAAACCGGCGCGCGCGGGGATCAGCTTGGGTGACAGCCTTGCGGGCATGTTCGGCTGCCTCGGCGCGCTCGCCGCGTTGCACCACCGCGACCGGACGGGCGAAGGGCAGGTGGTGGACGCCAGCATCTACGAATCCGTTCTGGCCCTGATGGAGGCGACGATCCCGGAACACGCCATCGAGAGCTTCGTACGTCAGCGCACGGGCAGCTACCTACCCGGCATCGCCCCGTCCAATATCTATGACTGCGTGGACGGGCAGGTCGTGATCGGGGCGAACCAGGACACGGTGTTCGGGCGGCTAGCTACCGCGATGGGCACACCGGAGCTGGCCAAGGACCCGCGCTATTCCGACCACGTCGCGCGCGGGGCGAACCAGCACGAGCTGGACGCGCGCATCACGGAGTGGACCTCGCAACACGCAGCAGCGGACGTGCAGCGCATGCTCGACGCGAACGGCGTCCCGTGCAGCAAGCTCTACCGCGCAGACGACATGTTGGCCGACCCGCACTACGCGGCGCGCGAGGCGGTCGTGACGGCAAAAAGCGACCGCTACGGCGAAGTGCCGATGCAGGGCGTGTTCCCGAAACTGAGCAAGACGCCTGGGGCGGTGCGGCACAGTGGCAAGGGGATGCCGGAGGATTGACCGACAAATCCCTCCCCCGAGCCGGGGGAGGCGGGCTGCCGCGCGAAGCGCAAGGGTCGGTGGGGGGGTGCTGACGGTCTCGGTCGATCAAGGCGTAAGCGTTCTTGCAAGTCCAAGACGCCTCCACCCCCCACCGACCTCGCTACGCTCGGCCACCTCCCCCTGCTCGGGGGGGGGACTTAGGACATTGGTTTCAAACGTCCGCTCTCGCCGACTTGATCGGCCTGTCCATCTCCTGCCGTCTCGTCAGTGAGAAGCGGTTGGGAGATGGGCTCGCCGATCAAGTCGGCGAGAGCGAAGAACTTCAGGAAGCGTCCAACGCCGCCACCGCCGCTGCGTCCCTCGGCGTAATCTCGCCGTCCCCGCGGAAATATTTCCACGACCGCGCGCATTTTTTCGCGGCGCTGTCCTTCAGGTCTTCGACGACGATCTGACCGCCTGCCAAGTCCGCCTCCGACACGATCAGATAGTCCGCGAGCACGTCCTTCGGGTCCGCCGGGTCGGCGTAAACGTCGTTGCGGCTGACGCCCAGCGCGTCCAGCGATGCCGCAACATCAGTACCCGGCGCGACCACGCGCGCTTCAAGTGAAGACTTGATGACCTTGTCTCTTCGCAGCGGTTCGATGGCTTCGTTGACGCCGTCGCGGAAGGTGCGGACCTGTTCCATGTGGTGGGCGAGGGCGGCATTTTCCCACCGCTCCGGCGCGGTGCGGAAGTCTTCCAGGTGGACGGACGTTTCGTGCCGCGTGCGCCAGACCTCTTCCATGGTGAAGCACAGGATCGGCGCGAGCCAGGTCGTGAGCCGCTCGAAGATGGCATGCATGACCTTGCGGCAGGCCCGGCGGCGTGTGCTGTCGAGCGGGTCGCAATAGAGCGCGTCCTTGCGGATGTCGAAATAGAAGGCCGACAGGTCGTTGGTGCAGAAGTTGAACAGCTCGCTGTAGATGCGGCGGTGCTCGTGCGCCTCGACCCATTGTCCATGCTTGGCTGTGATCTCGTGCAGGCGGTGCAGCACCCAGCGCTCCAGCGCGGGCATGTCGTCGTAGGACACGGCGTGGGCTTCGTCATAGCCGTCCAGCGCGCCGACGAGGTAACGCAGCGTGTTGCGCAGCTTGCGGTAGGCATCGACATTGGTCTGGATGATGTCCTTGCCGATCTTTAGGTCGGAATACACGTCGGAACTGGCCACCCAGAGGCGGAGGATGTCCACGCCGAACTGGTTGGCGATGTCCAGCGGGCTCATCGTGTTGCCGAGTGACTTGGACATTTTCAGGCCCTTGTCGTCCACCACGAAGCCGTCCGTCATCACCGCCTTATAGGGCGCTTCGCCATAGACGGCGCAGCTTTCTAGCAGGCTCGACTGGAACCAGCCGCGATGCTGGTCCGACCCTTCGAGATAGAGGTCCGCCCGGTCTGGCAGATCGTCGCGCTGCTTCAGGCAGAAGGCATGGGTGCAGCCGGAGTCGAACCAGACGTCGAGAATGTCGGTGACTTTCGTCCATCCGGCTTCGCCGCCCATGAAGTCCTCGGCGGGCGTGTCGAACCAGCCGTCCACCCCGTGTTCGCGCACGGCGGCCAAGATGCGGGCGTTGATGGCTTCGGCGTCGTCGCGCTCCGTGTGGAGATTGCCTTCCGCGTCCAGCAGGATCGTGATCGGCACGCCCCAGGCGCGCTGGCGGGAGATCAGCCAGTCCGGCCGGTCCTCCACCATGGTGCGCAGGCGGTTGCGCCCGCGCTCAGGGTAGAAGGCCGTCTTGTCGATCTCGGTCAGCGCCGTTTCGCGCAAACCGCCCTTGGACATGGAGATGAACCATTGCGGCGTGGCGCGCCGCAGCACGGGCGCCTTGGACCGCCAGCTATGGGCGTCGCGCACCGTAATCGGCGCGCGGGCCAGCAGATTGCCCGCCTCCACTAGCGCCTTGATGACTTCCGCGTTGGCCTTTCCGTCCTGCCCGCGCTTCTTGCCGGACGTGCGGATGACGTCGAGGCCTTGGAAACGGGGGCCGACGACGGACGTATAGCAGCCTGCATCGTCGAGGGTCATGGGAACAGCTGGATCCGCCCCCAGCGCCTCGATCTTGTCCGTATTGCTCATCCAGACATTGAAATCGTCCTCGCCGTGCGACGGCGCGGTGTGGACGAAGCCCGTGCCGGCGTCGTCGGTGACGTGGTCCCCGGGGAGGAGGGGGATGGGGCGGTCGAAACCGTCCACGGTCCCCGCGAGAGGGTGGGAGAGGACAAGGGTATTCAGTTTGTCCGCCTCGACCGTGCGCAGGCGGTCGCTGCCGGTAATGTGGCTGGCCTTGGCAAGATCGCCCCAGAGCTTATCTGCAACGATTAGCCGGTCGCCGACTTTTTGTCCTAACGGAAAGCCGGGATCGGCAAGCTCGGTGATTTCGTAGAGGCCGTAGGCAATCGTGTCGGAGTAGGAGACGGCCCGGTTGGCCGGGATGGTCCAGGGTGTCGTGGTCCAGATGACCAGAGCCGTCGTGCCCCGGGGTGGTGCGCGGGGGCGGAAGAAAGACGGGGCACCCCTGGTCGGCCCCCCGCCCAACCCCCGGGCCGAGGGAAAACCGAAACCCCAAC
>JBCCCX010000112.1:0-10536 GCA_039033275.1 Pseudomonadota bacterium | reverse complement strand
GTGATCGGCAAGGCGATAGACGGCGCAATGCTTGTTTCTAGAGCCCCGGCACTCTCGCCAAAGTCGCGTCAATCTCAGTGAAGATCCACACAGCTCCGAGAGCTCAAAGCTTCATGACGCTTTGGCATATCGAGCAATGCTGTATTATTGTTTCTCGAATACAGAATAGCACGACCAGCTGGCCAACAGCATCGAGGGAAAGAACTGCCTCAAAGACACGAGCAAAAGTACTCTTGAACCCCGCGGGAGAAAGACGAAGTGAGGATTTTGCTGATCATGGTGGTCTTCAACGTCGAGACAGGATCTGAAGTAGAGACACGCATGGACCTCGTGAACGTAGCTGACTGTCACGCAGCAGCGCGGGACACCTTCAAAGCAGTCGATGAGCAGGTTGAGATCCAAGCGATGGACGTGCCGGCCGGACAGGAGATACTCGAGGGTACCATGATCGCCTATGGTGCGACCGGTGGCGAGATCGGCATGTATGCCTGCAACGTCCGGCGCGCGTCGATGCAACACCAAAGAGGGTAGGGGGCCTGGATAGGGTCCGGTGTGAGAAGCCTGTATCCTTCGTCCCACGACACTTGGACGTCCCATTGCCGAAATTCGGTATTGGGCGCATTTGGCTTTGTCTTGGCAGTCGGCGCGGTCGCTCCTGAGAGGTTCGAGACTCGGATCGGTTTAGGCCCTTGGCGCCGGTCTGGGACCGACGAGTGGCGACGGCCCGAGGCGGCGCCCCCAGACGTCCGCATGGTCAGACGGACCGTCACCCAATCAAAGGCTCAGCTCTGCGGGTTCCAAACCATCCCCAAGCTTAGTAGTTTACCTGCTCGTATCCATAATTGCCTTCGTAGTCGCGCCACTCCACGAACACGGATCGATGCCAAAGACTGGGACAATGATCCCCATAGCGTTCCGTGCCCACATGCGGATCGGGTAAGGCGTCAACGGAACTGCCCGACCAGTGGAAGTCACCTTGCGTGCCATAGGTGCCCATCCTAACCGAGGCCATGCGGTTGCAGTCGCCCTCCTCACCGGACTCCCTCTGACGAACGAAGCGTGCGTCGAAGACGCGGATGGAGCGCACGAAGTTGAACTCCGGACCGCTGATGTCGATGTCGGCCCGATCCTGTACGAGCTGCAGCGCGAACCCATCCGGCAACGGAGCCGCGTCACCGCCCGCAAGATGAAGGACAGCAGGTTGCAGCTCCGCAGGTGTCGTGAGTGGTCGCGTCAGAATGGCCGGGGCAGGGGGGGCAACAAGACGGCCGTCAGCTACAGTGACTGGGAGCCCGACGTCTTCGATTGGGAGGGACTGAAGCGGCGAGGTGCTGTCGGGATCGAAGAGGGTCTCGTAGATCCGCTCGCTCGTCAGCGTATCGGGATCAACGGTATAGGCCGCGCCCATCGGACACCGCCAAATCTGCAGGGGTGGCTCTACGGGCCAAGGCGTGATGCGGCGGATGAACTCTGCACGGGCGCGGGCACACGTGACCGACGCGGGCCAACCACCCGAGAGGCAGAGCAGAATCGCGCAGTCGATCTGGTAGGCTTGTCCGTGGGCAGGTTGCGGTGAACCCATGACCATGGCGCCGAGTAATCCGCCAGCGACGAGAGTGTTTCTAAATTGTCTCAGCATAGACGCTCCTTCGCGTACCCACCGTGGATGAGGAATCAAAACAGTATTTTTATATCATATAATGCTGTTTTGATGAATGCGTGCTTTATGTGCACGTTCGCATCGGCTGTACGGCCGCGTGACCAATTTGAGCGAAGCCACATCCTGTCAATGCGCCATACGCGCTAGGAAGGATTGCGCGTCAGAGCGCGTTGAGATGCTGTGGTGCACTCGAAACTAGATTGAGGGGCATTAAGAGGGCAGGGGCCCAATTGATGCGAGCCGCGCTCGCACCCGTTTATTGGCCCGAAACCTGCGCGAGTACTGATTGAGATCGACGGGCGGATCGATGAAACGAAACGCCAAATTGCTATATCTGCATCTGATCCCGAGCTCCTCGGTGTTCCAGACGTAAAGCCAGCCGACGATTTCTGTCGGGTCCTCGCCGTAAAGCCGCGCCACGGCAGTCGCTTGAATTCGGGCAGTTCGCATGGTCCCGACCTCCGGTGAAGTGGGATGGGTTGGTCGGCTCTGCTTACGAAGACACGCCAAAGCTGTTATCGCCCCCGCTTCATGCTCCTACGCGGAAGTGACTTTTGGACAGTATCGCCGCGCTGCATTGAGCGCGCGATACTGCAAACCCTTGAAAACCCGCCGAATTCTGCTGGTGAAAAGGCGGGAAGTCGCCGATCTCTTCTAAGGTTAGTTACTTCTTCGGAGTCGGGTTGCGATCTCGTTGCACGGTGCCCGCCTCCATCAGAAGCTCACCTGGCGACACATCCAAAGCCTCGGCCAATTGTCCGATGACGTCGACGGTGGCCGCGTTCTCACAACGCTCGATCATTCCGACATAATTCCGGTTCACGCCGGCACGATCGGCAAGCTCTTCCTGACTCATCCCTGCGGCGTGCCGGAGATTTCGCAAATTCGTCGCCAAAAGTTGCCTTATAGTCATGGCGCGACGGAATCGCGCGACGATCGTTAGCACTACCCAGTATACTAGGTATCGTGCGCGAGCCGTCGGATCGATTGGGTGGTCAAATGCAGAGTGAAGGATCAAGGCCGCACGCGGCGGACACCTCGGGAGTCGAATGGCGTTGGGAGGCAATCGGTGATCCCGATGCGCCCGACGCTTACCGCTTTTCGTTGGTCCCGGCCGGGTCCGAAGAACCGGCATGCGAGGTGACACTTCCGGCGGCTGTCATTGCAAAGGCAGTATTCTCTGGTCGACGCCCAGAGCTGATCATCGATCCCGAAGAGGGTCGGCTCATGGTCGCGGGGCAGGGGCTCGATGACGATCTGCTCGATGCCCTGACCTCTGCGTTTTCGGATACTCGCGTGTTGGCGCTTGCGGCCGATCTAATCGAGAGCGACGGGGTCTCGATGCTGGCGCATCATGGCTCGAGACCTGGGCGGCTACAGGCGGAACTCGCGCGGCTGAGGTCAGCGGTTTCAGCAGCAGAGCACCGATTGGGTCAAGACTAGCCCAAGAGCTTTCGGTACTCGCCGGCGACATAACGACGACCGCGTTGGACGGCACGGATCGTTCTATTCTTAAGGATGCGATCAATGTCGTTCCAGCTCTGCTGAACCAATTCCTCACCATAGATAAGGATCGCAACCTCTCGATAGCTCATCCCGGCCGCAAGTCCGTCTACTCCGACGAGTGCCGCGCGCAGGCGCTTCCGGGTGGTGAGAGGAATGTTCTGTTTAGTCAGTGATTGACCGTTCAGCATCGCATCAAGCCGCTGGATGTTCTTCAGCGCGCCAAGCGCTTTCGCAGGTCGGTCGAAGGCAAGCAAAAACCTAGTGTCCTCCGATGAACTTGGTCGTCCCTTGAACGTGAAGTGGATCTCTTCCGCCGCCCGCCGAGCAATCCCGAAACCCGACCCGTCAGTCAACGGTAGCAGAGCGAGATCGACGGACCTTGGAAAGACGAAACCGTCGGAGGCCTTCGCTGTCTTGGCGTCGAGAACACGCAACGGGATCTGATTGGAAAGGGCTGAGGCATCGAAGAACACCGAAGCTTCAATCGCAGACCGATCGGGATCAGGGAAAGCAAGCGAGGCCCCACGCCTCCGCGCGTGGGGCAGGGGCAGTTTGCTGAAAGAGCGTGAGACCTTCTTCGATGACTTCTGGCGCAGGCCGCGGCGACCGCCGCGCCGTAGTCCGAAACTCTTCGTTGCGTCGCAGGAACTCCCACGCCCAATAAGTTCGCTGCAATGGATAGGATCCGGCGCCCTCAAGGTTGGTCATGGAAATCTCCAACGCTTCGGCAGATCAGATTACGCCTCGAGGCAGAGGCCTGGTGGCACGTCGCACAAAAAAGGCCGACCCGGTGTCAGAAACCGTCGAAAGGGGCGCTGACACCGGGTCGAATCCGCCAGGGAGGAGGGCGGAGTCCACAGGGAGACCATGTTTGGATTGGGGAGCGGGAAAGAGCATGAGCTTCAGCCGATAAGCTTTCTTATGTTAATTTGATTCAGTTCAATCAGTGTTCGAGCACTCGGATGTACGGTCGGTTGCGTCATCGAACCTGCCCCTGAGCTTCAATGTCGATCCAATCAAAAACTTCGTCGTTACTGCTCAGTGCGATTCGACCAGTGAGGTTTGCAACGACACAGGCATGATTTGGATAAATCCGGATGCGCGAACCAATGGGTAGACGACGGCCACTGTGTTCGATAAATGCGTGTTCTTCGGATAATCGGCTTACCACATAGCCAGGGTTGTCGTCATCATCGCCCAACGGAATAGCCCAGCCGTAGCCTTCGACCGCGGTTTTGCCATGCGCTCCCAGATCCGAGCTCAGGGTTTTCGATCCAGCATCTGCGATGAGGTGACGATCGTTTAAACTGACGATTGTTGCGAGAACGCTCAACGCGACGTCGGAAAGGCGCGCGACGCCCAACGCCACCTGTGTCCGATCCAAAAACACGTAGTTCCCGGGCCGCGCCTCGGTGATGCCCTCGAACCCGTCATTCGCGAGAACCGTCGGTGTTGCGCCAACGGAGACCTCTGGAACGTCTAATCCGGCACCGGCGCACTTGGTCTTGAAGCCCGTCAACAGTCGGCGCTCATGTACCGCTATTTCGTGCACCTGCTTTAACGACGATGCTCCGTATGCGTGGCCTGCATGTGATAAAAGACCTTGAAAGTGCAGACGGGGCGACCGCGATACGCGCACCGCGATGTCCAAAGCCGCTTCACTATCGGGATCGACACCGCACCGACCAAGCCCGACGTCAACCTTGATGAAGGTTGGTATATCCGAAATACCTCGATCTGATCCGACCTTTTCAAGGACGTCGACCGTTTCTGGGCTATCGACGATGAACCGCATGTCCTGCCCGTTTGATCGGCTGGCCTCCATAATGCGTGCAACCTTGCGCTCATCGACAAGTGGATAGGCCCCTGTGACGGACCCGATCCCACCGCGCAGGAAAACCTTGGTCTCTTCGCTTTTCGATGTGGTCAAGCCCACTGCGCCACGCTCGACCTGCATCCTGGCGATTTGCACGCTTTTGTGGGTCTTTCCATGTGGCCGGAGGGCAGCGGCATTGCCAACCATGTCAGCCATACACGCGATGTTGGCACACAGGCGACGATAATCCACAACGACACACGGGGTCTCGATCGTTTCGAGTGTCTCGCGGTTGGCAGGAGATGGATCGCCGAGGGCGGTTGAAACTATGCCGTTCATTTCCAGAATCTCCCGGTTTTTGCACTATGGCACCACAGGATGTTCACCGCAGGTACGAGTGGTTCGACGCGAGACCTGCGACCTTTTTTTCTGCGACCGCATTTAAATGTTGGGAGTCGAGAACATCCGCCGTGGCGCATTTCACGGTGTGATCGTTCGATACGACCGTTGAACGGCAATTCGATATCGGGTGCAGGCGTGGCTGTCATAGAACTTTGTGTCTCCGGGCAGAATGTCCGATCGCTGGTACGAATTGAGAGGCCGCGTCCATCATACCGCATGGATACGTCGTCCGATCGTCAACGTCTCAATGGCGTCAACGAGGGACGCGCGATCGATCCTGAAATGCCGGTATAGATCTTGGATGGTTCCGGTTTGGCCGAAGTGTTCGACGCCGTGGCTGATCGTACGATGACCCGCGACGGAGCCGAGCCAGCCGAGCGTCGCCGGGTGACCGTCCAGTACCGTGACAATCGAACAGGTACGAGGGAGTGGCGAGAGCAGGCTTTCCACGTGGCTGATCGCCGACCGGTTTCCGCGGGCCCGTTCCCGCTGCGCCGCGGTCCAACCAGCGTTCAGACGGTCGGCCGAGGTAACAGCGAGGACGGCAACATCGCGACGGTTCTCGCCTACCATGCCGGCGGCCGCGATCGCCTCGCTCGCGACAGCGCCCTGATAAGCGATCACCAGCTCGCAATTCGGCCCGGGCGGTCTGAGCCAATAGGCTCCGTCGATCGCACCTTGGCGAAAAGCGTCATCGTGACGCTTGCCCGGCTGTTCAAGTGCTGCGGTTGTCAGACGCAAATACACGGATCCACCTGTTTCGTCCCGCAGCCAAGTGCGCTCGTCCGGGTCGCTATCTCCGTTGCGTTGGAGGTAGTCAAAAGCCCATTCCATGATCACGGCCAATTCGTCGGCGAAGGCAGGCTCGAAGCTGGCGAGACCGTCCTGGGCCATGCCTGTGAGCGGTGTGCCGATGGACTGGTGCGCACCGCCCTCCGGGGCAAGCGTAATCCCCGAAGGCGTCCCGACGATTATGAACCGCGCGTCCTGGTAGCAGGCGTAGTTCAGCGCATCAAGGCCTCGGTGCACGAACGGATCGTAGACCGTGCCGATGGGGATCAATCGCTTGCCAAAGAGCGAATGCGACAGCCCCGCTGCGCCCAACAGAAGAAACAGGTTCATCTCGGCAATACCGAGTTCAATATGCTGTCCATCCGGCGCGAAGACCCACTTTGCTGTCGATGGGATGCGGTTCTCGATAAAGGCGTCGGCCTGATCGGTACGCGCAAAGAGCTTTCGCCTATTCACCCATGCCCCGAGCGAGGTCGTGCCCGTTACGTCGGGCGAGGTCGTCACGATGCGTGCGGCCAGATCGCTGTCGGCCTTGGAGAGCATATCGAGGATCTTGCCAAACGCAGCTTGCGTCGACAGTTCCCGGTCGCTGTCGATCTCGATGCGTGGAACAGCGAGTTTGTCATCGCTGTAGCGCCGCGCACCCTTGGCGAAGAACGGAGCGGCCTTCAACGCCGCCTCAAAGGCGTCCGGATCATCCAGCCTGGCGAACTTTTCCCATTCCTGCCCCTCCGGCACACCCATCTCGGCCTGCCACTCGGCCATTTGTGCCTTGGTCATGAGGCCGCCATGGTTGTCCTTGTGCCCGGCGATCGGCGTGCCCCAGCCCTTGATCGTATAGGCCAAAAAGCAGATTGGACGATCGTGGTCGATTGTGGCGAAGGTGTCGGCTAGCGTCGTGACGCAGTTACCGCCAAGGTTTTCCATCAGCGCCGCCAGTTCATCGTCCGATCGTTTTTCGATCAGCGCGGTCACGTCGCCCTGGTCTCCAAGCTCATTCATCAGCCGCTTGCGCCAGACCACGCCGCCCATATAAGTCAGCGCCGAGTAGTCCTGATTTGGGCAGGCATCGATCCAGTCGCGCAGTTTATCCCCGCCCGGCTCTGCAAAGGCGGCGCGCTGAAGTGCCCCGTATTTCACGCGCACAATGTCCCAGCCGAAGGCGTCGAAGATCTTCTCCACCCGTTCGAACAGTCCCTCCCGAACGATTCCGTCCAACGATTGACGGTTGTAGTCGATGATCCACCAGCAGTTTCTGAGGTCGTTCTTCCACCCTTCCTGAAGCGCCTCATAGACGTTGCCTTCGTCGAGTTCGGCATCGCCCACCAGCGCCACCATTCGCCCAAGCGGCAAATCCGGCCCCCAGTCCTTGGCCGCGAGATAATCCTGAATGAGCGAGGCAAAGCTGGTGATCGCGACTCCAAGGCCGACGGATCCGGTCGAGAAATCGACATCGTCCACGTCCTTGGTGCGGCTGGGGTAACTCTGCACACCGCCGAGGCCGCGAAAGGCCTCCATCCGCGCGCAGTCGAGGTTGCCCACCAGGTATTGCATCGCGTGGAAGATCGGAGAGGCATGGGGCTTCACCGCGACTCTGTCCTCAGGCCGAAGCGCCGAAAAGTAGAGCGCCGTCATGATCGAAACCATTGAGGCGGATGACGCCTGGTGTCCGCCAACCTTGATGTTGTCTTCCTTGGGCCGGAGATGGTTCGCGTTGTGGATCATCCAATGGCTGAGCCAAAGCAGGCGTTTCTCCACACTCTTCAGGAATTCCGGGCTGTCCATGATTAACTCTTTCTTCCCATTTGCTGCGGGGTCCGACATGTCAGACGTCAAAAGTCGGCAGTTCAAAAGCCCGCATCACACGACGCTGCGTCATTTGATAAGGTTTGAAATCGAGCGGAAGCTCGGATGCGACGCATCTTCAAGCAATTCGAACAGAAGCATCTCCACGCTTCCAATGACCGCGCCGGATGCCACGAGCCGGTCGTTTGCCAGCGCCGCATCGTTAGGCTTGCGAGACCCGGCGGCATCCGCTGCCAGGAACACGCGACGCCCGCTCGACAACAGACCAAGCGCCGTCTGCAGTACACAGACATGGGCTTCGCATCCCGCAAGGATGACCGTGTCGCGGTCTCCCATCGCGGGATGTTGCAAAAGAGTGTCTACTGCGGAAAAGCGCGTCTTGTGGCACACGTTATCAATCAACGGCTGTAGTGGTGCCACGGTGCGACCCAGTTTATCTGGCACTTGTTCCGTGGCGATGATAGGCACCCCGAGCATTCGGGCCCCGGCGGCTAACGATGCTGCGCGCTCCACAAGCGATGCGCCATCTGCAAGGGCGGGGACAAGGCGATCTTGCAGGTCGATGATCGCGACCACTGCAGTTCGGGCGTCAGGGCCACTTATGCCCATCCCTGTAATCTCCGATGTGTTAGCAGTCGG
Organism: Pseudomonadota bacterium; assembly: GCA_039033275.1. Taxonomy (GTDB): domain Bacteria; phylum Pseudomonadota; class Alphaproteobacteria; order Caulobacterales; family Maricaulaceae; genus Litorimonas. Next base: position 1,915 of record JBCCCX010000112.1, on the reverse strand, counting down.
CTTCAAGTCGGTCCGGTCCGTGCTGGTCATTCTTCCCATTCGGTATTGCCATCCACGCTCAAAAACTGACCCGTGATCCGCGCCGCCGCTGGCGACGCGAGAAACCCGATGGCCTCTGCGATATCCTCAGGGTCCATCATAGTCCGCAAGGACGTGTAAAGCAGACTGCGGCGTTCCAACTCTTCGGGCGCTATTCCGATGGATTTGGCCTTAGCGACCTTGACCCGGTCGTTTCGTTCGCCACGCACCGCTCCCGGCAGGATAGCATTCACGCGAATACCGTCGGGTCCGAGTTCGCGTGCCATGTTCGTTGTCATGCTCAATACCGCGGCCTTCGTCACGACGTAAGGCAGCCTGAGTGGCAAGCCGGTCCGGGCACTCGACGACGATATGTTCACGATCAGTCCGCTGCCCTGTTCCTTCATTGCGGGAACGACCACGCGTGAAAAGAGAAAATGGGAGGTCAGGTTGACGGTCAACGATGTGTTCCAGTCGTCCAGCGTTATGTCCTCGACCGCGGCCGTTGGACCGGCAATGCCGACCCCGTTCACGAGTACATCGACACCGCCGAACGCTTCGATCATGGACGCACACGCCGATGATGCCGTCTCTTCAGCGCTCGCATCGCCTGGCAGAAGGATCAAGCGCCCTTCGGCTCTATCGGCAAGGGGCGTCAACGCATCGACGTCGAGATCGGTCGCAAGGACATGCGCGCCGGCGGCGACGAAATGCTCGACAATGGAGCGCCCGATGCCTGCGCCCCCGGCCGTGACGATCACACGGAGGTTAAGAGGAGCTCTTTCATCTTCCATCTTGCGGCCCGCCGGTTACGCAGAAAGCGGGATATCGGTATGCTCGGCGCCTTTCAGCGAGAGCATCTGACGGGCCTCTTCCGGCGTTGCGATTTCATGCCCCAGTTCTTCCAGAATGCGGCGGATCTTGCTCACCTGCTCCGCGTTGGACACCGAAAGAACACCTCGAGAAATGTAGAGAGAATCCTCCAACCCGACACGTACATGACCGCCGAGTATCGCGCTCATAGTAAGGAATTGCATTTGCACGCGCCCAACCGCAAAACAGCTGAATTGCAGTTCGTTGCCAAAAAGCCGTTTTGCCTCCGAGTGGAAATGGATCAGGTTTTGTGGCGTTGCCGCCATCGCACCCATCACACCGAATATTCCCTGCACGAGGAAGGGTGGTTCCACCAACCCTTCGTCGAAGCACCATGCCAGGTTCGCGAGATGGCCAAGCTCATAGCATTCGAACTCGAAACGGATCCCCCGCCTCTTACCAAGATCCGTGGTGATCTGTTCCAGCATAGAAAACGTATTGGGGTAAATGGCGCTTTTCGTACCGGCGAGATACGGCAACTCCCATTCATGTTGCCAATTGTTGTCCCGCTCCGCCAGTTTGAACGTCGCGAAATTGAACGATCCCATATTGAGGCTGGCGATCTCCGGTGAAAAGGCGCTGGCAGGGGCAATGCGATCCTCGACCGACATGCCCAAGCCCCCCCCCGTCGTGATATTGATGATTGCGTCGCAACCAGCGCGCACCTTGGGCAGGATCCGGCTGAATATGGCGGGGTCTTGTGTCGGTTGTCCCGTTTCGGGATTTCGTGCGTGAAGGTGGAGGATAGTCGCGCCGGCTTCCGCCGCCTCAATCGCCGATGAAGCGATTTCATCCGGGGTAATAGGCAAGTGCGGGGACATTGAAGGCGTGTGGATAGCCCCGGTGACCGCGCAGGTGATTATCGTTTTGCTCATGGGTGCATCCCCTTCGTCGGCGGCGCAAATGCTGTGGTCATTGGACAGTCAAGCGTCGGCGACCCTGATTGATGATTAAGGGAACGTCAGCTGAAACAGGAACTTCTGCGATCTCAGTAAACAGGGACAGAACGGTTTTGTCAAGCAAG
>JBCCCX010000111.1:0-10556 GCA_039033275.1 Pseudomonadota bacterium | reverse complement strand
GAGATGGTCGTCGTATTTCTTGGCGAGTTCTTCGATGTTTTCCGGCGGCCAGTTCGGCGCGTCCATGCCGAGGTGCAGGCCCATGGCGGCGAGGACTTCCTTGATCTCGTTGAGCGACTTGCGGCCGAAGTTCGGCGTGCGCAGCATTTCCGCTTCGGACTTCTGGATCAGGTCACCAATATAGACGATATTGTCGTTCTTCAGGCAGTTGGCCGAACGGACAGACAGCTCCAGCTCGTCCACCTTGCGCAGTAGCGCCGGGTTGAAGTCGAGCTCGGGCTTCTCTTCGCCGCGGACAGTGTCTTCCGGATCGTCGAAGTTGACGAAGACCTGGAACTGGTCCTGCAGGATGCGCGCGGCGACGGCGATCGCGTCTTCCGGCGTGACGGCGCCGTTGGTCTCGATGTCGACCAGCAGCTTGTCATAATCCAGCACCTGGCCTTCGCGCGTGTCTTCCACGCGGTAGGCCACGCGCTTGACGGGGCTGTAGAGTGCGTCGATCGAAATCAGGCCGATGGGCGCGTCCTCGGGGCGGGACGCGGCGGCCGCCACATAGCCCTTGCCCGACGTGATGGTCAGTTCCATGCGGATGTCCGCGCCTTCGTCGGCAGTGCAGATGATGTGATCCTTGTTGAGGATCTCGACGTCGGCCGTCTCCTCGATGTCGTGGCCCGTGACGGGTCCCGCGCCGGTCTTGCGCAGCAGCACCTTCTTGGGGCCTTCCGTGTGCAGGCGGACCGTGAGACCTTTCAAGTTCAGCACGATGTTGGTCACGTCCTCGCGCACGCCCGGGATGGACGTGAATTCGTGGACGATGCCGTCGATCTGCACGGCGGACACGGCGGAGCCCTGCAGGCTCGACAGTAGCACGCGGCGCAGCGCATTGCCCAGCGTCATGCCGAAGCCACGCTCCAGCGGCTCGGCCGTGATCGTGGCCTTGCGCTCGGGGTTGCGGCCCGGCTCGATTTCCGGGTTGATCGGGCGGATGAGTTCCTGCCAGTTCTTTTCAATCATGATGGTGTCCTTCTCCTGGGACGGCTCCGACGTCAGCGAAGCGAAACGCCATGTGACCGGAACGTCTTCCGGTCGGCGCATGAGGAAGCGAAGGGCGACGCCCTTCGCGAAGACGGATTAGACGCGGCGACGTTTGGGCGCGCGGCAGCCATTGTGCGGGATCGGCGTCACGTCGCGGATGGTCGTGATGGTGAAGCCCGTCGCCTGCAGCGCTCGGACGGCCGATTCACGACCCGAGCCGGGGCCGTTCACATTGACTTCCAGCGTGTTCATGCCGTGCTCCATCGCCTTCTTGGCGGCGTCCTCGGCGGCGACCTGCGCGGCATAGGGCGTCGACTTGCGCGAGCCCTTGAAGCCCATGGCACCGGCGGAAGACCAGGCCACGGCGTTGCCTTGCGCGTCCGTGATGGTGATGATGGTGTTGTTGAAGGTCGAGGCGACATGCGCCACGCCCGACGTGATGTTCTTGCGATCCGCGCGGCGGATGCGACCGGGTTCCTTGGCCATGATCCTACCTTACTTCTTCTTGCCGGCGATGGCTTTGGCCGGACCTTTGCGGGTGCGGGCATTGGTGTGGGTGCGCTGTCCACGGACCGGAAGACCGCGGCGATGGCGCAGGCCGCGATAGTTGCCCATGTCCATCAGGCGCTTGATGTTCTGGGACACTTCGCGGCGCAGATCGCCTTCGACCATGTGGTCGCGATCGATGGTCTCGCGGATGGACAGGACCTCGGCGTCCGTCAGGTCCTGCACGCGGCGGTCGTCGGCGATGCCGACGGCTTGCGTGATTTCGGCCGCCTTGGCGGGGCCGATACCGTGAATGTAGGTCAGCGCGATCTTGACGCGCTTATTGGTGGGGATGTTGACCCCGGCTATACGAGCCATATCGGCTGTTCCTCTTTCGCCTGGCATGCCCCTCCGCCGTAAGTGGCCGGGACCGCTTCGGCCCGCTTGCGCCAGGCCTCTGGTTCAGTAATTCCCATAGGGAAAAGGGCGGAAACAATGCGCCGCCCGTCGCGAAGCCGGTCACATAGAGATGAGTCCCCGCAAGGTCAACCGCCCCGGTGCATGTGGGGATGCGGGTGCGGCGTCCGCGCTACCCCCCGAACAGGCGCGCGAAAAAGCCCTTCTTGGGCGGCGTCTTGCCGGCTTTGACCCTGTCGATCACGGTCGCGATCTGCGCGGACACGTCCTCGATGCGCTGCATGCCGTCCACCTCGGCCAGCTTCCCCTGCCCCGCATAGTAGGGCAGCAGGGGCGCGGTCTGCTGGTTGTACGTGTCCAGGCGGTGCTTGAAGGTTTCCGGATTGTCGTCCTTGCGGCCCTGTTCGGCGAAGCGGGTCTTGATGCGCTCCAGCAGGGCGTCGTCGTCCACCTTCAGGCGGATCACCGAGTCGATGCCCATGCCGCGCGACGTCAGCAGGGCGTCGAGCGCTTCGGCCTGGGGCACGGTGCGCGGAAAGCCGTCATAGATGAAGCCGGGCGCATCGGGGTTGGCGTCGACCTGCTCCTCGATCAGGGCGATGACGATCTCGTCGCTCACCAGATCGCCCCGGTCCATGATCAGCCTGACCCGCTCACCCAGTTCCGAGCCGCTTTCCTTGGCGGCGCGCAGCATGTCGCCGGTCGACAGTTGGATCAGCCCGTGTTCGGCGACGAGCGCCTTGGCCTGCGTCCCCTTGCCGGCGGCCGGCGGGCCGAACAGGATCAGGTTGAGTTTACGATCGTGCATCGGCATGGCCGGTCCGTCCCCCAAAGGCGAAAAAACGCCTACTGCCCCGTATTGCCCGCCAAGGCCACCCCTGCGGGACTAAATCCGCAAGCAGCGGCCTGCAGACTGCGCCGTCCTACGTCTTGCCCTTGGAGCGGCGGCGCATGCGCGACTTCTTGATGAGGCCCTCATATTGGTGGGCGATCAGGTGCGACTGGATCTGCGCCACCGTGTCCAGCGTGACCGACACAATGATGAGCAGGCTCATCCCGCCGATCAGCATAGCGACCGACGGCGGAATGCCGTCATTCTGCGCGATCACCAGTTCCGGCACCACGCAGACGAAGGCGACGTAGAATGCCCCAATGAAGGTCAGGCGCGACAGCACGTAGTTCAGATAGTCCGCCGTGCGCGCGCCGGGACGGATACCCGGCAGGAAGCCGCCATTCTTGCGCAGATTGTCCGCCACATCGTCCGGCTTGAAGACATAAGGCACGTAGAAATAACAGAAGAAGATGATGAGGATGCCGTAGAGCGCCAGGTAGATGGGCTGCCCATAGCCCAGCGCGGCCAACAGTGTCGTGGCAAGGCCGGACGCGCCGGAGCCGTCCTGTCCCAGCATGAGCGGGGCGAGCGTGGTCGGCAGGATCAGCAGCGAGCTGGCGAAGATGGGCGGGATCACACCGGCCGTGTTGAGCTTCAGCGGCATGAAGGAGGACTCGCCCCCGAACTGGCGGCCGCGCGCCATCTGTCGTTTGGGATATTGCACCAAGAGCCTTCGCTGCGCCCGCTCCACATAGACGATCAGCATGGAAAGCGCGATGAACATCACGATCAGGAAGATTAGCAGCTGGGTCGAGACGACCGACGAGGTGCTGTTGAGCGAGAAGACTTGGAAGATGGCCCGCGGCAACTCCGCCACGATGCCCGCGAAGATGATCAGCGACACGCCGTTACCGACGCCGCGCGCCGTCACCTGTTCGCCCAGCCACATCAGGAACATGGTTCCGCCGACCAGCGTGATGACGGTCGAGGCCTGGAAGAAGAGCCCCGGATCGATGGCCGCGCCGGAGCGTTCGATCAGCTTGGCCACGCCGAAGGCCTGGAAGGCGGCGAGGACGAGGGTGAGGTAGCGCGTATACTGGTTGATCTGCTGGCGACCCTGCTGGCCTTCGCGGTCCAGCTCCTTGAGCGACGGGATGGAGCCCTTCATTAGCGTCATGATGATCGACGCGGAAATATAGGGCATCACGTTGAGCGCGAAAACCGCCATGCGCTCCACCGCGCCGCCCGCGAACATGTTCAGCCGGTCGCCGAAGCCCCCGGCCATGCCGCCGTCGAGGAAACCCGAAAAGACCGCCAGGTCCACGCCCGGCACCGGAATATAGGTGCCCAGGCGATAGATGACGAGGATACCCAGCGTGAAGAGCAGCCGCTGCTGCAGCTCCTTGGCCTTGAAGAACGTTCCGGGCCGGAAGTTCTGCGCGAGCTGTTCGGCGGCTGATACCATGACGTAAGGGTCCCTAGCGGCGGAAGGGCAGTAACGCCGTCCGTCATCCCAAGTGGGGACGCCCGCGATCGCGCGAAAGACCCCGTCGTGAAGTCCGCGCCCCTAGCAAGCGCACGATTGCGTGTGAAGGGGGCGCGGACAGGTGTTGATCCGGCGTGCCGCGTGCCCGTAGACATATGAAGGGCCGGGAGGAGGACGGGATGGCGAGATATGTCATATTCACGCTGATCTATCTGTTCGTCTCCGCCGTGCTCATATGGTTCCATCATTTCATGTTCAGCTGTGCCTATTGGATGAACCAGCATGTCGAGGGCATCGGCCTGTTCCTCCAGGCGGCGATCATCCTGATTTTCGCAACTCTTCCGGCGGACGTGCATGGCAGGCTGGGTTCAGATGCAGACCAGTTACCCGCTCAGCCTGACCGTGTTCGGGACGTGGGGCCGGTTCAACGGCTATATCCCGGCCATCGGCCTGGTCATCGGTACCGTCATGGGGCCGGCATCCAGATGGCTCGCATCCCGGCACCCGGACGCGACCCGCTAGCGCGTCGCGTCAACGTTAGGGATTGAAAGGACCGTCCGAAGTCTCGCTGCGCGCTTCGGGCAGCCACATTTGCGTGTCCACGCCGCAAGCGTCCGCATCCTCCGGCGGAGCGTGAACGGCGCGGCTTGAGCCGGAAAAGCCGATCCGCGTGCCGAAACGCACGCTCATGCCGCCGAATCCGTCCAGAAGGGCCGCGTACCCGTCCGCGTCGACACCCAGAGCTTGTCCCGGCATGAAGCGCGCCAGGTGGCGTTCGCTTCGCGTCTCGACAAGCACGCAACCGTCGCGCACCGTGATATGCCCCCTGTTATAGGGCTGCACATAGGGACCGCGCGCATCCCGGTCGACCGGATCGACGCGCAACAGGGCGGACAAGGCCGGATCGGGGTCTGGGGTGCCCATATCGTACGAGACGCGGACACCGGCGGGTGGGTCCAAGCGATCCGCACCATGTTCGGCCCGTAGCGTTTCCGGGTTGCCTTCGATGACCACGCTCCCGTCCCACTCTACCGGATCGGCCTTGACGGACAGACCCATACCCTCAAGTCGCTGGACAAAGGCCGCGCGGCGCGAGCTCAGCGCTTCCAACGCGTCCGGACCGGCCGCGCGGACCTGCGGATCGGTCACATAGTAGGATAGGGTCTGCATTGGGAACGGATCATCTAGGATGACGACTTCCTGACCCAACCCCTCGGAGGTCTCCACCGTCCAGTCCATATAGCTGCCGCGCAATGTGCGGGGCTCGTCGTCCAACAGCGCGTTCCACCAATATTCCCGTTTGCGCATGAGGCGCTGCTCGGTCTCGGTGCGACGTGCGACTTCTGCCGCGGACAGGCCTTGCATCCGCGCCCTGCGCTCGGCGTGGCCGACGAAAAGCTGCGCGCCGGGTTGCGGCGCATCGGTGATGGTCAGAAAGCCGTCCGGCGATAAGGTCGCGCCTTTCGGTCGCTTCCCCTTTTGCAACTCTATGGATGCGGGCGACGGCTCGGGCGGTGCGGTGGCATCTGGTCCCGCATCGGACACGCCCGTCTGGCAGGCAGATAGTGCGAGCAGGGCTGTCGCGGCGAAAACGGATCTAATGGAGGTCATGGCAGCCTAACCGCTGTCCCTCCGCCTCCGTTCCCCGGCTTCCGTCTCCTAACCGCGCAGCACGTGCCGGAAACCCGCAAAGATCAAGGTGATCGTCGCCATCAACAAGGCAGGGGCGTAGAGGGCCAGTTTGACCGGCGTGGCGACCGCCTTGACGGCGAGCCAAGCCGGTTTCCCGCCCAGGATCATGATTTGCGCCAGCCCTTCGAGCAGGTCGAAAGGCACAATGGCGATTGCCATGGCGGTCAGGATAAGGCGGGGCGTCCCCGACAGGAAACGCTGGAAAACGCCCGTAAAGAAGGTCGCGTAGGCGAACGGATAGAGCAAATCGACCGTGCCCGTCAGCCATTGATGGGCACGGCGCTGCGCGTCGGTCATCGCTTCCACATGGGCGGCGACCGCGTCGGGCCTAACCATCTCGTCGATGATCGCGAATTCCCAGACCGACATGACGATCCCGAACACGGCCGTCAGCACCAATGTGAGCAGGCCGGAAGCGAGAATGACACCTGGACGAGCGGCTATGTCGAGATAGGCGATCAGCGTGTTGCGCATAGTCCGCCGCTATTACACCTGCTGGGCGGTATGTGAGACGAAAAAACCCGCCGCGAAAGCGGCGGGTTTTCAGTTCGTTGCGCCTTCGCGCGCCGCCCCGTCACAGGTGGGCGCTTTGGAGCCAGGATCGAAGAATGGGCTAGAACTCGCCCAGCTTGCCTTCGTTCTTGGCCAGCAGGTAGTAGAAGGTCACGCGGTTCTTCATGCGGTGCGGCTTCATCTGTTCGCAGACGGCTTTGACCTTTTCCATCGCTTCGGCCTTGTCCTCCACGCCGAGCTTCTTCTTCATGAAGCCCTTGGCGATGGTCTCCAGCTCGCTCTCGTCGCCGCAGGAGACGAACTTGGCGTCTTTGTTGGACAGCGACGCGCCGAGATATTTCTCGATCTTGGCGATGACGGCCTCGTCGGCGTCCGCATCGAAGTCCTGCGTCTTGCCGAGATAGTCGTAAGCCGATTTCTTCGCGGCCGCTTTCTTGGCCGGAGCCTTCTTCGCATCGGCCTTTTCGGGCGCGGCCGCTTCGGCGACATCGCCAGCCGTGTCGGCCACGGCGTCAGCGGCGTCGGATACGGCCTCTGCGGCGGCTTCGACAGCCTTGGCGGTCTTCGCGACGGCTTTTTTGGCGGTCTTCTTGACCGTCTTGGCAGCAGACGCGACGACGCCCTTGTCGCGGGTCACGCGGGCAGGCTTGCCCTCGACGACCGTGATGGAGCCCTTGGCGCCTTCCACGATGCCTTGAGCGCCCTTGGTGGCCGACGCGACGTGCAGGTCGAGGGCCTGGGACAGCTCTCCGTTGCCGATGATGCGCACGCCGTCATGGGCGCGGCGGATTACGCCGGCACGGACCAGCGCTTCGGCATCCAGCTTTTCACCGGCCTTGATCTTGCCGGATTGAACGGCACGTTCGAGCGTGGCGATGGAGAGCTCGGCATAACGCTTGCGGTTGGGCTTGTTGAAGCCGCGCTTGGGCAGGCGCATGTGGATCGGCATCTGGCCGCCCTCGAAGCCATTGATCGAAACACCGCTGCGGGATTTCTGGCCCTTGACGCCGCGACCGGCCGTTTTGCCCTTGCCGGAACCGATACCGCGGCCGACGCGCTTGCGGGCCTTGGTTGCGCCCGGATTGTCTGAGAGTTCGTTGAGACGCATGGGGGTCTCATTTCGTCTTCCGCCTACGGAGACGCTATCTCCTCCGCTTCGGCGTCGCTGTGTGAGGCGACGTATGTCGCCCGCGTAGGAAGGTCCGGGACGCGGATAGCCGCCAGCCCCTTGGCATTCATATGGTTTTTCCGGCGGCCTTGGCCGCCGAAGCCCCGCACGGGCGGGGCGGAGGTGCTTAGTCCTCGACGATCTCCACCATGTGGGAGACTTTCTTGATCATGCCGCGCACGGACGGCGTGTCTTCCAGTTCGCGCACCCGGCCCATCTTGTTCAGGCCAAGACCGATCAGCGTGGCACGCTGGTCCGGCTTGCGGCGGATCGGCGAGCCCGTCTGGCGGACCTTGAGGGTTTTCTTCGCAGCCATGACTAGGCCTCCAGCGCTTCGGGCGCGGACGCGCCGTCATTGCGGCGTTCGATGATGTCGGCGACCTTCTTGCCGCGCTTTGCGGCGACCGTGCGCGGGCTCTCCATGCGCTTCAGCCCGTCAAAGGTGGCGCGCACCATATTGTAGGGATTGGACGTGCCGTTGGACTTGGCCACGACGTCCTGGACGCCAAGGCATTCCAGCACGGCGCGCATCGGACCACCGGCGATCACGCCCGTTCCGGGAGGTGCGGCGCGCATCATGATCTTGCCGGCGCCGTGGCGGCCGCGCACATCGTGGTGCAGCGTGCGGCCTTCGCGCAGGGGCACGCGGATCATCGTCTTCTTGGCCTCTTCCGTGGCCTTGCGGATCGCCTCGGGCACTCCGCGGGCCTTCCCCTTGCCGAAACCGACGCGACCGTTTTCGTCACCGACGATGACGAGCGCGGCGAAGCTCATGTTCCGGCCACCTTTGACCGTCTTGGCCACACGGTTGATGTGGACCAGACGGTCGATCATGCCGTCATTTTCTTCTTCGCGGTTGCGGCGTCCGCCGCCGCGATTGTCGTTTCTACCTGCCATGACGGATCCTTAGAACTTCAGGCCGGCTTCGCGCGCGGCATCGGCCAGCGCCTTGACGCGGCCATGATAGAGATAGGCGCCGCGGTCGAAGACCACGTCGGTGACACCGGCCTTGGTGGCGCGTTCGGCGATCAGCGTCCCGATACGGGTCGCAGCCGCGATGTCGCCGCCCTTCTGGGACTTGTCTTCCAACGTGGAGGCGGACGCCACGGTCACGCCGTTTGCGTCGTCGATCACCTGGACGGAGATGTTCTTGTCCGAACGGTGCACCGACAGGCGCGGACGGCCCTGGGCGTGCTTCTTGAGGCGACGGCGCACGCGTTGCGCGCGGCGACGCATGGATTTGTGAGCGGAGGAAGCCATTATTTCTTCTTCCCTTCTTTCTGGCGCACATACTCGCCGACATAACGCACGCCCTTGCCCTTGTAGGGCTCGGGCTTGCGGAAGGCGCGGATTTCCGCCGCGACCTGGCCGACTTTCTGCTTGTCGATGCCGGAGACGACGATCTGAGTCGGCTTGGGCGCCTCGACCGTGATACCTGCCGGCGGCTCGTAATTGACATCGTGGGAGTAACCCAGCTGCATGGTCAGACCCGTGCCCTTCGCCTGGGCGCGATAGCCGACGCCGCGAAGCTCAAGCTCTTTCTTGAAGCCGTCCGTGACGCCTTCGATCATGTTGGCGACCATGGTGCGGGCCATGCCCCACATGGCAGACGCGTTCTTGGCCGTCTCGTCGATGGCGAGCGTCAGCTCGTTGTCGGCGAACGCGCCGGTGACGACGTCGGGCAGGGTGAAGGACAGCTCGCCCTTCGGTCCCTTGACGGACACGGTCTGGCCGGTTTGCGTCAGTGTGACGCCGGAGGGCACCGCAATGGGTTTCTTGCCGATACGTGACATGTCGAACCCTTTCCTAGGAGACCTGGCAGAGCACTTCGCCGCCGACATTGTTTTCGCGGGCGGCGTTGTCGCTCATGACGCCCTTGGGCGTGGACAGGATGGAAATGCCCAGACCGTTGCGCACTTGCGGCAGGGTCTTGACGGATGAATAGACGCGGCGGCCCGGCTTGGAGATGCGCTTGATCTCACGGATGACCGCTTCGCCTTCGAAATATTTCAGCTCGACCTCGAACGTCCGGAAGCCTTGAGCGTCCTTGGATTCGGAATAGCCGCGGATGAAGCCTTCATCGGCCAGAACGTCGAGGACGCGGCCACGCAGGTTGGACGCCGGTGTCGTGACCGATGTGCGGCCGCGCATGATGGCGTTGCGGATGCGGGTGAGCATATCGCCGAGGGGATCGGAAAAAGACATAGTTTTTCCTCCTTACCAGCTGGACTTGGTGAGGCCGGGGATCAGGCCCTGGCTGCCGAGTTCGCGCAGGGCGATCCGGCTCATCTTCATCTTGCGGTAGTAACCGCGCGGACGGCCCGTGACCTGGCAGCGGTTACGCACGCGCGACGGCGCGCTGTTGCGCGGCAGCGAAGCGAGCTTCAGCTGCGCGGCGAACCGCTCTTCCACGGGAAGGTCCTTGTTGCGAGCGATGTCCTTGAGAAGCGCACGCTTGCCGGCGTACTGGGCCACCATGCGTTGACGCTTCATGTTGCGCTCGACTGAACTGACTTTAGCCATTCAATTTTTCTCCTGTTGCGGAGCCCATCCAAGGCCCGCTTCGCTTGCTGCGTTCACCACTTCCGGCCCGAACCTATTTGCGGAACGGGAAGTTGAGTGCGGCCAGCAATGCCTTTGCTTCTTCATCTGTCTTGGCGCTTGTTTGCACCACGATGTCCATGCCGCGCGTGGCGTCGGACTTGTCGTAATTGATCTCCGGGAAAACCAGCAGGTCGTTCAGACCCATGGCGAAGTTCCCATTGCCGTCGAACGATTTGGCGTTCAGGCCGCGGAAGTCACGCACGCGTGGCAGGGCCACGTTGGTCAGACGATCGATGAATTCCCACATGCGGTCGCGGCGGAGCGTCACCTTGGCGCCGATCACCATGCCGTCGCGCAGCTTGAAGCCGGCGATGGATTTCTTC
>JBCCCX010000110.1:0-10658 GCA_039033275.1 Pseudomonadota bacterium | reverse complement strand
GCTGACCATGTTCTTCGGGTTCGAGAACGGGCGTTTCTTCCCTCGCATCGCGCCGCTCTACGCCGCGCTGTTCTTCGGTATCGGCGTGGTCCTGTCGCGTCTGATCGCCATGGTGATCCAGAACGGCGACGTGCGGGCGCTCTACCGCGCGCCGTCCGGCTATAATGACGATGCCGTGCTGGTGGGCCAGGCGTCCAACCTCTATAACTACCTGCGCGACAGCTCCCGCCGGGACCGCGCCGCCGGCTTCAACCCGGTCGCCCTGCTGGAGACGTCAGGCCAATATGCGGGCCGGTCGATCCGCTCCGTGCCCGTGCTGGGCACGGCGTGGGATCTGTCCGAGATCTATCCCGAGCTCGCCTCGCGCCGCGACAACCCGCTGCACATCGTTTCGCTCGATCCCAACCCGGACCGCCGCCTGACGCAGCATCTCATCAAGGCGGCGTCCGAGCTTGGCGCGCCCCTGTCGCGGTCGAGCGCGGACCCGTCCGAAGGACTGACCCGTTTCGAAGCCGCCGACCTGATCGGGCGCGACCCGCGCCAGCTCGACATGTCGCCCGTCTCAGAACTGGTATCCGGCAGGCGTGTTCTCGTGACCGGCGCGGGCGGCTCGATCGGCTCGGAACTGTCCAAGCAGATCGCCCGGCTCGCTCCCAGCCGCCTCGCCCTCGTGGACATCAGCGAACTCAATCTCTTCAATCTGGAACGCCAGCTCGCCCCGATGCAGCCCTTCGGCCAGTCCGCCCCGTGGCGGACCTATCTGGCCGACGTCTGCAACCGCGGCCGCATGGACGAAATTTTCAAGGCGGAGCGGCCGGAGATCGTTCTCCACGCCGCCGCGCTCAAACACGTGCCGTCCGGTGAGCGCAACCCGGTGGAAACGCTGCGCACCAACGTGCTGGGCACGCATGTCACGCTCGACATGTGCGAAGTCTACGGGGTGAGCCATTTTGTGTTGATCTCGACCGACAAGGCGGTCGACCCGGTCAATGTGATGGGTGCGTCCAAAAGGGTGGTCGAGTTGCTCACCCTCGCCCGGCAGACGCAGATACCTGACATGCATGCCTCGGCCGTCCGCTTCGGCAACGTGCTGGCCTCGACCGGCTCGGTGGTGACCCTGTTCGAGCAGCAGATCGCCGAAGGCGGGCCCGTCACCGTCACCCATGCCGACATGAACCGCTTCTTCATGACGGTGCAGGAGGCGTCCTCGCTCGTGCTGCAGGCGGCCGCGCTCAACGCCCATACGACGACCGAAGCCGCCGACATCTACGTGTTGGAAATGGGCGACCCTGTGAACATCGCGCAATTGGCGAGGAACCTCATACGCCTGCGCGGCAAGGTCCCGGACGAAGACATCGAAATCCGCTATACCGGCTTGCGCCCCGGCGAGAAACTGTCCGAACGCCTCACCCACAATGAGGAGATGCTCACGCCGACTTCCGTGTCGGGCGTGGCGCGGTTCGATGCTTGCGTCGTCGACCCGGCCGATGTGCTGCGCCGGGTCGATGCGCTGCTGGACGCCATCGACCGGCGCGACAGGGCCAGCATCCGCAAAGCGCTGACCGGACTGCTCAAGGGATTCGTTCCCAAGGACACGCTCAACGGGCTTGGAGTCAATCACGACTTGCCCGAACCGGCGGACATTCCCGGCCTTAACGCCCCGCGCGGCACGACCTAGGCCGAACATAACGGTCCCCAGCGCAAGGGCGCCCTGCGCTTGGCAGGCGGGTGCTTTTGGCCGATAGGCCGGAGCGTCCCGATTCCCAGCTTCCCGGACCACACCATGCCCAGCCCCAACCCCGATCTAAAACCGTTCGATGCGGCGCGAAACCGTCCCGTCGCCCGCGCTCTCCTGTCCGTGTCCGACAAGTCCCGCCTGGTCGAACAGGCTCGGGCGCTCTCCGAACTCGGTATCGCGCTGGTCAGCACGGGCGGCACGAAGCGCGCCATCGCCGAAGCCGGACTGGACGTGACGGACGTGTCCGAGCTGACCGGCTTTCCGGAAATGATGGACGGCCGCGTCAAGACGCTCCACCCGATGGTGCATGGCGGGCTGCTGGGCGAGCGGGACCTCTCGACCCATGTAGACGCGATGCACGAACACGGCATCGCGCCGATCGATCTACTGATCGTCAATCTCTACCCATTCGAGAAGGCCATCGCGTCGGGCGCGGACTACGAGACCTGCGTCGAGAATATCGATATTGGCGGGCCCGCCATGATCCGGGCGGGCGCGAAGAACCACGCCCATGTCGCCGTCTGCGTCGATGCCGAAGACGTGGATGCGGTGATTGCGGAGCTGCGGGAGCTGGACGGCCACACGTCCGGCACGCTGCGCCAACGATTGGCACACAAAGCGTTCGCCCGCACCGCGCACTACGATGCGGCGATCAGCAACTGGTTCTCCCAGCAAAGGGGCGACATGACGCCCGACTACCGCGTGCAGGCAGGCGCGCTGCGTCAGACCCTGCGTTACGGGGAGAACCCCCACCAGACCGCGGCCTTCTATGCCGACGGCTCGGGCCGTCCGGGCGTGGCGACGGCCGAGCAGCTGCAAGGCAAGGCCCTGTCCTACAACAACATCAACGATACGGACGCGGCTTGCGAGCTGGTGGCGGAGTTCGGCGATGCGAGAAACGGTGCCAAGCCCGCCGTCGCCATCATCAAGCACGCCAATCCGTGCGGCGTGGCCGTGGCGGACGACTTCCTCACCGCCTACCGCAATGCCCTGGCCTGCGATCCGGTCAGCGCCTTCGGCGGGATCGTGGCGCTCAACGGAGAACTGGACGAGACGACCGCGCGGGAAATCGTAAAGGTCTTCACCGAGGTCGTGATCGCGCCCAGCGCGACCGACGCGGCCGTCGAGGTCTTCCACAAGAAAAAGAACCTTCGACTGCTGGTCGCAGGCGGGGTGCCGGACACGTCCAAGCCTTCGCTTACCTACCGCAATGTCGCCGGCGGCGTGCTGGTGCAGGACCGCGACAATGGCCGGGTGCGGGCCCACGAGTTCAAGGTCGTCACGAAGCGCGCCCCCACCGACGCCGAGATGGCCGACCTGCGCATGGCGTGGAAAGTCGCCAAGCACGTCAAGTCCAACGCCATCGTCTACGTCAAGGACGGCTCCACTGCCGGGATCGGCGCGGGCCAGATGAGCCGCATCGACGCCGCCCGCATCGCCGCGCGCAAGGCCGAAGACGCCGCAGAGGAAGCCGGATGGGACACGCCCCGCACGGTCGGTTCGGTTGTCAGTTCAGACGCCTTCTTCCCGTTCCCGGATGGCATGCTTGCCGCCGCAAAGGCCGGCGCCACCGCCGTCATCCAGCCGGGCGGATCGATCCGCGATCAGGAAGTGATCGACGCGGCAGACGATGCGGGGCTGGCCATGGTCTTTACCGGGATGCGCCACTTCCGGCATTAGGTCCGGCTTGCGCGCTCCAGCCGGTGAATCTCGTCGGCATGCCGCACCAGCATCCAGCGCACGACCCGCCGTTTATAGGTCGGCATCCAGCGACCCTTGACCAGGAAAACGTCGTCAGACCGGCCCTGCGCACGCCAATAGCCCGAAGCCGGACAGATGCGGCCCGTTACGACCGTCAACCCGAGAGGCATGCGTTCCGGCGTTTGCTCCGTCATGAAGATCGCGACCTTTGCCAAGCTGAGTCCGAACGACTCAAAATAACCCACCATTGACTGAGTAGGACAAAATGACGCGGCAAAACGTAACGGATAATTAATTGCGAATTTATGCTTAACAGAATCTTTACAAGAGCTTGTCCGGAACCGGATCACGGCTGAGATCACCTTGGTGTTATGAATGCGCCTATCCCGTCGCGTTCGCGTGACCGGGCGCATATACGGGTCATATGCGCACCTTGATCCTGACCCTGATGCTATGGCTCTCCGCTGCGGCCGCCACCTCGGCCGCCACTTCGCTCCCTGTCGATACGGGCCGCGTGGAAGCCTCGCTCCTGTCTTCGCACTACCGCGTCGCGCCGGGACAGACGTTCCAGATCGCGCTGAAGACCGAGCTGGACGAGAAATGGCATACTTACTGGCGCAATCCGGGCGACAGCGGGGAGCCGGTGCAGATCACGTGGACCCTGCCGGAGACGGTTGAGGCGGGCGAGATCGTCTGGCCGCTGCCCGCGCCGATCCCGACGGGGCCGATCATCAATTACGGTTTCGAGGGTGCGCCGCTCTTTCCGGTGCCCTTCACCGTGGCGGACGATGCCGCCATAGGCTCGCTGATCGAGGTCCAGGCCGATGTCTACTATCTCGTCTGCTACGATATTTGCATCCCCGAAAACGGCACGCTCCGTCTGACCGTGCAGGTCGCGGAAGAGCCGGAGATTAACGACGCCAATGCCGCTGCCATTGTGGAGGCCATAGAGGCGGCTCCGCGCGAGGTGGCGCTGGATGCGGCTATGCAGGCATCAGAGGGGGCGCTATCCATTCAGTTCGCCAACCTGCCCGATGACATCCGAAGCAGTGATCTCTCGGACGCCTACTTTTTCCCCTACGACAATACGGTCCTGACCCATTCCGATCCGCAGCGCGTGACGGTGGGGACTGACGGCATCCGGATCGACACGACGGCGAGCTTCGGGTGGGGCAAGGGGTTCGCGGACGCCCAGACCGGCGTGCTGGCGTTCCAGCAGGGCGGACAACGCACCGGCCGCATCGTCAGCGTCGTGCCGGGTGCGGCGGAGATACCGATCGGGGCGACCACGACCGTAGCGCCACCCGGTACGGCCTCCATCGGCCTGATCGGAGCCTTGCTGGGCGCATTCGTCGGCGGCCTCATCCTCAATCTCATGCCGTGCGTCTTTCCCGTCATCTCCCTGAAGGCGCTGAGCCTGGCCAAGTCGGCCCATGCCGAACGGACCGTGGCGCGGCGGGAGGCCTGGGCCTATGCGCTGGGCGTGTTCGCGATGTTTGCGCTGCTTGTGGCGGCGCTGCTCGCGGTCAAGGCGTCCGGGGCGGCGCTGGGCTGGGGCTTCCAGTTGCAGAACCCGGTTGTTGTCGGCCTGCTGGCGCTGCTGCTCTTTGCCGTCGGGCTGAACCTGATCGGTGCTTACGAGATCGCGGGCGGCGCCTACCAAGGGGCGGGCGCGCGCTTGGCCGGACGAGGCGGGCGGACGGGATCTTTCTTTACGGGCGCGCTAGCCGTACTGGTCGCCACGCCCTGCACCGCACCGTTCATGGCCGGGGCGATCGGCTACGCGCTGGCGCAGCCGGCCTTGACGACCTTTATCGTCTTCATGGCGCTGGCCGCGGGATTTGCCGCGCCCTTCGTGCTGCTGGCCTATGCGCCCGGCCTGCTAATGCGCTTGCCCAAGCCGGGACCATGGATGGTGCGCCTGCGCGAAGTGCTGGCCTTTCCCATGTTCGCCGCCGCGCTATGGCTCGTCTGGGTCGTGGGCAACCAGGCCGGCGTGGACGGGATCGCCGTCGTGCTGATCGCGATGCTGGCCTTTGCGCTGGCGGTCTGGCTGCTCAAGCGCCGCGGCGTCTGGAGATATGCCGGCATGGCGACGGTCCTGCTGGCGCTCGCCCTGCCGTTCGCCTCCCGGACGAGCCCAGCCGTCGCCACCTTCGATCTCTTGACCGAGGCTTGGAGCCCGGAACGCGTGACCGAATTGCGAAGCGAGGGCCAGGCCGTGTTCGTGGATTTCACTGCCGACTGGTGCGTGACCTGTAAGGTCAATGAGCGCCTCGTGCTGAAAACGGCGGTTGTACAGCAGGCCTTCGCGGACACGGATACGGCGTTCCTCGTCGCCGACTGGACAAACAAGAACGACACGATCGCGCGCGAGCTGGAAGCCTATGGCCGGGCGGGCGTTCCGCTTTATCTCTATTACGCCGCTGGTGACAATTCCGTGAGGGGTGAGGTTCTGCCTCAAATCCTGACGACCGATCTGGTAGTCTCGACTCTTCAAGGGACCCGATAGACCCCATTTGGAGAGTGATGATGAAACTTCTAACTGCCCTGATTTCCGGAGCAACGGCAGCCACGCTGGCTTATGCCGCTCCCGCCTTCGCCAAAGTCGCGACCGGCGCCTCCGTGTCCGATATGACCGTCGTGGATAGCGCGGGCGTCACGCACAATCTGTCCGACTTCGCCGGCAAGCGCGTCGTGCTGGAATGGACCAATGAGGGCTGCCCCTACGTCAAGAAGCATTATGATACCGACAACATGCAGGCGCTGCAGCGCGACGCGGCCGCTGACGACACAGTCTGGCTGTCCGTCATAAGTTCCGCCGAAGGCAAGCAGGGCTACAAGACGGGCGAGCAGGTCGCTGAATGGAAGGACAAGCACCAGGTCGCTTCCACCGCCGTGATCCTCGATGCGGATGGCGAAATGGGCCAGGCCTTCGCCGCACGCACCACGCCGCATATGTACATCATCGATGAAGACCAGACCCTGGTCTATCAGGGTGCGATCGACGACAACAGCTCCGCCAACCCCGACACGGTGGACGGCGCGACCAACTATGTCCGCCAGGCCCTGGCCGAACTGGATGCGGGGGAAGCGGTGAGCGTGGCCGAGACGCAGCCTTATGGCTGTTCCGTTAAATACGCGTCCTGAGCACTCTCAAACGGCGCAGACTCTAATTCCCTTCTCCCCGCGGCGCGGGGGGAAGGTGCCCGAAGGGCGGATGGGGGGCACTTTTCAGAGGTGGAGGCGGTGACAAGCCAAAGCAATGTCATCTTAGAACGCCAACGTTTCCGCCTTGCATGATCCCAAGGCACGCACTCTTGCGATATGCCTGACGCCGATAGCTTCCCCCCATCGACCTCGCTGCGCTCGGCCCATGCGCGTCGCGAGACTTCATCTCGCTCTGGCGCAAACCCCCGTGCCGCGGGGAGAAGACAATGCTGTGTCAATCACAGCTTATGCTTGACTAGAAGGGTTCGTCACCCCGCCTCCAAAGCCTCCACAGTCAGCTGGTCATTCGTGAACACGCAGATCCGGTCCGCAATCGCCATGGCCTTGCGAGCCAGCGTTTCGGCGTCGTCCTCATACTCGGCCATGGCAAGCGCGGCGGCGTAGGCGTAGTTGCCGCCGGACCCGATAGCGACGATGCCTTCGTCGGACTCCACCACGTCGCCATTGCCCGTCAGGACGAAGGTCTGGTCGGTGTCCGCCACGATCAACATGGCTTCGAGATTGCGTAGATACTTGTCCGTGCGCCAGTCCTTGGTCAGCTCTACGCAGGCCCGGGCGAGCTGGGTCGGATACTGCTCCAGCTTGGCTTCGAGCCGTTCCAGCAAGGCGAACGCATCGGCCGTGGCGCCGGCGAAACCGGCCAGCACGGTGCCGTCCTTGCCGACCCGTCGGACCTTCCGTGTCTTGCCCTTCATCACCGTGTTGCCAGCGCTGACCTGGCCGTCGCCTACGACGACGACCTTTCCGTTCTTGCGCACGGACAGGATGGTGGTGCTGCGCCAACGCTCATCCAGATAGGTTCGGCTCGTTTCTTCATTTTTCATAGCCGGGATGTGGGCAGACAGCCCGCTTGCGTCAACTGGGCGCAAGAATGAACCGGCCGGTTCGTTCGCCGCGCGGCCCTGGTCCGCTCTGCCGGACTGGACGGTGGACTATTTTGAAAATGTGGAGCGAAGCGGCGATCCGGTCGCCGCCATATAGGAGCCCTACCGCCCCCAGCGCGCCGTGCTGCCGCGGCCGTCTACATGGACGAAGGGGCCGCGTACCGCATTGGCGCGGTAGGCCCCGATGCCGCCCTTGGGCAGGTCGGAGCGGGATTTGTAAAGACGTTGGGCGTAATCGTAGAGGAAGTTTGCGTCAGCCTTGTTGACCTTCCCGTCGCCGTTCAGATCATCCATCGTCCCGTTGCGCGGCTTGACGTCCACATAGATGTCGGCGGCATCCCCGTACATGTGCCGCGAATAGCGCGCAGAACCGATGGCGGAATTGTAGAAGGGGGTGCGGAACCCGCTCATGACGAAGAAGGTCTCCGCCTCGATAGTCTTGTCTTCGTTCAGAGATTCCAGCAGCGCTTCCAGGCGCAATATATTGTCCTGGCTGACCAGCACGTATTTGGGCCAGTGGCCAGGCTGTTGCTTGCACAAGAATTGGCCGAGCTTGAAGTGGGGCGACAGGGCGTATTCGCGGTCTTCCGGCCCGTCCAGTCGTATGAACCCTTCGGGCGGATTGCGCGGGTAGGTTCCGATCCGGTAGCCGTTGATCCAGCCCTTGGCGTCCTTGTTGCTGTGCGGCTCGAGCACGAAGATGTTGATGTCCGCGACGGTGCGACCGTCGGAGGTAAGAGTGGCGGAGAGGGTCTGTGGCTCTGCAGGCGCACGCCAGTCCGGAGTCCAACGCTCTCCTTCAATTGTCAGCGTGTGGCCGGGCGGCAAGGCGATGCCGAGACGTTTGCCGGGCATTAGGGTCTCGTACCATTGGTCGAAACGCGGACGGTAGGTCTCGTCGCCCGCGACGGATTTGCCCGTTCGGAGCACGGGCGCGTCGGCGACGGGCGAGGCCAGGGCCGGGGCTCCCAGCGCGAGCGGGGCCAGAAACACCAAGGCGAGGAATGGCTTGAGTGGCGAAGTCATCTACTGAAGGTCTTTCGTCCTCGGACCGGTCGTGCCGGTCGCGTGATTGCCGTCGACGAAGAGATCCCGTTCCCCGTCCCGTCTGATATCGTCCGGATAGGTTCCCTGCGCCATGACGGGCTTCTTAAACTTCTTATAGATATCGGCCGGGAATTCCGGTCGCCCGTCCGGTCTGACAGTAGCGGGCAAATAGGTCAGGTGCACGGGCACGTGCTTGTCGAGATAGAACCGCTCGCGCTCGCGCGACTCCAGCGTGGCGTTGAAGACATTGGTCGCGACACCCGGATCGCCATCCGTCAGCCAGTTCGCCATGGCCACCGGGTCTTTCAAGCGAACGCAGCCGGAAGACAGGGCGCGCACGTCGCGGTCGAACAGATGGCGCGACGGCGTGTCGTGAAGGTAGATGGCGTGCTTGTTGGGAAAAATGATCTTCAACTGGCCCAGCGCGTTGTGCGGTCCTGGCGTTTGAACCATCCGGATCCGGCGGGATACGCCCGGCTCGGTCCAGTCGATGTTGTAAGCGTCGAGGCGCTCTCCGGACGCCCGGTCGAAGACGTGGTAGTTGTTGGCTGCGGCATAGCCCGGGTCCTTGCGGAGCTTGCGCAGTTTCTGCCGCTTGAACAGGCCGATGGGCAGGAACCATTTCGGGTTCACGACAACATATTCGATCTCGTCGGAAAAGGCGGTCGTCGGGGTGCGCGCCTTGCCCACGATCGTATCCATGGCAATGTCCCGGCGATCGCCAGTCCAGGCCTCGGCGCGGTAGGAGGGGATGTTGACCCAAATATAACGCTCGCCCGGATTGGCGTTCTCGCGCCAGTAGGTCATGGACCGTTGAATGCGGTCGATCTTCGATTCGACGGACTCGTTCAATGCCGCCAGCGTTGCGGGGCCGAGCACACCGTCCTGCGCCAAGCCGTGCGCGGCCTGGAACGACTTGACGTCCTCGGCCAGGGCTTCGTCGTACAGTGTGGGCGCACCGCCGGCATCCGATCCCGCCGCCGTGGGCGTGAAACCGTTGGGACGGCCGTTTTCACCGAAGGTAAAGTAGCCAGCCATGTCCACAGTCGTGCGGCTAGCGCTCGACGGGAATCCTTCGGCCTCGAGACGTTTGCGCAATGCGGGGACGCGCAGATCGTCCATGCCCGGTTCCAGCATGTCTTCGCCGTCGCGTAGCTTCATCCAACCGCCATTCTCCGCATACTGCCTGTATTGACGTAGCGCGTCCCGCAGCGCGCCATATTGCGGCGCAAGCGAGGAAAAGGTCTTCATCGCCTCGATGGGGTCGCTTTCGCCGGCACTGCGCAGCGCCGTGACCAGATCGGACCGCGTCGGGCGGGAATCGGTCGATTTGACCATGCCGCCTTCGTCCGACAATCCGCCGCTCATCAGTGACGCCAGCGTCAGCCATGTCGCGGTCAATTCTATGTCGCCTGCGGCCATCTGCGCGTCGGTTCCGTTGAACCGCGCATCGATGGCATCCCGCAACTCCTCGTCCGTAAAGCCGGAATCGAAGCCGTTTTCTTTGCAAGTCGGGTTCGCCGCCATCAGCTTCTCGGCGGCTTCGCGGCTCCAGAGAGGAGCAAAGACACCCTGCGCATAGGCTTTCCGGGCAGCCGCCTTGGCGCCCGGCGACACGCTGTCGCCCAGCACGTCGTCGATCCTGCCATCCATGACGAGGGCTTCGATTTCGGCTGCGATGCCGTTACGCGTCGGCTCACCCAACATGTCCTCCGCCACCATGGCGGGACCGTCCTTCTTGACAAGCGGAGCATGCGCCAAAGCGCTGGGGGCGGGGAGTGCGAAAAGGGCGGCCGTCATGGCCACGCCGCTCACGGCGATGAACTTCATGCCCGGCATTCGGGCGATCGTCTTTTGCTTCTGGTTAAGTGATGTCATGCAGGCTCAACGCCTGCGCGGATGCGAACGTTCCGGGCGGGTTTGCGCCGTTCGGCGCGCTAGAGCGTGCGCGCCCGCTCGACCAGGAGGATCGGCACCCCGTCGCGTATCGGGTAGGCCAGCCCGGCGGTCTTGCTGATTAGCTCGTGCGTTTCAGTGTCGTGCATCAGGGGGCCTCG
>JBCCCX010000109.1:0-10714 GCA_039033275.1 Pseudomonadota bacterium | reverse complement strand
TCTGCAATCCCGCGCCGAGCAGCGACTGGGCCCGGACCCGCGCGCCCAGCTCGCCACAGTTGAGGGCGTGGACCAGACGATCAAGAACTTCTTCCTGCAGCGACAGCTGGAAAGCGGCCCGTCCGCCCTGACGCCGGGCGCGAGCGCGCTGACCCTGCTGGGGGCGAGCAACGGCTTCGGGACGCAGGGCCTGTTCGGCCTGCTGCTCTCCAACGCCTAAAGGGTCCTCACCCGATCGCTTCCGCGAGCGCGGCGAAGCTCTCCTCGACAGTCTCGAGTTCCGTGCGCCGCAGCAGGGCGTCGATCATTGGCTGGCGGGCCACGGCCCGGTCGAGCTGTGGGTCCGTTCCGGCCGCATAAAGGCCCGACTGGACCATCAGCTTGCCGTCTTCGAACCGGCGCATCAGGCTGCGCGCAGTCGCCAGCGCCGCATTCTGCTCGGCCGTCGCCGCTTCGGGCAGGGCGCGCGACACGCTGCGCCCCACATCGATAGCGGGGTACCGGCCGCCTTCGGCGATGGCGCGGTCCAGGATGATGTGGCCGTCCAATATGCCCCGCACCGTGTCGGCGACAGGTTCTTCCATGTCCGATCCCTGGACCAGCACGGAGAAGACGGCCGTGATATCGCCCGTTGCCCCGTCGCGGCCCGGCCCGGCCCGTTCGCACAGGCCCGCCAGGGCGGGGAAGGTGGATGGCGGATAGGCCCGCAGGGCGGGGGTCTCGCCGACGGATAGGGCCACTTCGCGGTGCGCTTGGGCGAAACGCGTCAGGCTGTCGAACAGGAACAGGACGTGCTTGCCTTCGTCGCGAAAGCTTTCCGCCGTCGCCATGGCGAGCCGCGCAGCGCGCAGCTTGGCGGCGGGCGGCTGGTCCGACGTGGCAGCGAACACGACCGTTGTCTTCATCGCTTCCGGTCCGATCACCTCTTCGACGAAGCTGCGCACCTCGCGCCCGCGTTCCCCGATCAGGGCGACGACCGTGACATCCGCCCCGCTGGAGCGGATCGTGCTCCGGGCCAGACCGCCGAGCAGGGACGTCTTGCCCACGCCGGATCCGGAGAACAGGCCGACCCGCTGGCCGCGGCAAAGCGGCAGGAAACTGTCGAGCGCGGCATATCCGGTGCACAGGCGCGATCCCAGTGCCCGCCTCTGCCCGGCGGGCGGCGGGGCGGCGTTCAGGTCGGCGGGGCGCGGACCGGGCCGGGGTCGCTGGTGGTGCGCATCCCGCCCGTCATGGTCCAGCACGCGACCGAGCCAGTCCGGTCCAGGCGACAATACCGTGTCGGCGACCAGTTCCGCCCGCATGCCCGAACTCAGCCCCTGCGACGTGCCGTAGAGCGCGATTGTGACGCTTTGCCCATCATCGGCGATCACGTCGCCGCGCCGGTCGCCGCCGATCACCACGCTGGTGCCGATTCCGGCGCGCCCGCACAGGCCGGCGACGCGGACGGTCTGGCCCGCACAGGACAAAACGGTTCCGGACCGGGACAGGATCGGAGGAAGAGGCGCGTCGAAACGCGCATTCATCTCCGCCAGGGTCGGCCCTTGAAAGCTCATGTCGGCCTTACGGGGGGTATCGTTGGGCTGGGGTTCGGCATGGACGGCCCGGATGGGTGGAAAGCGTTACGGGTCCGTTAACCCTCTCTTTAAACCTCCGCCCTAATCCTCAACACAGCATTAACGCCCTTTGCAAGGATTGCAGTCATGGCGCACCCGGTTTCGATATTGGAGCTGTCCTCCAACATGGCCCGCCACGCGGCCACGCGGCACTCCGTCATTTCCCAGAACATCGCCAACGCCGACACGCCCGGATACAGGGCGCAGGACGTGGCCGACTTCAGCACGGTCATGGCCGCGCAAGCCCTGTCCGGCGACGATTCGGCCGTCGACCCGCTGGCCGTGTCGGACCGCGCCGCGCTGGGCTCGCCCAACGGCAATACGGTCAGCCTCGAAGAAGAGCTGATGCGCGCCGCCAAGTCGCAGCAGGACCACGAAATGGCCGTGTCCATCTACCGCTCCACCCTGACCATGATGAAGACGGCCGTCGGCAAGAACATCTGACCTGTTCTCGCCTGACCGACCGCGCTGAAAGGAGTTCGCGCCGATGATCGACCCGCTATCCCAGACCATGAACGCCGCCGCCTCCGGCATGCGCGCCCAGGCGCAGCGCCTCTCGGTCGCGTCCGAAAACCTGTCCAACGCCGACACGCACGGCTACAAGCGCAAGGTAATGAGCTTCACCGAACGCGTGGACGAACGCACGGGCGCGTCCACCGTCGGCACGCAGCGCCCCTCGCTCGACCTGTCCCAAGGCGAGTTGATCCACGACCCCAGCCACCCGCTCGCCGATGAGCGCGGCTACGTCGAAATGTCCAATGTCGACATGATCATCGAGATGGCGGATGCGCGCGAGGCCAACCGCAGCTTCGAAGCCAATCTCACATCGTTCAAACAGGCCGGCGAAATGTATCGCGGCCTGCTCAGCCTGCTGAGGCAGTAATCATGGATATCACCTCGAACTCCGCCGCTCTCTCCTCTGCGAACCTGGCCGGCGCGGCCAAGCATTACGGGACCGCCAAGCGCGTCACTGCGCCTGAAGGCGCGGCCGCGCCGCAGGACGGCGCCATGGTCGCCAAGGGCGTGGAGAGCTTCTCCGAGGTCCTGAAGACGGTGGAAACCGCCACGACAGGCTACGCGACTGGCGCGACCGACGCGCAGGCGGTGGTCGAGGCGCTCGCCAATGCGGAGATGGCGCTGGAAACGGCCGTGACGGTGCGCAACCGCGTCGTGGAAGCCTACCAGGAACTGCTGCGGATGCCGATCTGATGGGCGCCCGCACCCGGGAGGCGCTCTCGTGAACGAGTTCGACGTGCTGGCGCTGCTGCGCGAGGCATTGTGGGCGACGGCGCTCATGGCCATGCCGTTGCTGGTCTCCGCGCTCGTCGTGGGCCTGCTCGTCGGCCTCATCCAGGCGCTGACCTCGATCCAGGAGATGACGCTCACCTTCGTGCCCAAGCTCGCCGCCATGCTGGTCGTGATGTTCCTCACGCTCGGCTTCATGACCAATATCTGCCTGGCGCTGTTCAACAACCAGGTCCTGCCCGCCATCGTCGGCGGATAGACGCGCGCTAAAAGGAGGCCGGGGGGCCACATGAATTCACGCCGCGCCACCGTTGCGCTCGCCGTAGGGCTGATGGCGATCATCGTGATGATGATCCTGCCCATGCCCGCCTGGGTGCTCGACATGGGCGTGGCCGTGTCGTTCGGCTTCGCCATCCTGATCTTCACCATGACGCTGTTCGTGGAAAAGCCGCTCGACTTCTCCGCCTTCTCCTCCGTGCTGCTCGCCTCGCTCCTGCTGCGCCTGTCGCTCAACGTGTCCTCGACCAAGCTCATCATCGGCGAAGGCCATACGGGCACGGACGCGGCCGGGTCGATCATCAAGGGTTTCGCCATGTTCGTCATGGGCGGCAACATCGCCATCGGCCTGATCGTCTTCGCCGTGCTGGTGATCGTGAACTTCATGGTCATCACCAAGGGTGCGGGCCGGATGGCGGAAGTCGGCGCGCGCTTCGCGCTCGACGCCATGCCGGGCAAGCAGATGGCCATCGACGCCGACCTCGCCGCCGGCGCCATCTCCCACCAGGAAGCCAGCGCCCGCCGCGAACGCGAACAGGAAGAGACGGCCTTTCTCGGCAGCCTCGACGGCGTGTCGAAATTCATGAAGGGCGACGCCGTCGCCGGCATCCTCATCACCCTGCTGAACCTGTTCGCCGGCATGGCGATCGGGGTCGGCGTGCACGGCCTGTCCTTCGGCCAGGCCGTGTCCAACTACGCCATCCTGACGGTGGGCGACGGGTTGGTCAGCCAGATCCCGGCCGTCATCATCTCCGTCGCGGCCGGTCTTCTCCTGTCCAAGGGCCGGGGTGACGGGGCCGTCGATCTCGCCCTGCTCGACCAGTTCGGCCGCCACCCGGCCGCGCTGGCCGCCGTCGCCGCCATCATGGCCGTCTTCGCCGTTTTCCCCGGCCTGCCCGTCGTGCCTTTCCTGATCGGATCGGCCGTGCTGGGCACGCTGGCCGTGCTGAGCTGGCAGAAGGCGCAAGCCGCGGAACGCGAGGAAGCGCGGGCGGCCGAGCCGGGCGAGGCGGTCGCGCCCGAACCCACTCTGGGCGACATGCTGGATCTGGACGAGCTATCCGTGGAACTGTCTCGCGACCTGGTCGGGACCGTCATGGGCACGGATTTCGGCGTGGACAAGCGCGTGCAAAAGATCCGCAAATACATCGCCACCCAATATGGCTTCATCCTGCCGCCGATCCGCCTGTCGGACGATGCCTCCCTGCCGCGCCACAGCTACCGCATCCGCCTGCACGGGGCGGACATGGCGACCCAGACGCTGATGGCGGACAAGCGCCTCGCCCTGGTCGAGGCGGGCGAGCATCCGCAGATCGCCGGGACGACGACGCAGGAGCCGGTCTTCAAGGCTCCGGCCCGCTGGATAGACCCGGAGGACGAAAACGAACTGACCCTGCTGGGCGTCACCACGGTCGCGCCCGTCGAAGTGCTGGCCACGCACTTGCTGGAAGTCATCCAGGACAATCTGCCCGCCCTGCTGACGCGCCGGGCGCTGCGCGAGACGCTGGATGCGTTCAAGAGCGTGACCGAAGGGGAGCGCGCGGACGGCAATAAGCGGCTGATGGACGAGTTCTTCCCCGACAAAGCCCCGATCGAGCTGCTGCATTCCGTCATGCGCCTCCTGCTGGAAGAACGCATCTCCGTGCGCAACCTGCCCCTGCTTCTGGAAACGGTCGCGGACGGAAAGTCTGCCAATTTGAACGCCGAAGCCATCACGGATGTCGCTCGCCAGCGCCTGTCCCGCCACTTCGTCGGTCAGTACAGGAACGAAACGGGCCAGCTTCCCATCGTGCGGATCGGCGACGACTGGTCGGCCCGGCTGGGCGAACGGGAAACGCGCGACGAGGCGGGACGGTCCGACATCGCCCTGTCCCCGGACGAGTTCAACCAGTTCGCCCACGATGTGCGTGCCCAGCTCGACAAGGCCGCCCGCGCGGGTAGCTACGCGGTGATCGCCGCGCCCGGCCATTGGCGGCGTTTCGTTCGCTCCGTGCTGAAGACCAAGGGCGTGAAGAACCCGGTGCTCAGCTACGCCGAGATCGCGGCCAACGAAAAGCCGCTCATACTCGGCTCCGCCTAGGCCGTGGGCGGGCCGGGGGAGCTTCTGGTCGCGCTGGCGGACGCCTTCGGGCCGTTGGTGGAGCTCGTCTGGCCGATCTTCGGCCTGTTCGCGCGCCTGTCCCTCTTCTTCTTCCTCGTCCCGGTCTTCGGCGAGCGCGCTGTGCCCGCCCGCGTGCGCCTCGGCGTGGCGGGCCTGACGGCATTCCTGCTCTACCCCGTGCTGCAGGATGATCTGGCGTCCGTGCGCGACATCGGCGTCGTCCAGCTGCTCGTGACCGAGGCGCTGACCGGCTTCGTGCTGGGTTTCGCCTTGCGCCTGGCGATCCACGCGCTGCAGATCCTCGGCATGGTCGTGTCGCAGTCCCTGTCCCTGTCCCAGCCGCTGGGCGAAGGCATCGCATCGGAACCCAATACGACGATCAGCACGCTGCTCATGCTGGCGGGCGTGACGTTGCTCGTCTCGATGAATCTTCATGTCGTGCTGCTCGGGGTGCTGGCGGACAGCTTCGGGACCATGCCGCTGGGCGCGGCCCTGGACATGCAGGCATCCGCCAGCTGGCTGACGGACATCACGGTCGGGTTGCTGCGGCTTTGCCTGTCGCTGGCCCTGCCCTTCGTGATCCTGAACTTCGCCTACAACCTCATTCTGGGCTTCCTGAACCGGGCCATGCCGCAATTGCTCGTTTCCTTCGTCGGCCTGCCGGGCATGACTTTGGCGGGACTGCTGCTGCTGGTCATCTGCGCCGGAACCATGATGACGGCCTGGGTGGACGCGGTCCTGTCGCTCATGGCGGAGGCCCGCTGAGATGAGCGGCGACAACGACTCCGGCCAGGAAAAGAGTTTCGAGGCCACCCAGGGCAAGATCGACGATGCCCGCAAGAAAGGCGACGTCGCCAAATCCTCCGAAGTCGCCTCCGTGGCGCTCTATTGCGGCGTGGCCGTGGCGGTCATGACGCTGGGCGGCTCGACCGGCCTGTCCGTGCTGACGCGCCTGTCGGGCCTGCTGGAATACCCGCAGGATGCGGGCGCGCTCGTGCTGGAAGGCGGGGGCGGCCGCGAGCTTCTGGGCTCCGTCGTGCTGGGCTTCGTGCCGCTCATGCTCATCATGGTGGCGGCCGTGCTGGCGGCGTTGGTGGTGCAGCGCGCCATCGTGTTCGCGCCCGACAAGATCCAGCCCAAACTGTCCAAGATCAACCCGATCAGCAACGCCAAGCAGAAATACGGTCGCGACGGCATGGCGGAGTTCGCCAAGCGCGCGGTCAAGCTGGTCATCATCTGCGTGGCGTCCGGGGCCTACCTCATCCGGCTGGCAGGCGAGGTCAGCCACGAGATCGGCCTGCCCGAAGGCTATCTCTTCTCCAAGCTGGCGGCGGAAGGATTGCTGCTGCTGGGATGGATGATCGCGGCGACCTGCATCATCGCGGCCGTGGACCTGCCGTTCGCCAAATGGTCCCACCTGCTGAAGCTCCGCATGACGCGCGAGGAGGTGAAGGACGAAAATAAGAAGAACGAAGGCGACCCGCTGATGAAAAGCCAGCGCCGGGCCAAGGCGCGCGAGATCGCCAGCAGCACCATGCTGGCCGATGTCGCCACCGCCAATGTCGTGATCGTCAACCCGACGCACTACTCGGTCGCCCTGCGCTGGGACAGGGTGGCGGGCGGCGCGCCGGTCTGCGTCGCCAAGGGCGTGGACGGCCTCGCCCTCGCTATTCGGGAGCGCGCGCGAGAACATGGCGTCCTGATCCATTCCGACCCGCCTTGCGCGCGGGCCGTCCATGCGACCGTCGAAGTCGGAGAGGAAATACGCCCCGAGCACTACGCCGCCGTCGCCTCCGCGATCCACCTGGCCGAAACCCTGTCGCGCCAAGGCGAGTACTGATGCCCGCAGCAGACCCGTCCGCGGTGCGCCGGCTGCTGTCATTGAAGCGCGCCGGACTCCAGACGCGCATCGACGCACTCGCCGCGCAGCAATCCGCCCTGCATGCGGGTCTGGCCCGGCTTGCCGCGCAGGGGTCCGGCCTGTCGGGGCAGGTGGACGGCTCCGACTTCCAGGTCGCCGCCAAGGCAGGCGGCACGGCGCGCGCGCGGACCGCCCGGCTGGAGTCCCGCCTGCGCGACCTGGAGACCCGGAAGACCGGGCTGGCGCGCGAAAAGCTCGCCCTCGACATCGCCGACCGGAAGCTGGCGGAGGAGGAAAGCAAGGCCGCCCGGCTGAACGCGTCGCGCGCGGCCGATCGCGTTTGACTCACTTCAGCCCGTTCCCGGCAATAAATGCCGGGGACGCTTTTTTGATCAGTTGTATCTCTCTGGCGGCCAACACCGTCAGCCCTTAACAACAGCCCGTGAAACGTTTGTCCCGACCCCACTTGCCCGCGCCCCAATTCTGGGGTCTGTGCGTCGTGGTTTTCCTGCTCCTGCAGCTGCCCTTCGTCCGGCTTCCGGTCCTGTTCCTGTCGACCTGGGCGCACGAGCTGGGCCACGGGCTGGGCGCGATCGCGACGGGCGGACGTTTCCTGGAACTCACTGTCTATCCCAGCCTATCGGGCGTGGCGCTGACGGAAACCTACAGTGCGGGATCGCGCGCCATGGTCGTGGTCGCCGGATTGCTGGGGCCGAGCGTGCTGGGCGTCGTCATGATCCTGCTGACGCGCGGTTTCGGTCTCTACCGAACCGCCATGCTGGCGCTGGCGGCTGTGCTCGCCCTGTCGCTCATCTGGGCGGCCGATGCGTTCACGGCCGGGGCCGTGGGATTGGCCGCGGCGGTCACGGGGCTGCTGGGCTGGAAGCTCCCGGCGCGGCCGCTGCTCTATATGGCCTACACCGTCGCCATCGCGCTCTGCCTCAGCGCGCTGACGGGATTCGGCTATTTCTTCATCGGCAATGCGCAGGTCGCCGGCGCGGAGTATCGGTCCGACACGGGCCTGTTGGCCGATCTGTGGGGCGGACCGCACTGGCTCTGGGGCGGATTGCTGGCGGCGCTGTCGGTCGCGATCCTGATCGCGGGTGTTGCCCTGTCGGCCGTTCTCGCGTGCCGGCGGGGTCCTCGCGCCTAGCTTCGCTCCATCATCTCGGCTTGGGGCTGCCGAATATCCTGCGCCAGCGCGACTGCACGCGGTCCGCGCCCGCATCCACGGCTGTGCCGACATCGCGTGCCGTGTCGCCGATCCGGTCCCCGACCGCATCCAGCGTGGGATCGATGCGACGAGCCTTCCAGCGACGGATGGCTCGCCAGATCAGGAACCAAAGGGTCAGCAGCAGGGCGACGACCACAATATTGAACCAGGGGATCAGCAGCGCGTCCGGCCCCGAGACGCGCCGGATCGAGGTCGCGTTGGGGAAGATGGAGAACATCTTGATGCGCCAGCCATAGTGGCGAACCGCCACCCACTGGCCGTCCTGTTTGGCCAATCCTTGCGCCTCCGCCGTCAGGTCGCCGCTGTCGAACTTGAAATAGGGCGGGAAGCCCCAGCCCGTATCCTCGTTGCGGTAGACGCGCGACCGGCCGCTTTCCGTCTGCGCGTTGATGAAGCGCACGTCGCGCGTGGCACCTTCCACCGTGCCGATATCCGCCCGGTCCCAGAAGGGCGCGCCGGAGCCCACATCGATGCGCTTCACCTCCGTGCCCACGATCTGTACCACGTCCCGGTCGGGCAGGTAGTAGTTCAGCAGCACCGCCCCAATCGTGAAAAGCAGCAGGGCGGGAATGTGCTTGAGATATTTCATCGTCGGGCTCCTCATCCGTGCCGTCTCATCCATATTGGGCCAGCCACACCAGGCCGGTCGCCAGCAGGCCCGGCACGGCGTAGACGAACAGGAAGAGTTTGGGCCGCAGCGAGCGGCTGTAGGCCGTCATGCCGCGCGCCACATATTCCTCTTCCGTGGCGGTGCGGCGCAATATGTCCGTGCCGGCTTCGTACTCGTCGCGCAGCCGGGCGCGTTCGCGCCACCGGCTCCATTGCGACAGGGCGACATAGACGACCGTCAGGATCGCGAAGATGACGACAATCGCCCTTATCAATCCGAGCATGAGATCAGTCCCCGCATCTAGCGTTTCCGTTTCTTCTTCTTGCGGTCCCTTTCGCGCTGCCTCTTATCATAGGCGCGGCGTCCTTTGGACCGGTGCCGCCAATCGTCCCGATCATCATCGTCGTCCCGGTCGTCATCGTCCTCGCGGCTCTTCCAGCCCCGGCTCTTGGCCCAGGGATTGACGCGCTCTTTCCGTCTGGACTGTGGGCGGTGCGTCGCCTCCGGCGTCTCGCTCATGGACGGTTCCGGGCCGAACAGGGCTTCGCGCGCGCCCGCCTTGTCGACGGCATATTCCTCTTCCAGGAATTTGACCACGAAGGCGCGCTTGCTGTCCGGCCAGCTGCGGTAGGCTTCGTAGAAAAGCGGCTTGTGGCAGATGTAGAGCTGGCGGAAATCCAGCCGGGACAGGTCGGTCAGCAGCATGTTGACCAGATCCCGGTCGCGGTGGGCCGACGCTCGGAGCGCGTAGAAAAAGGCCGGGTGGTCGGGCCCGAGCTTGGGCACGCGCCCGCCCATGGACGCCCAGCGCCACACCTCCATCAGCCCCTCATATTCGGGCGGCAGGTCGCGCGCATAGCGCCGCTCCAGCTGGCGCATGTTGCGACGGGACAGCCCATCCAGTTCGTGCCCGGCCTCGGCCGCCACCATGGCGACGATGAAATCCATCTTCTGACGGATGATCAGCGCGCTGTCCGCATTGGGCCGCTGCACGATCAGCTCGGTCAATCCTTCCTCGTAGAGCCAGTCGGAGATTTCGGCGCGCTGGTCGAAGGTCAGCACCTGGGCGATTTCGAGCTCCCTCAGCCCCGGCATGTCGGCGCGCGCAATGACGGTCGGCGTGTCGGCGTCGCGGAACACGTAGACCCCGCCCAGATGGGTGGTGAAGTAATTGCCTTGCGTGAAGACCTGGTTTTCCAACTTCACCGGATTGCGTTGGATGTTGCCCGTGCGCTTGGCCAGCTCGATCATCTCCGCGATCAGAACGTCGTCCCACCAGGCGTCGTCCTCGGCCATGAACCGCTCGATGCGCGCGGACAGGCTTTCCGCCTCCTCCACATGGGCCTGGGTCGTGTCGGCGCTGACTTCGATGCGGTTGATGTCGAGCAGGTCGGCCGGATCACTGATCTTGAAGACCGAGTCCAGCAGCTCCCCCGCCACGGCCTCGCGCGCCGTCAGGGCGAAAAGCTGGTCCTCATTGTCGTCCATGTAGCGCCGCAGGATGGAACGCGAGGTCGAGAATTTGGAGTTGAGCAAAGGCGCCGTCTTCTGGTCGGTCGACAGCAGGATGAACATCTGGTTCGCGCCGTGCGGGTTCAGGTAATAGGGATCGTCGAACTCGTCCGCGATCTCCGGGGAAAAGCCGGCGATGTCGATGTGGAAGTCCGGCAGCTCGGTCCGCCGCCCGATCAGATGCTCCAGCGCCCGGTTGTAGCGTTCCACCATGGCGGGGCTGCGCACGACCGCGGTGATGACGGTCGGCGGCGTGCGC
>JBCCCX010000108.1:0-10748 GCA_039033275.1 Pseudomonadota bacterium | reverse complement strand
TACCGTTTCTTCGCCGATCAGGTGCTCGACATGGACGACCGCAACCCATCCGTCGCCGCGCGCCTGCTCGGCGCCTTCGAGATCTGGCGGAAGCTCGACAAGAGGCGCCAAGCCCTGATCCGGCAGGAATTGGACCGGATAATCGACGCGAAACCCAGCAAGAACGTGCTGGAAATCGCGCAGAGGATGGCTGAATGATATCGCTTCGCAGCACGGCCCTTTCGCTCGCATCGCTGTTCTTTGCCGCCTGCACGACAGCCGTGCTGCCGCAGCCGGCCGTTTCGCCGAATGACGTCACGGTGATGGTGCTGGGGACCTATCATTTCGCCAATCCCGGTCAGGACCTGAACAATCTGGATGCCGAAGACGTGCTCACCCCGCACCGTCAGGCGGAGTTGGCCGTCCTGGCCGATGTCCTGGCAGAGTTCGCACCGACCGTGGTCGCGGTGGAACGCACGGCGCCCCCGCCCTACACCGACCCGGTCTGGGCGGAGTACGGGCCCGATATGCTCGCGGAGCAGCGGGACGAACGCGTCCAGATCGGATACAGGCTCGCAGACCGGGCCGGGATCGACCGGGTCTACGCTGTCGACGAACAGCCCGGCGACGGCGAACCCAATTATTTTCCCTACGATATGCTGGAGCAATTTGCGGACGACACGGGGCGGCTGGCAGATCTGGAAGCCTTGTCCAACTGGTCCGGATTCATGTCCAGCTTCGAAGCGCGACAGAAAACCGATACCATTTCCGCTTTACTTGCCATGATGAATGGTCCGGAATTCACGGATGATTTCTATTGGAATGTCATCGCACTGGGCGAAGGCGAACGCCAGCCGGGGCCGGAACTCGCAGCCTATTGGTTCATGCGCAACGCCAAGATCATCAACAAGCTGACCCAGCTCGTGCGGCCTGGCGACCGGGTCGTGCTGGTCTACGGCGCGGGCCACGGGCATTGGCTTCGCGAGATGGTCGAGCGCATGCCAGGTTACCGGCTGGAACCCGTGCAGCCCTATCTGGAGCGCGCGGACCGCCTGAGCCGCGGTAAGAGCCGCGACTAACGCTCAGGGCCTTTCGCAACTGTCCACGGGGTCCGGCCGCCCGGTCCGGTTCATGGTGGTGACCCAGCAATCGTCGTAGACGGAGCAGTAGCAGGCGTCGATCTCCAGGTTCCGCCACACCGAGGTCGCCGTCAATGCAGCCGACTGGTTCGCGCCGTCCCGGGCAGGGTCCCAGACGATCTCGTACATTCTCAGCGTTTCGCCCGCGCCGAGAACGTGCCCTTGCAGCCGGGTCGTCCAGAAAGCGGCCTCGTCGACCTGCTCGGCGATAAGCGGCCGGAGCGCCTCGATGCTATCGAGGGCCTGGCCGTTCCACCGAATATCCGATCTGTCGACGAAAGCCGGACCGGGACCCACATTCGAGACGAGGATCCGGAAGCTGCGGTCGGTGGCATCGTTCATGAACGGCGTTACGATCTTGACAATGGGCAAGACGGAGGCGGCCTGTTGACGCCGGACGCTGTTGGCCTCGTCCCAAGCGACGAAGAGTGACGCGACGGCCACGACGATCGCGCTGATCGACCCGACTGTCTGAAACGCCGGCCAGCGGCGCCCGGACTGGCGGGCATGCGCTGGAGCGTCTGGCCTGTCCGGTCGCTGGTCCATGGATGGAGGCTAGAGCGCCGGTCCGCATATCGCAAGGCCGCGCCATTCACCCGATCTTAGACATATCGCGTCTACGCATTGTCCGATGTCCCGCCCGTCCAACGTCCTGACCGCCGCCGGTTTCCGCGAACATGTGTCCGAGCAGCGCTATACGGTCATGCGCCAGCCCATCGTGGATCTCGGAACGGGTGCGATCCACCATTATGAATGGTTGGTCCGCTTCGCCGGCCAAGGCACGCAGGGTGTGATCCGGCCGGCCGAGATCAGCGGCGTGATCCGGGACCTCGACCTGTCGATGCTGGCGCAGGCGATCCTGGTGCTCAATGACGATCCCGAAGGTCCGGGCATCGCGATCAACCTGTCCGGTGCGTCCGTAGACCGGGAAACCTTCAAACCGTCCGTCCTGGCCTGCCTGACGGCCCTGA
This sequence comes from Pseudomonadota bacterium, assembly GCA_039033275.1. Taxonomy (GTDB): domain Bacteria; phylum Pseudomonadota; class Alphaproteobacteria; order Caulobacterales; family Maricaulaceae; genus Litorimonas. The sequence goes on along the minus strand of JBCCCX010000108.1, from coordinate 8,659 downwards.
CCGCCTCGCCCACGCGCCTGGTGATCGAGCTGACCGAGAGCTGGGACATGGACCGGATCGACCTGGCCGAGAGCCTGATCACCGAGCTCAAGGCGCGCGGCCATCCCGTCTGCCTGGACGATGTCGGCGCGGGCGCGGCGTCGATCCGCTATCTGCGTGCCCTGCCGGCCAACTGGCTGAAAATAGACGGCGCCTTCGTCGCGGCAGCCTACAACAATGCCCGCGACCGGGCGATCCTCATGGCCTTGCTGACATTGCGCGAACCGCTCGACGTGCGGTTCATCGCCGAAGGAATCGAGACGGCCGAACTGCTGAAATTCGTGCGAGAGCTGGGCATCGATGCCGCGCAAGGCTACGCACTGGGTAAACCGGAACTGGAAAGCCGAATCGCACCCTAAATAAAACGGCCTCCAAACCGTGATGCCGCAGTGTCTTACCACACTGTTAACCTTAATTTGGTTCGACAGGACCAAAGCGGCCCTTTACCGAAAACAAGGGTGATTCTTCAGGGGAGGCTGGCGAAAATCCGATCATGGCGGCGACTCCCCCAAACCCCTATGCCGGGCCTCTCGTCCCGGAGACGCCGCACCAGGACGGCCCGCAATCGCACGTGCCGCAACCCTACGTCCCGCAATCCCACGCCACGTCCCAGCCACAGGCCGCTCCACCGCCAGCCAATCCCTACGGTACGCCGCCTCCGATCGTGCAGCTCGCCCAACCGCCCATGCCGGCGCAACAGAAACTGACCCACGCTGGCTCGGCCTATGGCGGCGCTCAATCGGAGCCATCGCACCGCGCGCCGACGAGCATGAAGCATCCGCAAGGCGAGCATCCGCAAGGCACGCAACACTCCGGACAGGCCGCCCAGGCACCGCAGCCCTACCGACCCGAACAGAGTGTCCCGCAAAACTATACGGGCCAAGCCGTTCCGACCGCCCCGCCCATGGCGAACCCGCCCCCGCCTGCCGCAGAACGGCCGCCCGGCGCCCCTTATATGCCGGACACCTATCATCCGCCGGTGAATCGAGTGCAGTCCCGACCCAATAGCGCGCCGGTGCGGCAGGAAGCCGGAATGGGTGCAAGTGCAGCCATGTCGCCGTCGGTGAAAGTCGCCGACGCCTCGCCTGCTGAGGGCAGCATCGCCGACCGGCTGTCGGACACGGTGGGCGGCGGGAAGGGACTCCGCAACCTCATGATCGCGGCCGGTGCCTTCGCGCTGCTCTTCCTCATCCTTTTCACGACCAAGACGATCAGCGACTATTCGCGCTACAACAGCCAAACGGAAGCTGCCTTCCGATCCGATCTCGACGTGCGGGCACAGGCCGTGTCGCGTGCGATCGATGCGCAGAGCATGCTGATGAACCTCGCCTTGTCGGTGACGCGCGACCCGTCGATTGTGGCGCAACTGGCACGGCAATCCGAAACGGTGCGCGGCGTCGCCGTCATCGACTCGCAAGGGCGTGTCCTGGCCGAAACGGACGGAATGGGCGCGGCCTTGGCGCAGATCGATGTCGCAGGCGTCGGAGACGGCCGCATCCGTATCGCGTCGCTCATCCAGCCCGAAACCGGCGAAACAACGCCTGTCATCGCACAGCGCGCCGGGAACATGTACGTTCTCTCCGCCTTGCGCCCCAGTACTTTGGCCGCCGACACCGGACCCGATAGCGCGCTCGTCCTATCCAACGGGCGTCTGATCGACGCGCCACCGGCCATCGGCAAGCTCGGCGCCTATTCCTATTTCGAGCTGTCGCCCACAGCCATGAACCGTTTTGCCCAACTCGGCGGGACGGAAGTCAGCCGCACGACTTTTGGCGGCGCGCCGGTATGGCTCGGGGCCGCGCCCATTCCAAAGTCCGGCGGCTCGATGCTGCTGCTCGACCGGCAGGACCGCTCCATGCCGCGTTTCCTCGCCCAGAATGTGCTGATGTTCGGCTTGCTCTTCGCCGGGCTCGTCTGGCTTGGCTGGATGCTGGTGACCCAGCTGGTTGCGCAGATGAAGGCGCTCAAGGCCCGCAGCGTGGAAGACGAAGTGTCCAGCCAGCGCTACCAAGCCGCGGTGGAAGGCTCCGGTGGCGGCGTCTGGGAAATCGATCTGACCCGCAACATGGCCTATGTCAGCACGTCGCTGGCCAAGCTGCTGCGGATCGGGGACCGGGAAAAGCTGGTCAGCCTGTCGGAGTTTCTCTGCCTGTTCGAAGCCAGCGACCGCGACCGGCTCTACAACACGATCCGCCGCGCCCATGTCGCCGGCGCATTCGACATCGAGCTAAACATCGAAGGCTCGCCGCTGGTGGTAGCCTGCCGCGGCGTGCCGTCACTGCGGGGCCATGACCAGGCCAAGATCATCATCGGCATGGCCATCGACGTGACGGAAGCGCGAGCCACGCAGCGCCGCCTCCAGGCGGCCGAGACGCGCCTGTTCGATGCGCTCCGTTCCATGTCGGATAGCTTCGTCATTTGGGACCAGTCGGACCGGCTGGTTCTCTGGAATCGCAAGTTCGAGGACTTCTTCGGCTTCGAGCCCGGCAACCTTCAGGCCGGAATGGATTACGCCACGGTCGACCACTACGCCAACCAGATGATCGAGAGCGCCCGGACGCTGGAGGATGGCAGCGGGCGGGAAATCCTGCTGACGGACGGCCGTTGGCTCCGCTATCTGGAAACACAGACGGTGGACGGGGCGCGCGTCTCCATCGGCACGGATGTGACGGACATTCGCGCGCGCGAGACCGAACTGGAAGCGAGCCGCGACCGGCTGCAATCGACTATCAACATCCTGCGCGAATCCCAGACCCGCATCGTCGAGCTGGCCGAGAATTACGAGCAGGAGAAGATCCGCGCCGAGGAGGCCAACCAATCCAAGAGCGAGTTCCTCGCCAATATGAGCCACGAGCTTCGCACACCACTCAACGCCATCAACGGCTTCTCAGATATCATGAAGAAGGAGATGTTCGGACCGCTGGGCGACCCGCGATACCGCGAATACATCTCCGACATCCTGTTTTCCGGCCAGCATCTTCTTAGCCTCATCAACGACATTCTCGACATGTCCAAGATCGAGGCCGGCAAGATGTCCTTGAACACGGAAGTCGTCTCCATTTCCGATATCATCTCCCAAGTTCTGCGCATTGTGCGCGGTCGCGCCGACGAAAACCGGCTCAAGCTTGTCCACGACGATATCGACGCGCACGACATCGAAGCCGACCCGCGCGCCGTGAAGCAGGTCCTGCTGAACCTCGCCACAAACGCCATCAAGTTCACGCCGGAAGGGGGCGTGGTCACGCTGGAGGTCGAACCCAAATCGACGGGGATCATCGTCCATGTGAGCGACACGGGCATCGGCATCTCCGAAGAGGACATCGCCCGGCTGGCCCAGCCGTTCGAGCAGATCGACAGCCAGCATTCCCGCAAGCACGAGGGCACGGGCTTGGGTCTGGCCCTGTCAAAGTCGCTAGTGGAGCTGCATGGCGGCAACTTCAGCATCGCCTCCAAGCTCGGCGAAGGCACGACCGTCACGTTCACGCTGCCCAACAAGCCGGTCGTCAAGGCTGTCCAGGAAGAGAAGCGCGAAGTGGGCGACGAGATCACACGCTTGGCACAAGACATTGCCAACGTGCTCGGACAGGGCGGGCAGGACGACCAACCGCTCCCGGCCGCGCAACGCGAAGTGGAACCGAGCTAGGCGGACGCGACCGCGCCGCCCGCACCCTCGGCCGAGCGGGTCGGCTTCGCCTTCACTTTGGGGAAGACCAGCGCGACGCTCAGCCCCGGACGGCCATCATGGTCCTCCTCACCGTCCCGCACAGCCTGCGCGCCGAGCCCGTCATCCATGATCAGCTCCGCCTGGTGCAGGTCGGCGACTGCATCCACAAGCGCCAGTCCCAATCCGGAACCCGGCAAGGTCCGGCTCTTGTCCAGACGCACGAAACGCTCCCGCACGCGTTCCCGGTCGAAGACCGGTATGCCCGGCCCGTCGTCGGCGATAGTCACGCGCACGCGCCCGCGCGGGCCGCGCCCCGCTGAAAGGTGGATCCGGGTTCCGCCACCCCCACCGGCATATTTGATCGCATTCTCCAATAGGTTGGACACGGCGTGGGACAGCAATCCCCGGTCCGCCATGATGGTCAATCCGTCCTTGATGTCGTGCGTGAAGCTGAGCCCCGCATCCTCGCAGGCCGGTTCATAGAGTTCGGCCAAGTCGTCCAGCACCGGTTTGGGATCCATCGGCTTGAGGAGTTCGCGGCGGTCTCCTGCTTCCAGCCGGGCGATCCGCAGGACGGAGTCGAACGTTCCCAGAAGCTCGTCCGCATCGCCGGCGGCCGCGAAAAGCACGTCCGCCTCGGCCCCGTCGCCCGCATCGACGGCGGCCGTTTCCAGTCTGGTGCGAAGGCGCGTCAGCGGCGTGCGAAGGTCGTGCGCCACCGAGTCGCCCGCATAGCGCATGGCCTGCATGAGCCGGTCGATATGATCGAGCATGCCGTTGAGGTGTTCCGACAGGCGGTCCATTTCGTCTTCCGAATAGTTGCGCGGCGCGCGCCGGTCGAGGTGACCGGCCGCGACGTCCGTGGCGAGCCGGTTCAGGCTGTCCACGCGCCGGGCGAAGCGTCGGGCCACGAAGATGGATGACAGGATGCCGAGGAAAAGCGCGATCAGAGACGAGGTCGCCATGGCGCCGCGCATGCGTTCGCCCGTGCGGCGGATATTCTCCACGTCCCGCCCAACGAAGATGACGCCCACTTTCTGCTCGTCCTGGGACAGCACGTTTCCAATGGCAAGAATGCGCCGCTCTTCGATGATGTCGGAGTCCGGTATCTCCACGGCGGCGATGACCTCCTCCCTCAAAAGGTCGGCCTCGTCATAGCGCTGGAGAGTGGGTGCGGCGATTTTCAGCGCCTCGATCTCATCCGTGACCATCTTCCCCGTCGCGCTGGCGTCCTTAAAAACGAACATGGAATAGACGTCCGGAGACAGGTCGCGCAGCGTGATCACCCGCTCCAGCGTGCGTTGGGCGCCTTGGTCGAATATGGCTTGCGCCGTCGCCTGATCCACGTCCGGACCGATCACACCGTTGCGTTGCGCGGTCTGTAGAGCGGCGGCTCCGCCTTGCGCGAAAAGCCGTTCCAGCTCGACCAGCTCCTCGCGCAGGCCGCCCTCGATGCGGCGTTCCTCTGACGATACGATCGTATCGTAGACGATGAGCTGCGCGACCAGGAGCGACCCCCCGAACAGGAGCGAGCCGACCAGCGAGAGGCGGAAGACCGTGTTGCGCAGCAAACGCCCCAGCGTCTCGGCAAGATCGCCGAGCGGGTGGACGTCCTTGCTCATGGTGCCGGAGTCCAAACCCCGCCCGTCAGGGCTGGAGGCGGTACCCTGCCCCGCGCACCGTATGCAGCAGGGGCGTTTCGAACTCCTTGTCGATCTTGCCGCGCAGTCGGGAGATGTGGACGTCGATCACATTGGTCTGGGGGTCGAAATGGTAATCCCACACCTTCTCCAGCAGCATGGTGCGCGTCACGACGCGCCCGGCATTGCGCATCAGGCATTCGAGAAGGCGGAATTCGCGCGGTTGCAGGAGGATCTTCTGGCCGCCGCGATGCACGGTACGGGCCAGCAGGTCCATCTCCAGATCGCCAACCTTGAGCTTGGTGACGGCCGCGGTCGGATCGGACCGACGCCCGATGGCCTCCACGCGCGCCAGCAATTCCGTAAACGAGTAGGGCTTGGCCAGATAGTCGTCGCCGCCCGCGCGCAGGCCTTCAACCTTGTGGTCGGTCTCGCCCAGCGCGGACAGGATCAGGACCGGTGTGGCGTCGCCCGCTTCGCGCAAGTCGGACAGAACCGTCAGTCCATCGCGCTTGGGCAACATCCGGTCGAGGATCAGCGCATCGTAATCGGCAGCATGCGCCATCTCCAGCGCCGTATCGCCGTCCGCAGCCAGATCGACCACGTGCCCGGCTTCCGACAGACCCTTCTTGACGTATTCCGCCGCGACTTCATCGTCTTCGACAACCAATATCCGCATGGACAATCCTTTCCGTCCGGTTCGCCCCGTAATGCTTTGTCCATATAGGTAACGTGCGGCGCTCCGGAAAGATAACGACCATTCCGTAAGGTTACAGACGCCGGACCTTCAAAGTCGGGATATCCCTACATAGGAAGGGTGAGCGTCGTCTCCCCGCCTTCCTTGCGGCGCAGGCGCAGACTTATGCTGCGCTTCTTGTCCAGCTTGGCATTCAGCACAAGGGAGCGCCACTTATTGACGTCGGCAATAGGGGTGCCGTCGGCTTCCAGCAGGACTTGGCCGATTCGGAAGCCCGCGCTCTCCGCGGCGGAGTCCGGATCGACGCTTTCGATATATACGCCGACCTGGTCGGAGCGCATGCCGATGGCGGTGCGGAATTCGGCCGAGATGTCGAGCACGTGCACGCCGGTATTGATGTCGATGCGGGCGTGCGGCTCAGCCTTGGGCGGGGGCGGTGGCAGGCCGCGGCTGAGCGCGGCGGCGCGTTCCACGTCGGCTTTCTCCGGGCGTTCGCCGATTGCGACCTGCAACTCGTATGTCTTTTCCAGACGCTCATAGATGATGGTCGCCACATCGCCTGGTGCCAGATCGCCTATGGCGCGGGTCGCCTCGACGGAATTGCGCACGGGTTCATTATCGATGCGCAGGATGATGTCGTCGATCTGCAGCCCGTAGACTTCGGCCGGGCTTCCCGGAACGAGATTGTTTACCATCGCGCCAGATTTCAGGACGCCGGGATGGCCTTCCATCTCGAAGACGGCATCGCGCAAGCCCGCGCCCATATAGCCCCGTCGCACGCGGCCATCCCGGCGGATCGCCTCGACGACCATCTCGGCGGTTTCGTGCGGGATGACGAAGGCGATGCCGACGGACGCACCCGTCGGCGAGTAGATGGCGGAGTTCACGCCGACCACTTCCCCGGCCAGGTTGAATAGCGGCCCGCCGCTATTGCCCCGGTTTATGGTCGCGTCGGTCTGGATATAGTCCACGAAAGATCCGCTATCGACGCGCTTGCGGCCGATGGCGGAGATGACCCCCAGAGAGGTGCTCTGGCCGATGCCGAAAGGATTGCCGATGGCCACGACCCAATCGCCGATGCGCGAAGGCGCGCCGCTGTGGAACGCGACGTAAGGGATCGTTTCCTCCGTATCGAACGTCAGGAGGGCAAGGTCCGTCTCCTCATCCGTGCCGAGCGTGCGCGCCGGATAGCGCCGTCCGTCGTTGAATTCGATTTCGATCGTCTCCCCGCCCTCGATGACGTGGTAGTTCGTGACGACCTCGCGTTGCGGGCTGATGACGAAGCCAGACCCCTGCCCTTCGGACAGCATTTCTCCATTGGCCGTGGTCACGATGATGTTGACCGTCGATTGGCTGACCCGCTCCACCAGGTCGGCAATGGACGGCAATCCGGCGATGGGCGTCTGGAAGATGTTTTGCGGTAGGGACATCAAGCCTGGCTGCCGCGGGTCGACGGTCGCCGGTGGATCGCCCGCTCCGCTGCGCAAGGGTGCATAATCCTGCTCGACGGACGGACGGCGTATGTCGATGATCGGCACGGTCTGAGCGAGAGCTGGGCCGGACGCGAGCAGCAGCACCGCACTGGAAGCGATCAGAGGGACACGCATGGGCGGTCTCCGGGTCAGGGCCTGGACAGCCTCACGACGCAGTTATTGCGCGGCATGTCGAAGCGTTCGACGCGAGTAAAACCCTCAACTTCAAAGATATGTTTAACGAATTCGAACTCCCGCACACCCCAGCGCGGGTCACGGCGCTTAAGCGAAGCATCGAACTCCAGGTTGGAGGGGGCGCTGTTCTCGCCGAATAGGAACGGTCCGTAGAGAACGACCATATCGCTCAATGCGGCCGCGCCCGCCGCGAGCCCCTTCGTCGCCTCGATCGGCGCGATGTGGATCATGTTGGCCGAAAATAGCGCGTCGAACCGGGGTAGGCCCGCCGCCCAATCGGGACGCATCAGGTCCAACGCCAACGGCTCGGGCCAGCCATCCCGCGCCCAGGCGGCCTGGCTCGCGCGCGACATCTCGTCAGGGTCGCTATACTGCCAGACAATGTCAGGGCGGCGCGCGCCCAGCGCGGCTCCGTGTTCGCCCGTGCCGGAACCGACTTCCAGAACGCGCGCATCTGGCGGCAGCGCGTCGGAGAGCCAAGCACTGACCACGCCTTTATTGCGCTCCGCACTCGGCGAATATAGGCGCGCGCCATCCCGTTCGCGGTCCTCCAAGGCGATCGGCTTGTCGGTCATCGTGTATCCTTCACGGCACGCGGCAAGGTGAGTGCGGCGCGCAGTCCCCCCAATGGGGACGGCATGAGCTCCAGCGCGCCGCCATAGGCTTCGGCGAGGTCGTTGACGATGGACAGGCCAAGACCCGAACCCGGAGTCGCCTCGTCCAGCCGCGCGCCCCGCTTCAAAGCCGTTTCGATCCCGTCATGCGGAATGCCCGGCCCGTCATCGTCTATCGTGATGTGCAGCTTCATTCCATCCGCCTTGCGCGTGACTTCGACGGCGCGCCCCGTCCACTTGGCGGCATTGTCCATGAGATTGCCGACCATGTCTTCGAGATCGCGCTTGTCGCCGCGGAAGCGCAGGCCAGCCTCGCCGTCCACTTCGATGATGAGGTC
>JBCCCX010000107.1:0-10780 GCA_039033275.1 Pseudomonadota bacterium | reverse complement strand
CTTCGCCAACATCAACCGACCGATCAGCGGTGCGACCCACGATAAGAATCGGCCTGTCGGGGAGCATCCGCTGCAACTCTACTCCCTCGGCACGCCCAACGGCGTGAAGGTCACGATCATGCTCGAAGAGTTGCTGGCGGCGGATGGGGCACGCCGGCGCGGAGTACGATGCCTGGCTGATCAATATCGGGGAGGGGGACCAGTTCTCCTCCGGCTTCGTCGAGGTCAATCCCAACAGCAAGATCCCGGCGCTGATGGACCATAGCGAGGACCCGCCTGTGCGCGTCTTCGAGTCCGGCGCGATCCTGACCTATCTGGCGGAGAAGTTCGGCGCCTTCCTGCCGACGGAGCGTGCGGCCCGGGCCGAATGCCTCGCCTGGCTGTTCTGGCAGGTCGGCAGCGCGCCCTATCTGGGCGGGGGTTTCGGACACTTCTACGCCTACGCACCGGTCAAGATCGAATACGCCATCAACCGCTTCGCCATGGAGACGAAGCGCCAGATGGACGTGCTGGACAAGCGGCTGGCGGACAATGAGTTCATCGCGGGGCCGGAGCTGACCATTGCGGACTTCGCCATCTATCCCTGGTATGGCGGCATGGCGCGCGGCCTTCTCTACGAGGCGGCGGAATTTCTTCAGGTGGACGAGTATGAACATGTCCAGCGTTGGGCCAAGCAGCTTGCCAAGCGCCCGGCCTTCAAGCGCGGACAACTCGTAAACCGGACCTGGGACGACAAGGGCCTGACCGAACGCCACAGCGCGTCGGACTTCGACAGCAAAGTCTAGGTTTCACGCATAAAAAAAGCCCGGCTCGACGGCCAGGCTTTTTGTCATTCGAACTGGCTTTACGCGGCTTCCAGCCAGTCTTCGGCTTGCGCCAACTCGACAATACCGAACGCATCCAGTTCCATCTGCGGCAGAGCAGTGCCTTCGATCTTGGCGCTCGAGCGCAGGAAGGCGCTATCGGTCACGACCGCGCAACGGCCGCAATCTTCCAGGCCCCGCATGGTGTTGGCGAGCGAAAGGAAGCTCTTGCGCACGGATCCGAGGTCTGGGAAATTCATTTTCGGCATTTCAAGATAAAGTTGGTATGCGTCTTCGGCATCGCCGAGATGCTTGAACCATTCCAGTACGGCGTTGGCGTCAGTGTCGGTCACCGGTCCGGTGACGGTGAGGCGCGCAATGGGCGCATCGAAAGTGGCGTTTAGGTTGGCGGTGTTCAAATCGTTGATGGGTCAGTCTCCTGTTTCTTATCCAGAAGCAACGAAACGATCCTGTCAGGGTTCCAAGAAAAGCTATCCCGAAACCTGTTAGTTGATCGATGTTGTGTCTCACGCCTCGAATTCGCGGGCGTCGCTATAGGCTTCGCGCCAGCTCGGACGGGTCTGCAACCGCTTGGCGTAGGCGTCGATCACACCGTCCCGGCCAACGCCGTATGAGCGCATCCAGCCAACGTTCTGCGCCGTGATGCAGTCGGCGGCCGTGAATCCATCCCCGCAAATCCAGTCATGCCGGGATAAGCGCGCCTCGAGCTGCGGGACGATTTCCGTCTCCAGCTTGTTCATGTTGAACTTCACCGTGCCCGGGCTGGCGACGCCCTTGGGAAACAGGTCGCGGTGCAGGCGGATATTCCATAGGATCGTGTCCAGATGGGCGGCGTTGAAGGCGACCATTTGCAGATAATCCGCCCGCGCGACCGGGTCCGAGACGGGCGGGGCGAGTCCGGTTTCCGGATGCAGGTCGGCCAAGTGCAGGATCATCGCGCCGCTCTCGAACAGGGTCTGTTCCCGGCCGTCCGGATAGACGAGGTGCAGAACGGGCACGGCGTGGTTCGGATTGATCTTCAGATAGGCCGGGCTCATCCCTTCGCCGCGCAACACGTCTACCCGGACCAGTTCGTGCGGCACGCCAAGTTCCAGCAGCAGCATCCGAACCCGCACGGAGCGCGAGATCGGGTAGTGGTATAATGTGGCGTGGCGGATCGGAGACGGGTTTGCCATCGGGCCGACATAAGGTAGCCGGACAGGATGGAACACCTTTTTTCCTACGGCACGCTCCAGCTCCCGACGGTCCAGCGCGAAACGTTCGGTGCGGAAGTGCCGGGCGAACCGGACGCGCTGGTCGGCTTCCGGCAGGATCGGGTCGAGATCACAGACCCGGACGTGCTCGCTTTGTCAGGGGAACGGTTCCATCCGATCGTGACCCGCACGGACGATGCGAACGACCGTGTTGACGGGACCGTCTTCGCCCTCACGCCCGAACAGCTTGCCCGCGCCGATGCCTACGAGGTCGATGATTATGAGCGGCAGGCCGTGACACTGGCCAGTGGGCGACAGGCATGGCTGTACGTCGCCAAAGCCTCCTAGCGCGCTGTGGGAAGCGACCAGCCGAACCGGATGGCGCAGGCCCGTACCGCGAAAGCCAAAGAGAAGCCGACCAGCGTCGAGAGTTCGAAGGACAGACCGGCCTGGTCCGACAGGGCGTAGCCGAGACCGCCCAGCAGCGCCGCCGTGGCGTAAATGTCCTGCTTGAGCAGAAGCGGCTCGCGATTGGCGACGATGTCGCGCAACAGCCCTCCGGCCGACGCCGTCACCCCGCCCATGATGACCGCGATGGTCACGGTATGGCCGAGTTCGATCGCCTTGGCGCTGCCGGCTACGGCGAACAGCGCCAGTCCGACCGCGTCCGCCCACCGGATCGGCTTGAACCCATCCAAACGGTTGGCGAACAGCCAGGACAGTACAGCGCCGAGCAGAACCATCAGCAGGGCGGTTCCGTCCGTCAGCCAGAAGATGGGCGCGTCCAGGATGAGGTCGCGCAGCGTCCCGCCCCCCAGCGCGGGTAGAAAGGACAGGACCAACACGCCGAGCGGATCCATTTTCGCGCGCACTGCCACGACCCCGCCCGAGACGGCGAAGACTAACACACCGATCCGGTCCAGGAAGGCCAGGGCGAAGTCGAGACTGAAGACATCCACGTTCATCAGCGCGCCCTGCCGCTCTGCCGTGCCGAGTGCAAGAGAGGACGCAACCGCGGCGCGTCGGCAACGCGCATTTCGTCACGTCCCGTCATGGCCCTGCTGCGTAGATACTTCCAAGCCATGTCAAACACCGGCACCGACATTCCCAACGACAGACAGCCCGACCGCGCCGCACTTGTGTCGCGCGCCCGCGCGCTCTGCCCGCACCTGTCGCCGGACGACACGCATGTGTCGCCGATCGTCGGTGGGCGCGACGAAGCGCTCGACCGTCTCGGCTGGGTCGACCCGGTCGCCTATGGCCGCACGCGCAACCATTTGGACGGCGCGGTGACGCAGCTTTCCCCGTTCATCCGTCACGGTGCCGTGTCCTTGGCCGAAGTGCGAGACACGGTTCTGTCGGCGGTCGGCAATGCGAATGACGCAGAAAAGATGGTGCAGCAGCTCGCCTGGCGCGACTATTGGCAGCGCCTCTACGTTCAGCTCGGCGAGGGTATCTGGGAGGACCGCGAACCCTACAAGACGGGGTTCGGGCCGGAGGACTATGCCGACACTTTGCCGGACGACATCGCGCAAGGCCGCACGGGCGTCGCGTCGATGGACGGGTTCATCCGGGAGCTGACAGAGACGGGCTGGCTGCACAACCACGCCCGGCTCTATCTCGCCAGCTATGTCTGCCATTTCCGGCGGGTGAAGTGGCAGGCGGGCGCGCGTTTTTTCCTGTCACATCTGCTGGACGGCGATCCGGCCTCCAACAACCTGTCCTGGCAGTGGGTCGCCTCGACATTCTCCCACAAGCCTTACTATTTCAACCTCGACAATCTCGACCGTTTCGCCGGAGCGAGCGGGGTGGACACGCGCTACCGGACGAACAAGATCTTTGCCGGAAGTTACGAGGAGTTGCACCTGCGCCTGTTCCCGAATCTGCCTTCGCTTGTTCCTCGGCAGGACGGACCATCGAACCGCAAACGCAAGAAGGGACGAAAAATATGAGCGCCGTGATCTGGGTGCATTGGGATGCGCTGTCCGTCGCGCACCCTGTCTTCGGCACTGCACCAGATGGTGCGCGCCGCGTCCATGTCTGGGACTCTGAAGAGATCGCAAGACGCGACTGGTCGTTGAAGCGCTGCGTCTTCGTCCTCGAATGCCTCGCCGAGATGAAAGTCGAGATTCTGGAAGGCAAGCCAGCCGAGGTTCTCGACGGGCTTGGTGCCGACGCCCTCTACATGGCCGACACGCCCGATCCGTATCTGCGCAAGACGGTCGACGCCATGAAGACGGGGGTCACCAAAGTGTCCGAGCAGACTTTCACGACTTTGGCGGAGGGCGCGGACATGGGCCGCTTCTTCCGCTATTGGAACAAGGCGAAGCGTTCGGCGCTCAGGATGACGAGGGACACGCCATGAAGATCGCCGTAATCGGGGCGGGCATGGCCGGGCTGACGGCGGCGCGCGAACTTTCTGGTGGCCATGAAGTCGTTATTTTCGACAAAAGCCGCGGCGTGGGCGGACGCATGAGTACGCGTTATGCGGGCAACTATGAGTTCGACCACGGCGCGCAATATTTCACGGTCGCGGATGCGGGGTTCCGTAGCGTGGTCGACTCCCTGGGCGGCGCGGCCGGGCGCTGGGAAAGCCGCGGCCTCTACATCCGCAAAGGCGAACTGACGACCGATACGGGCCGCCCGCGCTGGGTCGGTGCCCCGCGCATGAATGGGATTCCGAAAGCGCTCGCCGAAGGGCTCGACATACGCCTTGGCCGGCGCGTCTCGAGTATCGCGGGCAAGATCGGCGACCTCACTTTGCGATTCGAGGACGGCAGCACGGAAGGTCCGTTCGACCGCGTGATTTGCACGGCCCCAGCCCCGCAGGCCGCCGATCTGCTTCCCAAGCGCTCATCCCTTCAAACCATTCTGTCCGAAGTGCGCATGCATGCTTGCTTCGCCCTCATGGTGGGCTGGCCGGAGCCGTTCGATCCGGGCTGGGACAGTTTGCGGGTCGGCGACCTTCCGGTCAGCTGGATCGCGCGCAACCAGAGCAAGCCGGGACGCGATACAGGGTTCTCCACGCTTGTGGTCCACGCCGCGCCGGACTGGTCGGACAGCCATGCGGAGGCGGACCGGGACTGGGTGCAGTCGGTCCTGCTGGATTGCGCGTCGGCCCTGTGCGGCCGAAAGCTCGTCCAAGCGCCCCACATCGCGCTGCATCGCTGGCTCTACGCCTATGCCGATCAGGGTGTGGGGCAGAACTGTTTGGTGGATCCGGCGCACGGCGTTGTCCTTGCCGGTGATTGGTGCGTGGGGGGACGCGTGGAAGGGGCCTATGTCAGCGGCCTGGCGGCGGCTGCGCGATTGCTGGAAGAGACGGGACGTGCTTGAGAGCCAGTGCGATCCGGAAAGACTCACCCTTTAACTCCAGGCAAGTCGCCGAAATCTGATCCGTGTTAAAATTGATCCGCAGAGAAGGATCATTGAATGGAGACCGTCGCAGACGTTCCGCAAGATCAGTTCGCCGTCCATGACGATTTAAGCTCGGCTGCATTAAGTGTGGGTCTTGCAGATCCGGTCGATGCCGTCTTCAGAGCGGCTTTCGACGCTCACCCCGATTGCGCCATACTGATCGAACGGGACAGAACCGTGTCTTTTGTTTCGCGCAACGGACGATGCCCGCGCACGCTGGAGCCCTTTGAGATTCTGGCCGGAACGGACTGGGTGGGCCTCTATCCGGACCGTCACGCGTTGCGCCTCTCCGAAGCCTTTGATGACGCTTTGGCGGGCCATGACGCGGAACTGGTTCTGTCCATCCGGTCTCGATCCAGCAAGCTCCGTCAATGGCAGTTCCGTTTGACACCTATCCTCAGTGAAGACGGTGCGTGCGTGGACAGGGTTCTGTGCCTGTCCCGGCCGACATCCGACGCCGTGATCGACGCCGAAGCTCGGATCGGACAGGCCGACCACCGCATCAAGAATTCGCTCGCCTCGATCGCGAGCCTGTTGCGCATGCAGGCCCGCACGGCCGAAGAGGTATCGTTGCGCGATGCACTTCATGCGGCAGGCGAGCGCATCATGGGCATCGGTCGCATCCACGCGCATCTACAACCGGGAGAAGGCGGCAACAGATGCATTCCGTCACGCGCCTATCTCGGCGCTCTTGGACGGGATATTGTGGAGACACTCGGCGGCGGGCGCGTGACCCTGCTTCACGAGATCGAGGATATCCCTCTCTTACCGTCGCAGGCGAAGGCTTTCGGTGTGGTGGCGACGGAAGCCATCATCAATGCGCTCCGCCATGGATTCGGGGATGAGGGCGGCCTGATCCATCTCGTCTTCGGCTTTGACGACGACGATACGCATCTGCTGCGTGTATCAGATAGCGGACGCGGCCTGCCGGAAGGTTTCGATCCGGGAGAGGCAGGCGGCAAGGGGTGGCGGATTACAAGTCTCTATGCCCAGAGTATTAGCGGCACGGTCACGCTCGACCCTGCGCCCATGGGCGGGACGAGGCTGGCCATGCGGGCGCCCGCGTGAAGCCTAGAACCGGACCTTGAAGCCGACATTCAACGCATGGGCTTCGGTCTGGTCGTTGGAGACCTGTTGCGGTGCGACGAAGGGGATGAAGCCCTTATTGTAGACATATTCCGCGCCGACATCGAGGAAGTCGTTGACCGGATATTCCACGCTCACGGCATGTTGCTGATTGTCTTCGAACGTGGTGCGTTGTCCACGAGCGTTCACATTGCCCGTATCGTCGGACAGATTGCCCCACGATCCAGACGCGGCGAATGCGACGCGGCGGCCATTGATGATCGGCTTGACGCGGACCTGCGCGACCAGCACCGACAGGTTTTCGTCGAAGTTGATGTTATCTCGGTCCGTGGTCGAGCCAGCCGGGTCGATCAGGAATTGCGGGAAGGGGACACCGTCCACCGTCTGCGGAATGGCGGCCGCCCAGGGTTCCAGCGTCGTCGTGTATTCGACCATCGCATCCAGGAACGGGCTGTTATATTCCGCAAAGGCGTTCACCAGACTGTTGCGGTAGCGGATGAAGTTTGCGGGCGGCGCACCCGTCGCGCGGCCATTGAACGTGTGCGCGGTCCAGTTGTCGCGGTAGATTGTGTCGTGAAGATAGCCGCCGCCGATCGTGAAGGCGCCTTGCTGCGGCAGAAGGAACTCCTTCTCTGCAGAGAAGGCATAGTTGGCGATGTTATTCTCTTCGTCGGCTAGCGCGACGCGGAGCTGACGGCCGCCGGAAAAGGCCGACGCCACGAGCTTGAAGCCGTTGGCGTAGAAGCCCAGTTCGCCGACCGGCTGGTCTGATACGGCCCAGAAATAGTGATGGCCTTCATTATTGGTGAAGGCGTTGTAGCTGTCGAAATTCCCGAAATCGATCGTCTTGCGGCCGAAGGCGGCATAGAAGGGCGAGCGTTCCAGATTACCGAAGACGACGAAGGCCTTGCGCAGCTGGAACTCGTCCTGTTCGCGCGGATATTCCGTCTCGCTATATTCGGGTTGCAGGAAAAGGGTCGTCCAGTCTCCGAACGTGCTGGTGAAGGTCAGCGCGGCATTGTTAATGGCGAACACGCCCGCTTCGTCGTCCGTGCGGTTGGAGAAGAACGGGAAGCGCGACAGGAGCGGGAACTGCCCGTCCACTTCCGTCTTCTGGTACATGAACGCGCCTTGCAGCGCCCCGCCGAGATAGAGCGAATTGGGTTGCAGGACACCATTGGCGCGGTTGGCCAGCAGGGTCAGGGTGCGGCCGGTCGTGTTTTCCTGCCAGTCGAGCATGTCGCGGCTGTTGCGAACCGACGTGCGAACGTTCACGCCACCGACGTCGACATGGCGGTCGCGGTAGAAGGACCGGGCAGCGGACGGCGAGTAGCTGACCGAATGTGGATCGCTATACCCACGCAGGCCGAGGTTTGCGGCGTTGCCACGCACGGGCGCGGCGCTGTAGCTATAATTGTAGAGGCCGGCCTCCACATATTGCTGCGGGGCGTATTGCGCTTGCAGTCGCTGGCGCTGCCAGCTTTGCGCGGGCAGGAAAGCGCCCTGGCTTGCGCCGGACGACTGGAACATGCCGCGCAACCCTTGGCCTCCGCCTTGACTGGCAAGCACTGGCACGCTGACGGCGCCGATGGCTCCGAGCGCGGCGCAAGCCAGCAGAGTCTTCTTGATTGCAGTCATGATCGTCGTTTCCAGCCCGTATTTGCGTGAAGACTATTCCGAAACCGTAATGATTTCGTTAGGCCGACCGGACCTGCTCGACATTGAGCGCGTGTTCGCGGACCTTCCGGTAGAGCGTCGACCGGCCGATGCCGAGGCGGCGCGCGACTTCAGACATATGCCCCGAATAGGTTTCGATGGCGAAGGCGATCAGATCGCGTTCAATGTCTTCGAGCGTGCGCAGATGGCCTTCCCGGTCGAGCAGGCAGACGGCGGCCGTATCCTCGCTCTCATTGGCCGGAACGAGCCGGTCGAGTGGATTAGGTTCGTCGTCCGGCACGGCCATGGAGGGTGTCAGCCCGGAGAGTTGCGGGAAGTCGCACGGACGCAGGGAGTTTCCATCCGAGAGGATCATGGCGCGGAAAATCGTGTTTTCGAGCTGGCGGACATTGCCCTTCCACTCTTGTTCGCGCAGCAGTGCGATCGTGTCCGATGTGGCGCCCGACACGTTCATCTTCTCCTGCGCGTTGATGCGCGACACGAAGTGCTCGACCAGGGCGGGAATATCCTCCTTGCGGTCGCGAAGAGGGGGGACGGCGATGGGGAAGACGTTCAGGCGGTAGAATAGGTCTTCGCGGAACGTCCCGTCGGATACGCAGTCAGCAAGATCGCGGTTCGTCGCAGACACGATGCGTACATCGACGGGCACGGGCCGTTTGGACCCGATGGGATCGACTTCGCCTTCCTGCAGGACGCGCAATAGCTTGACCTGCATGTCGAGCGGCAACTCCCCCACCTCGTCGAGGAAGAGCGTACCCGTATGGGCTTCCTGAAACTTGCCGAGATGCTTGGCGTTGGCACCCGTGAAGGAGCCTTTCTCGTGGCCGAACAGGATGCTTTCCACGAGCGTTTCCGGGATCGCACCGCAATTGACGCTGATGAAAGGCTTGTCGGCGCGGTCGGAGGCGCCCTGAATGGCGCGGGCGATGACTTCCTTGCCGACGCCGGACTCGCCCGTGATCAATATGGGAATGGACGCTTTCGCGCCGCGTTCGCCCATCGCCACGACGGGCCGCATGACTGCGCTGTTGCCGATCAGGTCGTCGAAGGTCAGCCCGCCGGTCGCGGTCTTTTTCAGTCGTGTGACCTCCCGCGACAGCGTCTTCATCTCCAACGCGTTTCGGATCGAAACGATGATGCGTTCGGGGGCGGCGGGTTTGACGACGAAGTCGCGCGCACCGGTCTTCATCGCTTTGACGACGGCCTCGATCGAGCCTTTGGCCGTCAGCACGATAACGGGCAGTTCGGGCCGCTGCTTGGCGAGCTCCACCAGCACCTCCATGCCGTCCCGCCCCGGCATGACGAGGTCGAGGAGGACCACGTCGATCTGGGACGCGTCCGCACCCGTCGTCATGCCGATCGCCGTATCGCCGTCGCCGGCCTGCAGGACCGAAAAACCACTTTTCTCGACGACCGCCTGGAGCAGGCGGCGTTGTGTCGGGTCGTCGTCGACGATGAGGACGGTCTTGAACATGGGACTCCCGGTCGTTCGTGGCGCGTTCTGACGCGCGTCGTTTCATTTCCGGACCTGTGTCCCAAAAAGGGATGAAGGCCGGGTCAGCAAACAGGGTTAAGGGGGAGTGAAGTGGGCTGGCCGGGTTAAAGCTCACCCATCGCAGGGCAGTTGAAACGCCGCGGCCGCTTTGTTAGTCGCGCCCCGACAAGTTGCACCCGGGCGATGCCCGCACGAGGGATTTACACATCATGGCCGACACAGACTACGAACGCGGGGAAATGAAGATCGAAGGTCATAAGGAGACCTTTTCCGGATTCATGAACATGTCCGTCTATGGCGGCGCAGCGATCATCGTGTCGTTGCTGTTCCCGATCCTGGTGTTCGGGGTCAATCTGGGTTGGATGACCTCGCTTCTCATCACCGTCGTGCTGGGCGTGATCATTGGGGTCGTGATGAAGTTCGAGGCCCAGTGGTATGCCATACTGGTCGGGGTATCCGTCCTTATCGCAGTCCTGATCGGCATCTTGGGTCTGCTCTTCTAGGCAAGACCAACCCCCGCTGGCGGGGCTCTCCCACGACTCGTTATAAAAGGCAGAGTTCTTCGCTTTCGCCTTAAGGCTTGGCCTCACTGGCGTTTTCCGATTAGGAGTTCCGCTGACTCGTCTTGCCGAAGTCAGGGGAACATACGTGAAGATCACCGTCCTGAAAGACGCCTCCGGGCCGGAAGCCCGTGTCGCGGCCACGCCGGACACGGTGCGGTCCTATGTTGCCGATGGTCACGACGTTTCGGTCGTGAAGGGGGCGGGCCAGGCAGCGGACTTTTCTGATAATCTCTACAAAGAGGCTGGGGCCTCCATCGCCGCGTCCAACACGGTTGCCGTGAAGGCTGCGGATGTTGTCCTGTCCGTGACGGGCGGGACGGCCAAGCTTCTGGCGTCCATGCCGCGCGGTGCGGCGATCACGGGCCTTCTATCTCCGACGGACAACTCCAAATACATCGATGCCGCCGCCAAAGCAGGCGTGACAGCTATCGCGCTGGAATGGATTCCCCGCATCAGCCGGGCGCAGAGCATGGACGTGCTGTCCAGCCAGTCGAACCTGGCGGGCTACCGATCCGTCGTGGAGGG
>JBCCCX010000106.1:0-10798 GCA_039033275.1 Pseudomonadota bacterium | reverse complement strand
TGGTGGATCGGGGCCATGCGAAAGACACGCTTGCCGGTCAATTTAAAGCTCGCCACCTGCACGATCACCGAGACGGCCTCCAAAACGAACAGGCCGCCAACGATAGCCAGCACGATTTCATGTTTGGTCGCCACTGCCGCGGTACCTAGCGCGCCGCCGAGCGCGAGACTGCCCGTATCGCCCATGAAGATCATGGCGGGCGGCGCATTGTACCAGAGAAAGCCCAGCGAAGCCCCGATGATGGCGCCTAAGAAAATAATGACCTCCGAGCTGCCCGGCACAAAGGGCACGCCGAGATAGTCGGAGAAGATGGCGTTGCCGACAAAGTAGGCGATGAAGGCAAACGCCATGCAGGCGATCATCACCGGCACGATGGCCAGCCCGTCCAAGCCGTCCGTCAGGTTCACCGCATTGGCGCTGCCCACGATGACGAGACAGCCGAACGGGATGAAGAAAATGCCGAGATTGATCCAGAAATCCTTGAGCAGCGGAATGGCGAGGCCCGTGTTGAACCCATCTTCCGCAGGCATGGCGCCCGACAGCATCCACACGGCCAGGGCGGCGATGATGAACTCCAGCAGCAGCCTGATCTTGCCCGGAAACCCCTTATGGCTCTGGCGACTGACTTTCAGATAGTCGTCATAGAAACCGATCAGTCCGAACCCGGCCGTGACGAGGAAGATGGTCCACAGGAACGGGCTGCGCATGTCGCCCCAGAGCAGAGTCGATATGACCACCGACAGCAGGATGAGCAGTCCGCCCATGGTCGGCGTTCCCGCTTTCTCGATAATGTGGCTTTGCGGGCCGTCCTCGCGAATGGGTTGTCCCTTGCCCTGTTTCGCGCGCAGCCAGTCGATCATGCGCGGACCCAGGACGAAGGCGACGAGCATGGCCGTCATCAATGCGCCGCCCGTGCGGAAGGTGATGTAGTTGAGCAGGTTGAAGATCTGGTAGTCTTCGCTGAGCGGCGCCAGCCATTCGTAGAGCATCAGTCTTCCCCCCCGGGACGATCCGTCAGACGGCGTGCCAGCCGTCCCAGACCCATGGAATTCGATCCCTTGAGCAGCAGCACGTCCCCGTACCGCAACTCCTCTCGCACGGCATCCTCGATCAGCTCGACCGTGTCCGCATGAGGCGCCCGCAGTCCGCGTGGCAAGGCCCCTCGCAAGGCACGCATGCACTCGCCCACGGTGAAGACCCGCGCGAAACCGGCCTCCGTCAGGGGCGCGGCCAGTGCGGCGTGCAGGGCCAGCTCATCCGCACCGAGCTCCTTCATGTCACCCAGCACGGCGAGCTTACGGCCAGTCTGCAAGGATGCGGCCGAAAAGGCGGCACGCATGGAGGTCGGGTTGGCGTTATAGCCTTCGTCGATCAGCAAGACGCGGCGTCCGTCCAGGTCCAATGTCGCGACATTGCCCCGCCCCTCGCTCGCGCTGACATCTGCCAGAGCGCGAGCCGCTTTGGCGAGATCCAAACCAAGGGCGTGGGCAACGGCGATGCAGGCGGCTGCATTGTGGTCCCAATGCTCGCCCGCCACGTTCAGAGCCACGGTCACGGCTTGGCCACCCACGTCGAGGCGGACCGTCCCGCCGTCGGCTCTATGCTCGGAAGATACGATACGGACGTCCGCGCCAGCCGCGCGACCGAACGTCATGCGGTGCAGCCCCTCGGCCTGCGCTTCGATGCGCGGCGTATATTCATTGTCCGCATTGAGGATCAGCACGCCGCCTTCCACCAGACCGTGACGGATTTCCGCCTTGGCGTCGGCGATGCCTTCAATGCTGTCGAAGTTCTCACGGTGCGCTCCGGCCACCGTTGTAATTAAGGCAATGTGCGGCGCGACCTGGTGCGACAGGTCGGTCAGTTCGCCCGCGTGGTTCATGCCGGTCTCGAACACGGCGAATTCGGCATTACGCGGCAGGGTGGCCAGCGTGATCGGCACGCCGAAATGGTTGTTGAAGGACCGAATAGATTTGTGTGTCGGCCCGAACGCACCCAGCATGACGTACAGCGCGTCTTTAACGCTGGTCTTGCCGACCGATCCGGTCACGGCGATACGGCGAGCGGCGCTTCGATCCCGACCCGCCCGGCCCATATCGCGAAGGGCTTGCATCGTATCCGCGACCTTGACCGCCGGACCGTCACCATCCCGCTCAGTCAACGTCCCAGCCGCGCCAGCCGCCATGGCCGCGCCGATGAAATCGTGGCCGTCGCGCACATCTTTCAGGGGCACGAACAGATCGCCCGGCTTGAGCGTGCGCGTGTCGATCGACAGACCGGTCGCCTCGAACGCTCGGGCTTCCGTCCCACCCGTGGCCGTCGCGATCTCCGTGGATGTCCAGAGCGCACTCAAGACAGCAGCTCCCGCACGACCGTAACGTCGTTGAAGGGAATGACGGTGTCGCCCACGATCTGGCCCTGTTCGTGCCCTTTGCCCGCCACGACCAAGCAGTCGCCGGGTTCCAGTCGCGCGATCCCTTCAGCGATGGCAGCGCGACGATCACCGATCTCGGCAGCGTCGGGACACCCCTTCAGCACTTCGGCGCGGATCGCAGCCGGGACCTCGCTGCGCGGATTATCGTCCGTCACAATCACGTCGTCGCTAAATCTGCACGCGGCCGCACCCATCTTGGAGCGCTTGTCCGGGTCGCGGTCGCCGCCGCAACCGAACACGACTCGGAGCTTGCCTTCGACATGGGGCCGCACCGAGCGCAAAAGCTTCGACAGGCCGTCCTCCGTATGGGCGAAATCGACGAAGACGGGCGCGCCGTTGCTTTTACGGCCCGCCATTTCCAATCGGCCCGCAACCCCGGTCAGTCCTTCGAGGCCGCGTAGCGCGTCCTCCTTGAGTACCCCGGTGACGAGGGCAAGGCCGAGGGCCGTTACGGCGTTCAGGGCCTGGAATTCGGCCGCGAGGGGCAGTTCCACCGTATGGTGTTCGCCGTCGATCACGAGGGTCAACATCTGCGACGCCGCGCGCGGCATGATCTCGGCGATCCGCACGTCCCGACCGGCCCAGCCGACGGAGGTGACCGGAAAGCCGCGCTCAACGCACATATCGTGCAGCGTCCGCCCTGCCTC
The DNA here is from genome assembly GCA_039033275.1 of Pseudomonadota bacterium. Taxonomy (GTDB): domain Bacteria; phylum Pseudomonadota; class Alphaproteobacteria; order Caulobacterales; family Maricaulaceae; genus Litorimonas. The sequence continues at coordinate 7,717 of JBCCCX010000106.1, read as the reverse complement.
GTCGTCCACCATGACGACGACGGGCCGGCCTTCCGGCAGCAGTTCCGTGAACAGCCGGGCCTTGGCCTGGAAATACGCCTCCGGCGTGCCGTGATAGTCGTAGTGATCCTGTGTCAGATTGGTGAAGCCTGCCGCCGCGATATCGACTTCGTCCATGCGCCGCTGGTCGAGACCGTGGGACGACGCCTCCATGGCGGCATGGGTGATGCCTTTCGCTTCCAGATCGGCCAGCGTCTTGTGCAGGGCGAGCGCATCGGGCGTGGTATGGCTCATCGGCTCCAGCCCATCTTTTGTGCGGACACCGAGCGTGCCGAAACAGGCGGATCGGCGTCCGGCTGAGTCCCAGATCTGGCGCAAGAATTCTACGCTGGAGCTTTTGCCATTCGTGCCCGTGACGGCGACGACCGTTTCGGGCTGTCCGGCATGCAGGCGGTGGGCCAGACGCGCATAGTCCCGGCGTGGCGCGTCGCTGGTGATCAGGGGCAGGCCTTGGCTGTCGGCGTCGGGCGTGCTCAAAATGGCGATCGCGCCGTTATTGACGGCTTGTGGGATGAAGTCGCGCCCGTCCAGCGCGGAGCCCGGCAAGGCGGCGAAGACGAAACCCGGTTCCACCGTCCGCGAGTCGCAGGACAGGCCTGCAACAGGCGCATCGGACTCCAGGCCGAAATCTCTGAGTGTCAGAGCGCTCATCGCAGCGCCTCCACAGGAGCATGGGCTTCGACCGCCAGGCTGGCCTGGCGCGGCACATCGCGCGCGCCGGGCAACATGGGACCGATGCGCTTGATGATCGCACCGGTCGTCGGAGCGGCGTTCCAGCCGGCCGTGGCGTAACCGTGCGTTTCCGGCAAGCCCTTCGGTTCGTCCAAAGTGACAATCATGACGTAGCGCGGGCTGGAATAGGGAAAGGCCGAGATGAAGGATGTCACGAGCCGGTCCGTATCGTAGCCGCCTCGCATCGGCTTTTCCGCCGTGCCGGTCTTGCCCATCACGCCGAAGCCGGGAACGTCGGCCTTCCTGCCGGTTCCCTCGACCACGGTCAGCCGCATCATATCGGCCAGATCGCGCGACACTCCGCTGGAGAAGACGCGGTGCGTTTCCGGCGGGCGCGTCACGTCGCGCATCACCACGGTCGGTGCCACGTAGAGCCCGTCATTCAGCAAAGCGCCTACGGCCGCCGTCAGCGCCAGCGGCGTGACGGAAATGCCGTGGCCGTAGGACACGGTCACGGTCGCCATCTCGCCCCATCGGCTCTGGATCTGCGGACGGGCGCTCTCGGCTAATTCGTAGGGCACGCGGTCCATCAGGCCCAGCCGGCCGAGATAGTGCTGCATCCGGTCCTTGCCGATACGCTGCGCCAGCATGGCGGTGCCCCGGTTGGAGGATTCGGCGAGGACGTAGTCAAGGTTGAGCGGCACGGGCGACGGGTGGTCGTCCCGGATGAACTTGTTGAGTACCTTGTAGGGCTTGTGCACGTCGAACATCTCGTCCCGCTCCGTCAGCCCGTCTTCCAGAGCCATCGCGACCGTGAGGGGCTTGAAGACGGAACCGAGATCGTAGGTGGACATTGCGGCGTGATTGAAGCGGGCTTCGGGCGATGCCGCGCCGTAGTCGTTGGAATTGAAATCCGGCACGGACGCCAGCGCGATGATCTCTCCCGTTGTGAGGTCCATCACGACAGATGCGGCAGACTGAGCTGAAAAATGCGCGACGCTGCGCTGTAGCTCTTCGGCGACGGCGAACTGGACGCGCCCGTCGAGCGAGAGGGTCAGTTCCGGCGAAGACGGCCGGGTCAGCCGGTCATCGAAGGCCTTCTCCACGCCGGCCGTGCCGACCATGTCGATGTCGGTCCAGCCTACCAGATGCGCTGCCAAGGGGGCAACCGGGTAGGCGCGTTTCGCCTCGTGCCGGAAACCGAGACCGGGATGGCCGAGCTCGAAGACCGCTTGCTTCTCCTTGGGCGACAGGCCCCGGTCGATCCAGACAAAGGCGCGATCGGAGCCAAGCTGTTCGCTCACGCGCGTCACGTCGAGACCGGGGCGGATCGCGGCGATCGCCTTGGCCGTCTCGTGCGGGTTCCAGATGCGCGCGGGCTCCGCGTAGAGCGAGTAGCTATCCAGGGTCGTGGCCAGCAACATGCCGTTGCGGTCCGTGATATCGGCCCGGTACTGATCGATCGCGGGGATCGCCGCGCGCCGGTGCTGGTCCGGGGACAGTAGCGCCACCTCGGCCAACCGTGCGACAACCAGCAGGATCATGCCGAGGAACATGATCAGGCTGATCCGGATGCGGATGCGCCCTTCCGTCACGGCGACATGGTCGATGTCGGCCAGGTCGACGGCACGGGTGGACGCGAAGGGCGACAGGCTCACGATCCCTCCCCGTCCGCTTGGACAAGGTCGGACACCGTCGTCACCGACCCGACCTCGATCGTTTCGAGACCCAGCCGTTCTGTCGAGAGGCGGCGCAGCCGATCGGGTTTGGTCATGACGGCGCGTTCGGCCAGCAGGACGGCGATGGCGGCTTCGTGCGCGGCGATCGACGCTTCCAGACGGGCAACCTCCGCGCGAGCGTCCTGGGCGCGTGTCTTCACGAAGAACAGCATCATGGTCAGCGTCAGGCCCAACACGACAAGCAGCAGCACACCGAGGCGGCGCGACGCCCGTTCGACGGGCGTGTAGACGTAGGACGCGCCGCTCATGCTGGTTGCTCCAGCGGCGATAATTCCTCCAGCGTGGGGAGCGCTGTCCGGCTCGGCATCCAGGCATCCGGATTGCAGTCGTGAGCCGGCGCGGCCGTACGTACTGCGAGCCGCAGCTTGGCGGAACGGGCGCGCGGATTGACGGCTTCTTCCGCCTTGGTCGGTTTGACGACCGAACGGCGCGGCAGGGTGAAGCTCGGCTCCGGTCCCGTTTTCGCCACGGCGGGGGCGTAACGCGAGCCGCCTTCGACCTCTCCGGCGCGGTCGCGCAGGAACTGCTTGGCGATCCGGTCTTCCAGCGAATGGAACGTCACGACGACGAGACGGCCATCCGGCTTGAGAAGCGTCTCGGCCGCGCACAGGCCCCGGTAGAGCTCGCCTAGTTCGTCGTTCACGAAGATTCGAAGTGCCTGGAAAACACGCGTGGCGGGGTGGATCTTGCCCGTGCGACCTATGGCGATTTCGATGATCTCGGCTAGCTGCCCGGTCGTCGCGATATCGCCGTCGGCGCGCGCCTCGACGATGCGGCGCGCGGCGCGCCGGGCGTGCCGTTCCTCGCCATAGACCTTGAAAAGGGTCGCCAGCTCGGACTCGTCCAACTGCATGACCGCATCACGGGCGGACGGTCCGGAGCGGCTCATGCGCATGTCCAAGGGCCCGTCCTTCTGGAAGGAGAAGCCGCGTTCCGCCCGGTCAATCTGCATGGAGGACACGCCAATGTCGAACACGACCACATCGACGCGCGGCAGGTCGTGTCGGTCCATTTGCGAGAACGGGGTTTCCACGAGACGAAAACGGTCCGGGTAGCTTTTCGACAGCGCGTCGGCGCGGGGCCGGACCGTGGGGTCCCGGTCGAGGCCGATCACGCGGCAATCGGCCGCTTTCAGGAGGGCTTCGCTATAGCCGCCATTTCCAAAGGTTGCGTCCACGACCGTATCGCCGTCCGCGATGGAAGCCGCATCCAGTACTTCGTCGAGCATCACCGGGATATGCGGCCGCTCGTTCACGGGCGCACGACACCCATGACCAACGGGGCCGACTTGACCGTGTCGCGCATCGCCGCCTTGCGGTCTTCGTGCGCGCCGGGCTCCCAGATTTGGAAACGGTTGCCAAGACCGACGAAGGTCGCCGCATCCGAAAGGCCCGCATGTTCGCGCAGGGCTTCGGGCAGCACGACCCGACCCGTCTTGTCATAACCAAGGCGGCGCGCCTCGCCGAGCAGCATGACCTGCTGCGCTTCAGCTTCTTCCGGCGACAGAGAGCCGTCAGAGACGCGATCGAAGATTTCGCGCTGTATGGAATTCATTAACGCCTGACCCCCACCTTCGAGGAAAGCGCCGCGCACGCTCGGCCAGACATAGACGGCCGCGTCTTCGCCCAGCGTGTCGCGGAAGGCCGACGGGACGGATGTCCGGCCTTTGGCGTCGATCGAATGCGTCGATGTCGACAGGAACATGGAGCAACCTCGCGCACGGCCCGCCGGTCAGGGATGGGGCGGGCCGTGGCACCTGATGGGATACCGTGGGAAATCATGGTCATCAACGCCACCTTCAACTTTTGTTAGCTATATTCCCCACTTCGTTAATGGACTGTGAGTCCTGTGGATAAGACAATATTACGCAACCGATTCAATCCACTGCGTCGTGGGCGATTGGGGAAAAGCGTCAGAGGGCCTGTAAGCCGGGTTCTGTCCGGCGAAGAAACTTCGCCTGTGCGGCCATTCATCTGGGCGAGCCGTTACCGACTCACTCATGCAACCGACCCGGGCGACACCGGCAAAGCCCGGCATGCGCCGCCCCTATTTGGTCTTGCTCCGGATGGGGTTTACCATGGCGGCCTTCCTTGCGGTCGGCCCGGTGCGCTCTTACCGCACCCTTTCAGCTTTGCCTCGCGCGCGGCGAGGTAGTCTTCTCTCTGTGGCACTGTCCCTGGGGTCGCCCCCGCCGGGCGTTACCCGGCATCCTGCTTTGCTGGAGCCCGGACTTTCCTCTCGCCGCCGCGCAAGGCTTTGACGAGCGGCCGCCCGGCCCTCTGACGCCGTCTACATGGCGCGCGTAGCTTCCAGGTCAAGGCCAGACAGGCGGATCGGCATGGAGCCGCCGGGCCGGGAGGCTCCGCCGCATCGGCAAGTCGGCGGGAAAGCGCACGCGCCGCGCCGTGCCCCAATCCGTGGCTTCCATGTCGGGCGACAGGTCCGCGCCCGAGACCAGTGCGAGGCCCGTGCCGTCATTGTCCGGCGGCACGGAAGCCAGCAAGGCGGATGTGCGCGCAAGCGAGAGGCGGGCCCGGCGGCCCTGCCCTAGGCGAAGCCCCCGCATGACGGCTGCCGCCATCAGATAGCCCGTGGCGAAGTCGAGCGCCTGCACGGGCAGCGGTATGGGCGTATCCGCGCCCTTCCAGGCCATCCCGGCCAGGACGATGCCGCTGCTCATCTGCACCAGGCTGTCGAAGCCGCGCCGCGCCGTCCACGGGCCGGTCCAGCCATAGGCGTTGAGCGACACGTCGATCAGGAACGGATTGGCCGCGCGCCGCACCGCGTCACCCAGCCCCAGACCTTCCAACGCATCGCGCCGATAGCCGTGCACGAGCACGTCGGCGCCTGCCATCAGCTCGAGCAGTCGGTCCCGCCCTTCAACCGTCTTGAGGTCCAACGTGGCGAGCCGCTTGCCCGGTGTAACTTCGGTCTCCACCAGCGCCTCGTTCCAACCCGGCGGGTCGATGCGCAGCACATCCGCCCCGAAGCCCGCCAGCGTGCGGGTGCAGACCGGCCCGGCCAAGACGCGTGTCAGGTCGAGCACTTTCAGTCCGGCCAGAGGGCGCTCCTCGGTGCCGCCCGTCCACCGGACCGGCCCGCCCGCATCCGACCAGGCGATCAGCGGTTCCTCTGCAACCGCCCGGCCCTGCGGGTGAGCGCGCCAGTTCTCCGCCGTCATCGCCCGTGCCGCGCAGCCGTTCTCCGCGACGATGGCACTCTCCACCGTTTCGGCAGTCATGCCCGCTACCACGGCTTCCACAGTCGCGCGGTCGGCCGCGCAGCCCAGCGCGCGCAGGGCGGCGGCCTTGTGATGCGCCGCGTTCGTATGAAATCGGACAAACCCATCCGCCGCGCGATAGATGCCGGCCAGGTCGTCCCAAACGGGCGGCAAGTCCCATCCCTGCGGCTGGACGGTAAAGCCGAACCAGAGCGAGGCAAGCCGGCGATCGATAGACACGGGTGCGTTCCGGCCCGCCAGCGCAGTCGCTTCCGCGCAGGCCGCGCCGATGGAGGCGACGGCAAGGTCGGACACGGCGAAGGCGGAGGGCCAACTGCCCTCACCCGTTTCCCTATAGTCCGGCGAAGTCAGGCCGGCGGCATCCAGCGCCGACGCGACCTGACTTCGCAGATTCATCAGTTGACCTGGACTCCGGGCTCCAAGGACGGCGTCCCACCCAAGAGGATGCCGGACAATTGCGCCGCGTCGTCTTCCGTCCAGTCGATCGGCTCGGGCTCGGCCGTCAATGCGTGGCGCAGCACTTCGTCGACGGAGCCGACCGGGATGATGGACAGCTCGTCCTTCACATTGTCCGGTATCTCGGCGAGGTCCTTTTCATTCTCTTCAGGGATCAGCACGGTCGTGACACCGCCGCGCAAAGCAGCGAGCAACTTTTCCTTCAGCCCGCCGATCGGCAGGACGCGGCCGCGCAGCGTGACCTCGCCCGTCATGGCGACTTCGGACCGGACTGGGATGCCCGTCAGCACGCTGACCATGGCCGTGACCATGGCGATGCCCGCGCTCGGCCCGTCCTTGGGCGTCGCGCCTTCCGGAACGTGGACGTGGATGTCGCGGCTGCGGAACTCGCGCGGGCTGATGCCCAGTTCCGGCGCGCGCGCCTGGACGTAGCTGTTGGCGGCCGAAATCGATTCGCGCATCACGTCCTTGAGATTGCCCGTCACCGTCATCTTGCCCCGGCCCGACATGGACACGGCCTCGATGGTCAGCAGGTCGCCGCCGACTTCGGTCCAGGCCAGTCCCGTCACGACACCCAGCTGGTCCTCGGCGTCGGCGCGGCCGAAACGGAATTTCTTCACGCCGAGGAAATCTCCGATATTGTCAGGCGTGACGGAAACGGTTTCCTGCTCGCCTTTGATGATGAAGGTCAGCGCCTTGCGGGCCAGGCGAGCGATCTCGCGCTTGAGCGAGCGCACGCCGGCTTCGCGGGTATAGTAGCGGATGATGGAGCGCACCGCGTCATCGGACACGTCGAACTCTGCGGCCTTCAAGCCGTTCTCCTTGACCTGCTCGGGAATGAGATGGCGGCGCGCGATCTCGACCTTCTCGTCTTCCGTGTAGCCCGGGATGCGGATGATCTCCATCCGGTCGAGAAGCGGTTGGGGCATGTTCAGGCTGTTGGCGGTGGTGATGAACATAACGTCGGACAGGTCGTAATCCACATCCAGATAATGGTCGTTGAACGTGTCGTTCTGTTCCGGGTCCAGCACTTCCAGCAGGGCCGCAGATGGGTCGCCCCGATGGTCGGACCCCATCTTGTCGATTTCATCGAACAGGAAGAGCGGGTTGACGTATTTCGCCTTCTTCATGGACTGGATGACCCGGCCCGGCATGGAGCCGATATAGGTCCGGCGATGGCCGCGGATCTCGCTCTCATCGCGCACGCCGCCTAGTGACACGCGCACGAATTCGCGGCCCGTCGCCTTGGCGACCGACTTGCCGAGCGAGGTCTTGCCCACGCCGGGCGGGCCGACCAGGCAGAGGATCGGACCCTTCACCTTCTTTGTGCGCGTCTGCACGGCGAGGTGTTCGATGATGCGTTCCTTGACCTTGTCGAGGCCGTAATGGTCCGCATCGAGAATGGCTTGGGCTTTCGCCAGGTCGCGCTGGACGCGCTTCTTCTTGCCCCACGGCACGGACAGCATCCAGTCGATATAGTTGCGCGAGACGTTGGCTTCCGCGCTCATCGGGCTCATCTGCTTGAGCTTCTTGAGCTCCTTGGTGAGCTTTTCGCGGGCCTCGGCCGATA
>JBCCCX010000105.1:0-10872 GCA_039033275.1 Pseudomonadota bacterium | reverse complement strand
TCCGGCGTGCGTTATTTTCACGCGACCGATGGAGGCTGGCAATGGACCGACCGAATAAGACGATCCGGGCCGCCGCACGCCGCAGCTGCATTCTCGCGGCCGCGGTCCTGGGCGGCGTATCACTGTCCGCACCCGCGTCGGCCGCGGAGCCCATCTACCGTGTCGACCTAAACAAGACGCAGATTCTGCGCCTTCCCGCAGCCGCTGGGTCCGTCGTTGTGGGCAATCCGTCCATCGCGGACATCACCGTGCATTCGCCCACCATGATCATGGTCGTCGGGCGCGGCTTCGGGGAGACCAACCTCATCGTTCTGGACCGCGCGGGCGAGACCATGGTCGACGCCGACATCCAGGTCACGGCCATCACGCCCAGCAACGGGGTTCGCCTGTTCAAGGCCACGTCGCGTGAAACCTATAGCTGCGCGCCCTACTGCCAGCCCTCCCCCGTCCTGGGCGATAGCCCTGAACACCTGGCCGCCAACGCGGCGCCGTCGCAGGGGATCAGCGCACCCTCATCCGTATTCGAATCGGACCCCGGCCTGTCCGGCGACCCCTTCGAGAGCGACGATTTCGACTTCCCCAATTAACCGCTTCTTCACGCCGTCGCGAAGCGCTTCTTTAACGGCTATGTCCTAGTCGTCCGTCCGACCCTGCACGTCCGAGGCGATCCTGCCCGGTGCGGGATGGGAGACGACGGCAATGGGGCACGCGCCAAACCGTAATCCGCTGCGCGCCTTGCGAGCGATGCGCCGCCGATTCCGTGCCGACTCGGACGGGGCGACCGCGATCGAGTTCGGAATCGTCGCCATCCCCTTCCTCGCCCTCATTTTCGGGATTTTGGAACTCGCCCTCATCTTCTTCACGACCTCCGTCCTGACCCAGGCCGTCAGCGATACGGGAAGACTGGTCCGCGTCGGCGCCTTTCAAGGCTGCGGCCAGGTCAAGGAATTCAAGGCGCTGGTCTGCGACCAGATGAAGGACCTGATGGGCTGCAGCGAAAATCTGCGCATCGACCTTCTGACAGCGTCGGACTTCCAGTCCGTCACACTGGTCGATCCCGGCATGAGCAATCTCGACCCGGATGACGATACCAAGAAGATCAATGACGGCACCTATGCCAATACGGGTCCGGCCGAGCCGGTCGTGCTTCAGGCGACTTTCTACTACCCGCTGGCGCTACCCAACGTCATGACGCGGCTGGAAAGCGTGCCCAACAGCCGCCGCCACGTCATTTCCACCGTTACGGCGTTCCGGAACGAACCCTTCCCGTCCAGCGGCTCATGCGGAGGGGATCTCTCCACGCGCATAGCGGCGTTGACCGGAAATGGCGGTGTTTGATAGAATGACCCGAGACCTCCCGAAACACCGCAAGTCGCGGAAGCTGCGCCGGACTTTCCTGCGCGATACGTCTGGCGTGGCGGCCATGGAATTCGCGCTGGTCGCGCCCATGCTCATCGCCATGTATCTGGGGCTGGCGGAGCTCGGCATGGCGCTGAACGCGGAACGCCACACGTCGCATTCGGCCAGCGTGGCAGGCGACCTGGCGACGCAGTCCGCCTCCATCAATGCCGGTCAGGCCGAGGATGTTGTCTCCGCCGTGCTACACGTCAAGCAGCTCAAGCCCGAGCAGCAATATGCGATGGCTATTCAGACCTTCGAGCGCCTGTCGGACGGCACCGTGAAGAGCGAGGGGCTGCTCCGCTACAAGAGCGGCTCCCTTCAGCCCTTCCTCGTCGATAAATCTGATTTCGACGAAGATATACTGCCCAAGGGCACGGGCATCGTCGCCGCCACCGTGCGATACCGCTATCAACCGCTCGGTTTCACGGGACCCGGGGCGAAACGCAGCTTCCTGCCGACCCATCTGGACCTGGAAGAGACCTTCCTGCTCAAGCCGCGCCAGTCGGATGTGCTACAGTTCGGCCCGGACGGTCGCTGGACCGAGATCAATTGCACGGGAACGGTCGACAATGTCAGCTGCACGGAGACTTCGACCGGCACTCCTTAAGCGGGGCCGCCCAGGCCGCTATGCCGCGAGATAGCGCCGCCTAAGCGCGTCCAGCCTGTCCGCGCCCAGACCGAGATGATCGGAGGCGTAGGCCTCCATGTCGCCCATGGCCTCCAGGCTGGCGTCCAGATAGGCGGGCTCGACGCCGAACATGGGCCGAAGCGACTCCGCATCCATCGGGCGGCCGTAGCGTTTGGAGTAGAGGATCGCGGCCGGTTCCAGCATGGCGTCGATGTCGACCGCCTCTTGCGTCAGCATATAGTCGGCCATGATGTCGTCGCGCGACACGCCCAACAGGCCCTGGATCAGCGCCACGAGCGTGCCCGTGCGGTCCTTGCCGGCCGCGCAGTGGACGAGAATGCCTTCCCGGCCTCCCTCACCGCTTTCGTCATGCGTTTGCGTCATGCGGGACAGTGTTTCGGCGAACAGGGCGCGAAAGCCCGGATCGTGCGGCCGCGAGGCGTAGGATCCCATCATGTAGCCGCGCGCATCGTCCGCCGTGTGGAGCTGCGTCTCGGCGAACGCCTCGTGCGGAGCGACGGTGGCCCGCTCCGCTGCGTCGTCGACAGGCTGGGTCAGGACGGCCGCGCGGTCTGGCGCAGGCGGCCAGAGCGAGGGCTGGCGCTTCCGCTCGGGCGCGTGGCGCAGATCCACGACCGTGCCGACGGGCAGAGCGTCGATCGCGGCGATCTCCGCCTCGACAAGATTGTTCAGATGCGCGGAGCGGAACAGCACCCCCGTCCGCACGGGTCGGCCGTCCAGGCCGGAATAGCCCCCAAAGTCGCGGAAATTGTAGATGGACCTGAATGGCTTCAGCCGGTCCGACAGGTCCATGAGTGACATGGAGCGCGCGCTATCAGTCAGAGCCTCGCCTGGAAAGCGCAACATCGCCGCAGAAGGCCCGAAAAGGCCCGCGGCGACGATCCGGTGTGGCTAGCCGACGCCTTCCTCGGTGCGGGCCGCCTCGTAATTGGCGAACTTGCTCCACACACCGCCGTCGCCATGCCAGTCGCCTTCGGTCGCACCCTTGGAATATTCCGTGGCGCGCGCCTCGAAGAAGTTGGCATGTTCCACGCCATTGGTGATCTCCGTCAGCCAAGGCAGCGGATGCTCGTCCACACCCGCATAGATCTTGGACAAGCCTAGCTGGCTCATGCGCCAGTTGGCGATGTAGCGGATGTAGCGCTTGATGTCCTCGGCGGTCATGCCTTCGACCGGGCCTTGCTCGAAGGCGAGGTCGATGAACTTGTCTTCCAGCTTCACGACTGTTTTGCAGCAATCGGCGATGTCGTCCTTGACGCCCGAGGTCAGCGCGCCGGTTTCCTTGGCGAAGGTGTGGAACAACTTGATCATGCCTTCGCAGTGCAGGCTTTCGTCCCGGATCGACCAGGAGACGATCTGGCCCATGCCCTTCATCTTGTTCAAGCGTGGGAAATTCATCAGCATGGCGAAGGAGGCGAAAAGCTGTAGCCCTTCGGTGAACCCGCCGAACACGGCCATGGATGTCAGGATGTCCTTGTCGGTTTCCACGCCGAACTGGCCGAGATAGTCGTGCTTGGCCGCCATCTCCTCATACTCCATGAACATGGAGAACTCGCTGTCCGGCATGCCGATCGTTTCCAGCAGCAGCGCGTAGGCCGCGATGTGGATCGTCTCCATGTTGGAGAAGCTGGCCAGCATCATCCGGACTTCCACCGGCTTGAACAGCGGCATGTAGTTTTCCATGTAGTTGCCGCCGACTTCCACATCCGACTGGGTGAAGAAGCGGAAAATTTGCGTCAGCAGGTTCTTCTCGACCGCCGTCAGATTGGTCGTCCAGTCCTTCAGATCCTCGCCCAGCGGCACCTCTTCGGGCATCCAGTGAATCTGCTGCTGGCGGCGCCAGAACTCATACGCCCACGGGTAGCGAAACGGCTTGTAGGTCAGGCTCGGCTGGAGAAGGCCGGATTTGCCCGATAGGCCAGGAGTGGAAGTGCCGATCGGCTCGATAATGCCCATAACGTCTTGCTCCGCGATTATGGCTAATATGGAGTTAACACACTAGCCCTTGTATCTATTGTGCGCCTTGGCCGGCACATCTTGTGTCGTTACGTGCCCGGTCCGACTATCGTTTCCGGTGTTGACGAAGTGTCGCACAGAATCGGTTCCGAGTGTCCGACCCTATCGGCCGGACCCTCTGTTAACGAGTCCTTTCCGCTCTCCGCCAGACCATGCGGGCCGAGTCCTGTGGAGAGGTCTGTATATCTGCAAAGAGAGTGACTGCGGACACGAAATCGCGTCGACACAGTCGGCAACGCCTCCATCCGCGACAAGTCGAAGCCGGACGCGTCAGACCGCCGCTTTCCCCTAGTCCGATGCCTATGCCGGCCTTATAGCCCGCCACTCATGCTGCGCCGTTCCGCTACATTCTTCCGCCTGCTTCGCACTGGCTGGGTACTGGTGCGCCACGATGCGCTGGTGCCGAAGGAATATGAGCCGTTCGTGCCCGGCCCCGTGCGCGCGGTCGCGGCCGTGTCGCGGTTCTTTTCCAAGCGCGATCGGGACGACAATCCCGGCGCGCGCTTTGCCAACGCATTGGAGAAGCTCGGCCCTGCCTACATCAAGTTCGGGCAGGTCCTGTCCACGCGCGGCGACATGTTCGACCCGGTCTTCGCCGAAGGCCTGTCGCGCCTGAAGGACAAGGTGCCGCCCTTTCCCATGGAGACCGCCGAGGCCATGCTGGCGGACGATTGGGGCGAGCCGTGGCGGAACCGGCTGTCCACCCTGTCGGAGCCCGTCGCGGCAGCGTCGGTCGCGCAGGTCCACAAGGCAACCCTGCCCACGGGAGAGACGGTCGCCGTCAAGATATTACGGCCCAACATCGTGGCCCGCATGACGCGGGATATGGACGTGATTGCCCAAGTCGCCAATCTCGCCCACGCCGCGGTGCCTTATATCCGCCGCCTGCAGCCCAAGGCGTTCGTGGCGGAAGCGCGCCGCGCCGTCATGCTGGAGCTGGACCTCCGCCTCGAAGCGGCGGCGGCATCAGAAATGAGCGACATTGCGGAGGCGACCGACTTGTTCCGCGTGCCCGCCATCCATTGGGAATTGGTGGACAAGAACGTGCTGGCCACCGACTGGGTAGACGGCATCCCCCTCTCCTCGCCGGCCATTCTGGAGTTGCCCTTGGAAGAGCGCCAGCGCCTCGCCACCGCCGTGATCCAGAGCTTCCTCGCCAGCACATTCACCTACGGTATCTTCCACGCCGACATGCATGAGGGGAACCTGTTCCGCGGACCGGACGGGGAACTCGTTCTGCTCGATTTCGGGATACTCGGCCGGTTGGGCGACGAGGAGATCCGGTTCGAGATCGACACGCTCTATGGCTTCCTTCAGCGCGACTATTACAAGATCGCGCAGGTGCATTTCGACATTGGCTACGTGCCGCCACATCACAGCGTGGAGGAGTTCGCCACGGCGCTGCGCGCGGTGGGCGAGCCGATCTTCGGCAAGAATGCCGAAGACGTGTCCATGTCCAAGGTTCTGTTGCAGCTGCTGGAGATCACGGAGATGTTCGACATGCCGCTCCAGCCGCAGCTCATTCTGCTGCAGAAGACCATGATGCAGGCCGAAGGGGTGGCCCGCCGCCTCGACCCGAACTTCGACATGTGGGAAGCATCGCGCCCCATCGTGGAGGAGGCGGTGCGCGCGGAGCTGGGGCCGGAACGCTATCTCAACGACTTGCTCGACGGGCTGGAGCGGACCCGCAAGACGCTGAACCGCCTGCCGGAAGCGACGGAGAACATTGCAAAGCTGGCTGAGGCCTGGGCGAACGGCGAGATCGACCTGTCCACGGCGCCGACCGTCAAGACGGTCAATGCGCGGAAGCCGAACCCGCTGCGCCCCATCGCCTACGCCGCCGCGGGCGCGGCCCTGGCCGTCGGCGGCATGTGGGCGGCGGCGCAGTTCTAGCCACTCCCGATTAGAAATCCCCAGGCGCGCATTGAAAGCAGGTCACGCCATTGTCGCGCCACATGCCGACCACACCGTCCCGGTCGTCCACGGCGAACAACACGTCCCGTCCCTCATCTTTGCGGAGGCGGTCGAGAATCTCCTTCTTCACGATCGTGTCGGACCGGTAATCGTTGTCAGCCCGCATGGTCACGCGGGTGAAGGGAATGCCGTGGCGGCGGAGCCAGTCTTCCGTCGCGCCACGATGCGCCGCGTTGCGGCCCGTGACGATCTGCAGGTCGTATTCGCCGCTGCGCCACAAGGTCATGTAGAGCGCCACCACCGCCGGGTTGGGTTTGTCCTGCGGAATAGCCTTGTGAAAGGCGCGCCAATCCTTGCGCTTGGCGCGGACATGATGGACCCGGTGCGAAATGTCCGCCAGCGTTCCGTCCATGTCGAAGATGACTGTCTGCATCGCATGCCTCCCAGAGTATCGAGCAATGGATACGCGCAGGGGCTTTGCCCTGTTGCATCGCAACCGCTAAGCGGCCTGCATGGGAAATAGCGTCCTCCTCATCATCGGCGGCGGCATCGCGGCTTACAAGTCGCTGCTGCTGATCCGCGCGCTGGCCAAGCGGGGGGTGGCGACGCGCGTGATCCTGACAAAGGGCGGCACGCAGTTCCTCACGCCGCTATCGGCGCAGGCCCTGTCCGGGTCGACCGTCTTGACCGACCTGTGGGACCTGACGGCGGAGAGCGAGATGGGCCATATCGAACTGTCGCGCAGCGCCGACCTGATCGTGGTCGCGCCCGCCACAGCGAACCTGTTGGCACAGGCCGCGCACGGCGTGGCGGGCGATCTCGCCACCACGACGCTGCTGGCGACCGACAAGCGGGTCCTGTTCGCGCCCGCCATGAATGTCCGCATGTACGAATCCGAGGCAACGCAGGCCAACATTGCGACCCTGTCGTCGCGCGGCGCGCTGTTCGTCGGACCGGATGCGGGCGAGATGGCCTGCGGGGAGTTCGGCGACGGGCGCATGGCCGAACCGGACGCCATCGCCGATGCGGTGATGGGCGCGCTCTGGGGCGACACGACTTTGGACGGCATGCGCGCGCCCAAACCGCTTTCGGGCCGGCGCGCCATCGTCACGGCCGGGCCGACCCGGGAGTCGATCGACCCCGTACGTTACCTGTCCAACCATTCCTCCGGGCGGCAGGGCTACGCGATCGCCCAGGCCCTGGCCGATCTGGGCGCGGCGGTGGAGCTGGTGACGGGGCCGACCGGGATCGCCACACCGCTCGGCACGACCAACACGCCGGTCGAGACCGCGCAGGAGATGCACGACGCCGTCCAAGCGGCGCTGAACGACCGCGAGGGGCCGACCGACATCTTCGTCGCGGTCGCCGCCGTGGCCGATTGGCGGCCGGCCACGCGCACCGAGCGCAAGACTAAGAAACCCGAAGGCGGGCCCGCTCCGTTACAGCTTGTCGAAAATCCAGACATACTGCGTTCAGTTTGCCTGTCCGATAAGCGTCCCGGACTGGTCGTGGGATTCGCGGCCGAGACCCATGACGTGGTGGACCACGCGCGGGCCAAGCGGACGCGCAAGGGTTGCGACTGGATCGTGGCCAACGATGTGTCGGGCGACGTGATGGGCGGAGCGGAGAACGAGATGATCATCGTGACCGGCGATGGCGAGGAGCGACTGCCGCGCCAAAGCAAACAGGCCGCCGCCCGCGCGCTTGCGCGCCGGATCGCCGCACATTTCGGAGATGCAGAATGAAACCCCTTTTCGCTGCCATTCTGGGCCTTGCAATATTGCCCCAGACCGCCCTCGCCGACGGGTTCGACCGGTGCGAACTGGTTGTCGTGAAGGAGGTCGTGGACGCCGATGGCGGCCGAATGACGGTCGCGTCCTACCAGCCCGCCAATGGTTTCATCGGGGCCGCGCGCCAGGATGCGCGCTCCGTATCCTTGGACCATGAAGGCGACCCGATCCGCGGGGTGATCTGCACCCGCAACGATCTCGTTCCCACGGAGGCCGACTACGCCCTGCTGGCCACCGGCGTGCCGCTGTCCCTGTCCCAGGATTTCGACAGCGCGGACTCCGACATCCTCACGCTCTACTTCGACGAGGACCGCTTCGCGCACCGCTACACGTCCGACTTTCCGATGAGCGGGGAATTCAAGGACGCGCTCGAGTCGCGCCTGAGCGATTTCTCCGCGCGTGATCACGGCCTCGTCAAACCCGTCACCGCACCCAACGGAGATTAAACCGGAAAGATTTCAGGTCGCAATTCCGTCAAAAACGGAATAGCGGGGCGGGATGGAAACCGTTCGGATCGACGTCGTCAGGCTGCCGCATATGGACGGCATCGACCTGCCGCGTTTCGAGACGGCGCAGGCGGCCGGCGCGGATTTGCGCGCGGCCATCGACGCACCGATCACCCTCACACCAGGCGAGCGCAAGCTTGTGCCGACCGGGTTCTGCATGGCTTTGCCGCCTGGCTACGAAGCGCAGGTCAGGCCCCGTTCCGGTCTGGCGCTGCGCCACGGTATTACCGTCCTCAACACGCCGGGCACGATCGATGCGGACTATCGCGGCGAGGTCGGCGTGCTCATCGTCAATCTCGGGCAGGAGGACTTCACGCTGGAGCGCGGCGATCGCTTTGCGCAGATGGTGCTCGCCCCGGTCACGCAGGCCGCCTTCGACGTGGTGACAGAACTGGACGAGACCGAACGCGGCGCGGGCGGCTATGGCTCGACGGGAACCGGATGAACATCCCGGCCGAATGGAAGCGCCTGCTCGACGGCATGAGCCTGCCGGTTATGATCTTGGACCGGGATTTCCGCTTCCGCTACTTCAACGACGCCTATCTCGAAACCGTTCACCGCGACGGCGACAACCTCCTTGGCGAGTATGTCTTCGATGCGTTTCCGGAAACACCCGAGCGGATCGAGAGCGTTCTCGGCCCGTGGCGACGCACGCTGGAAGGCGAGACCACGACCCTGGACGCCCTGCCCTTTCACGTCGAACTGGAAGACGGCCATGTCGAAGAACTTTTTTGGCAGGCCACGCAGGACCCCATCCGGGACGAGTCCGGCGCGATCATAGGCCTGATCCAGCGCACGCAGGACATCACCGAACGCTACAAACTCCAGCAGCGCAATGAAGCCATCGGCCACGAACTGTCCCACCGGGTGAAGAACATCATGGCCGTGGTCAGTTCGGTCGCCCGCATCACGGGCCGCAATGCAGGCGACGTGAAGACGTTCGTGCTGGACTTCACGGCCCGGCTGAATGCCATGAGCCGGACGAACGACCTGCTTTCCATCGCCGACTGGCGTGGGTTGGAGGTGTCGGAAATCCTGGCCGATGAGCTGAGCCCCTATCAGGACGGTGAAGAGGACGCGTTCAGCCTCTCCGGCCCGGCCGTGCGGCTCAGCGTGGATGCCTCCAAGGACCTGTCCATGGTGTGCCATGAACTGGCGACCAACGCGGCGAAATATGGCTGCCTCGGCCAGCCGGGCGGGCGGCTCGACATCGTCTGGACGAAGACGGGGGACACGCTGGAACTGGCATGGCGGGAAAGCTGCCCCCACACCGTAACGCCGTCGGATTCGGTCGGTTTCGGCACCCGTCTCTTCGACATGCTGCCCTATGTGACCGTGCAGCGCGATTTCACGCCCAGCGGCCTGCATCTCACGATAAGGATGGACGGCGAAAAGGCGTTTGCTTAGGTCTGGGACGCACTTCCCCGGAGACACCCATGCGCGCCCACGGCAAGATCTACGACAGCATTCTCGACACGATGGGCGGCACGCCGCTCGTCCGGCTCCCCAGGATCACCCAGGGCGTGCCGGCCGACCTCTGCTACAAGCTGGAATTCTTCAATCCCTGCGCGTCGGTGAAGGACCGGATCGGCATCAACATGCTGCGCGAGATGGAAGCCGCCGGGACCCTCAAGGACGGCGGAATCGTGGTGGAGCCGACATCGGGCAATACCGGCATCGGCGTAGCCTTCGCGGCGGCCGCCATGGGCTACAAGGCCATCCTCGTCATGCCGGAGAGCATGAGCGTTGAGCGCCGCAAGATGATGAAGCTGCTGGGCGCGGAACTGGTGCTCACGCCTGCCTCCGGCGGCATTCCGGGCGCGATCGCCGAAGCCGAGAAGATCATCGCGAAGACCCCAGGCGCGGTGCGCGCGGGCCAGTTCGACAATCCGGCCAATCCAGCCGTTCACTACGCCACGACCGGACCCGAAATCTGGGAGGATTGCGGCGGCGAGGTCGATGCTTTCATCGCCGGCGTCGGCACGGGCGGGTCGCTGACCGGCGCCGGGCGGTTCCTCAAGGAGAAGAACCCCGATTGCCGCATCATCGCCGTCGAGCCGACCGAAAGCCCGGTCATTTCCGGCGGCGAAAAGGGTCCGCACAAGATCCAGGGCATCGGCGCAGGCTTCATCCCGGACAATCTCGACACGGATCTTGTGGATGAGGTCGTGACCATCAATTCGGACGCTGCCTTCGGAACGGCCAAGCACGTCGCGGCAGAGGACGGCGTGCCCGTGGGCATCAGCTCCGGCGCGGCCATCGCGGCGAGCCTCCTGGTCGGGGCGCGGCTCGAAATGCGCGGGGCGCGAATCGTGACGATCATCCCCAGCTTCGCCGAACGCTATCTGTCGACGCCGCTCTTCGACGAAGGGCCGGGCGCGGGCGACGGCCCGGCCAAGAAATCGACGGCACCTTAGGAGGATTATATTTATGGCCACTTTCTCTGTCTCTGAGACAATGGCTGTCCCAGTCACAACCTTAAAAAGTGGAATGAAGTCAATCGATTTAGACGAGCTCAAACGTCTCTCAAATCAAGACGAAAACTTCGCAGCGCTTTTACAATCTGCTGGAGTTTACGTCTTCTCTGTTCGGGCAG
>JBCCCX010000104.1:0-10905 GCA_039033275.1 Pseudomonadota bacterium | reverse complement strand
CCTCCCCCGAGCAGGGGGTGGTGGGCCGCTGCGCGTCAGCGCACGGGTGGGGGGGGGGTGCTCCAGCTATCGGTCAAAGATTATGGCGGAAATCATGTGGACGCGAGACGCCTCCACCCCCCACCGACCTCGCTGCGCTCGGCCACCTCCCCCTGCTCGGGGGAGGGATAGGGATGACGAGAACCGGCGAGACACATCACCCTTTCCACTCCACCGGCCCTCGCAACGCCTTGATCTCCTTGCGTCGCTTCTGCGCCTTTACGGCCTTGCGCACAGAAGACCGCGACGGGCGGGTGCGTTTGCGGGGTTTGCGGCGGTGGAGCGCCTTGCGCAGCAGTTCGGCGAGGCGGTCGCGCGCCTCGTCCTGATTGCGGTGGAAGCTGCGGTGCGTGGAGACGTGGATGACCACGGCGCGCTGGTTTTCGCTCACGCGCTGGTCCGAATGGGCCAGCACGCAGTCGCGCAGCGCGTCGGGCCAGCCGAACGCATCGACATAGGCGCGGAGTTGCGCGGCGGAATTGGTCTTGTTGACCGACTGCCCGCCCGGCCCCGACGCCTTGACCGCGTCCACATGGATCGCGGCACCTGGCACGTGCAGCCCGTTCTTGACGTGGAGGTCCTCCATGTCCGCGCCTCTAGCATTGACGCGCGGCGCGCCCTATAGCCGAGGCAATCTTATCGTTTATCGACATGGACTCTTGCATGAAACGCTACGCCCTCCTCTTCGCGTCCACGCTGGCCATCGCTGCTTGCGGGCCCGCGACGCCGGACACCGTCGATGTGGACGGGGCCGCGCCTGAAACCATTGCCGCCTCGACCGCGCTGCCGGAGCTGGCGTTCGAAAAGTTCACGCTCGACAACGGGCTCGACGTAATACTGCATGTGGACGAATCTGATCCGCTCGTGGCGATCAACCTCGCCGTCCATGTCGGGTCTGCCCGCGAAGTGCCGGGCAAGACCGGCTTCGCCCATCTGTTCGAGCACTTGCTGTTCCTGGATTCGGAAAATCTGGGCTATGGCGGGTTGGACGCGATGAACACGCGCATTGGCGGGGAAGGCACGAACGGCTTCACCACGACCGACATGACCCAGTATTTCCAGGCCGTCCCGGCGGACGCGCTGGAGAAGGTCGTCTGGGCGGAAGCCGACAAGATCGGCTGGTTCATCAACACGGTGAACCAGAACGTAATCGACCGCGAAAAGCAGGTGGTGAAGAACGAAAAACGACAACGCGTCGACAACCAGCCCTACGGCCACAATTTCTATGTCATCGGCAAGGCGCTCTACCCGGAGGGTCATCCCTACAACCACACGGTCATCGGCTCGTTGGAGGATCTGCAAAGCGCCACGCTGCAAGACACGAAGGATTTTTTCGAGCGCTGGTACGGCCCCAACAACGTCACGGTCACCATTACGGGCGATTTCGACATCAACGCAGCGCGGCGCCACGTGACGAAATATTTCGGCGAGATCCCGCGCGGCGCGGACATTCCCGAAGCCGAGCCGCAGCCGTCCGCCCTGTCCGAGACGGTGAGCTTCGTCCACGAGGACAATTTCGCCACCCTGCCCCAGCTCACCTTGGTCTGGCCGGCCGTGCCGGAATACCACCCGGACAGCTACGCGCTAAACGTGCTGATGACCTATCTGACGGACGGCAAGCGTGCGCCGATGAACGCGGTGCTGATCGACGAGGAACAGCTGACCAGTTCCGTGAGCGCCTTCAACTACACCAAGGAGCTGGCTGGCGAGGTCTATCTGTTCGTGACCGCCAAGGAAGGCGACGACATCGACGCGCTCATGCCCGCGATCGAGACGGCGTTCGCGCGGTTCGAGGCCGAGGGCATCCCGGAGGACGCGCTGGAGCGCATCAAGACTGAGGCCGAAGTTGGCGTCTATGACGACATACAAAGCGCGCTCGGCAAGGCCATCGCCATGGCGGAATACAATCTGTTCCGCGACGATCCGGGCTATCTGGACGACGACATCGCCGCCTTGCGCGCCGTGACGGCGGACGATGTAATGGAGGTGTATGAGCGCTACATCAAGGACCGGCCCTACGTCGCGACCTCCTTCGTGCCGAAAGGCCAGCCCGCGCTCGCCCTGGAAGGGGCGCAAGTCGCCGAGGTCGTGGAGGAAGTGGTGGTGCAGGGCGCCGATGCGGACGTGCCCTACGACCCGGACGCCCGCATCTTCGAGCCGACCCCATCCGCCTTCGACCGCACGGTGGAGCCGCCCTTCGGCGCGGCCTACGAATTGCCCGTTCCGGCCATCTGGCAGGCGGAAGGCGAAAATGGCCTGCGCATCGTCGGCATGCATTCCGACGAGGTGCCGCTGATCGAATTCTCCATCGACTTCGACGCGGGCAAGAACCGCGCAAGCGCCGACAAGCCCGGCGTGGCGGCGATGGCGGGCGACCTGCTCCTCAAAGGTGCGGGCGATCTCGACACAGCCGCGTTCGAGGACGCGCTCGGCAATCTGGGCTCCGAACTGCAGGTCGTGACCGGCGCGCGCTTCACGACGATTCGGGGCAAGACGCTGGCGCGGAACCTGGCGGAGACGGTCGAACTGCTGGACGCGATGGTCAATGCGCCCGCTTTCGACGCGACCGAGTTCGACACGCTCAAGCGTGCCTATGTCCAGGGCGCCGTCAGCCAGCAGGCCGACCCCAATTTCCTGGCCCGCCAGGCCGAAGCGCGCCTGATGTATCCGGAAGACAGCGCCCTGTCGGTCGCCGGCGCGGGCACGCAAGCCCAGATCGAGGCAGTGACGCTGGACGATCTGCGCGACTTCCACGCGCGTCATTTCGATGTGTCCACCGCCACGTTGAACATCGTCGGCGACTATGACCAAGACGAGGTCGTGTCGCTGTTTGGCGCGATCGGCGATCCGGTCGCGGGCGACCTGGAGCCCAAGCCGCGCCCGGCCATGGCCGATGTTGACGGCACGACAATCTACTTCCGCGACGTGCCGGAGGCCAAGCAGTCCGTGATCCGGATCAGCCGCCCGTCCGTGACGTCCGCGGATGCCGACTATCCGCGGCTCGACGCGCTGAACTTCCCGCTAGGCGGCATCTACACGTCCAAGCTGATGACGGAGCTTCGCGTCAATAAGGGCTATACGTACGGGATCGGTTCGGGCGTCGTGGCGGATGACGCGGCAGGCAGCTTCGTCGTGCGCACATCCGTCCGCACCAATGCCACGCGCGAAAGCCTGGAACTGATCCGCGACATCATCGCCGCGCACGGCCGCGACATGAGCGAGGACGAACTGGAAGAGTTGAAGGACGCGCTGATGCGCGGCCAGGCGCTCGAAATGGAGACCCTGTCCGACAAGCTCCGCCTGGTGCAGACCATCAGCCGCGATGGCCGCCCGGCGGACTTCAAGGCCGCCGACATGGCGCGAATCCAGTCCATGACCGCGGAGGACGCACGCGCCCTGTCCGAGGCCCACTTCCGGCCCGACGCGATGCGCATCGTCATCGTCGGCGACGCCGCCAGCCAACGCGCCCGGCTGGACGATCTGGGTTACGAAGTGGTGGAGCTGGATTAGACCATCACGTCCCCGGCATTTGTTGCCGGGGTCAGGTCTCGTCAGCGTTCACAAGACGATGGCATACGCAGCCTCTCTTCCTGTGAAGAAGCATGCCAGCAGACCCCGGCAATAAATGCCGGGGACGGATGGTTCGGTAGGTTCTTTCTTATAGCACCTATATTCGCACCAACCTGGCGGATGGTTGCATGGTCCTTGACCACTGCTCGGAGCAGAGCGTTCACGCCAAAGCGATGTAAAACATTGCACTGCTTGTGAGGCAGTGGCGCTCAAGAATACCGGTCGGTAGGTGTAACTCGATAAATAGTCACGTCCCCGGCATTTATTGCCGGGGTCTGGTCTATAGAACGCTCACAAGACGATGGCGTAGGCGGCCTCTCTTCTTGTGAAAAAGCACGCCAGCAGACCCCGCAACAAATGCCGGGGACGATGGATTTACAGAGCTTATCCCGCCGGGTCGCTCATCGCTTCCAGATTGGCATCGGCCTGGCGGATGGCCGCCTCCATGCGCTCTTCGGCGGACTCCAGGTTCTTCTTGGGGTCCTGGTAAAAAGCTGTGAGCTTCATGATCTGCAGGAAGGTCTTGTTGAGCAGCCGTCCGCCGAATTTCATCGGGCGGTCGAAGTCGAACAGCAGGATCACCCGCTCCTCGTCCGTGTCGTTCCAGACCTCGTGTTCATACGTGTCGTCGAAAACGAAGATCTCGCCCTCCTTCCAGGCCGTGATCGTGTCGTCCACGCGGATGCGGCACTTCTCCCGGTCTTCCGGAATGATGAGGCCTAGATGGGTGCGCAGCACGCCTTTGGTCACCCCCTTATGCGCCGGAATGTGATAGCCGGGCGCGAGGATCGAGAACATCGCCGTCTGAAGGTTCGGCACGGCCTCGAGCAGCGCGGCGGTCCTGGGCGTGAGCTTGGTGTTCGTCTCCATCCGCTGACCGAAGCCGAACAGAATGTAGGTCTTCCAGTTCTTGGCCTGCGACAGCCGGTACTGGTCGGGCGACAGTTCGTGAAAAGCCGGTATCTCGTCGCGGAAGGCCAACACGGCCTGCGCCTCCTCGCGGATCGCCTCCCAATTGTCGGTGAAATCCTTCAGCCAAGGAAAGTGGCCGTTGTCGATCTTCGGCGTGTCCGGAACGGTTGATTGCGACGACTGATAGCCCGCGATGGCGCGCACGAGCTTCTTGCCATTCGTCTTCACCCAGGCCCGCCGCCCCTTCTTCAGATGGGCGGGTTTTTCAGGCTTGGTCTCGGGCTCGTTCAGAACGTCGGTCATGGCGCGGGGCATTAGTGCAGCAGGCCGGGACCGTCCATCATGTAGTTCCGCGTGGGCGGCAGGGCATGCACATCCTTGGCCAGTTGGATCTGGAAGTTCATATGGTTGCCGTAGAGGAAGGAAAACTCGCTGATGACCAGGTAGAACTCCCACATGCGGGCGAAGCGCGCATCCTTCATCGCCACGACCGCGTCGCGATTGGCCTGGAACCGCCTGTCCCACTCCGCCAGCGTCCACGCATAGTGCAGGCGCAGGATCTCCACGTCCGTCACCCACAGGCCGGATTTCTCCACTTCGGCGAAAGTCTCTGACAGGGCCGGGCTGTAGCCGCCCGGAAAGATGTAGCGGCGGATCCAATTACCGGTCGTGCCCGGACCTTTTTTGCGACCGATGGAATGGACCAGCGCGCAGCCCTCTTCCGTCAGCAGATCGTGGATCCGGGTGAAGAACTCCAGATAGTGGCCCACGCCGACATGCTCGAACATGCCGACCGACACGATGCGGTCGAAGGGGCCGTCCACGTCGCGGTAGTCGATCAGCTTTATGTCCACCTTGTCGCCCAGTCCCGCTGCCTCGACGCGTTGGCGGGCCAGCGCGTGCTGGTCGTGGGACAGGGTCACACCCGTGACGTGGACATCGTGTTCGCGCGCCAGGTGCATCGCCATGCCGCCCCAGCCGCAACCGATGTCCAGCACGCGCTGACCCGGTTCCAGCCTCAGCTTGGCCGCGATATGGCGGAGCTTGGCGCGCTGGGCCTGCTCCAGAGTCGTATCCACGCCGTCCCGCTCAGGGTCTCCCTCCGGCCAGTAGGCGCAGCTATACTGCATGTCCTCGTCCAGAAAGAGGCGGTAGAGATCGTTGGACAGGTCGTAATGCGCCTCCACATTCTTGGACGACGCTTCGCGCACATTGCGCTGCATCAGCTTGCGAAAGCGTTTCTTCGTCTTCTTGATCCGCTGGCGGACGGCTCCCGCGCGCAGCCCGTCCCGGTTCTGCGCGAAGACTTCGAGAAAGCCGCGTATGCCGCCTTCCTCCACGATCAACGTGCCGTCCATATAGGCTTCGCCGGCATGGAGCTCGGGATTGAAGAACAGCGTACGGTAGAGTTTCGGGTCGGTCAGGCGGATCGTGGCTGCCGGCTCGCCGCCTGGCCCGAACTCATGCCGTGTGCCCGTATGGTCGATTATGGTCAGGCGTCCGGTCGTGACGAACCGGCGCATAAGCGTCGACAGAAGTCTCATGGGTTTTCGCTTCCCCTTCGCGCCCTCCCAAATGGCCGCTTTGTTGGTTCAAGCCGCCCGTCCTCTACCCGGTGGCCAGTTTGCGCCTTTCGGCCAGCACTTGGCGCGCGATGCGCTCCGTGCGTTCATTGTCCACGTCGATCGGCGCTTCCGCGAACGGCATGATGATCGGCACGACCTTGACGCGGAACCGTTTTGACAGACGGGCGAACACTCCGTCCAATGACACTAACGTGTAGTGATACATGAACAGGTTCAACAAGCCGAACGCCTTGAAGATGCGCGCCTTGGATTTGCCGAACTGCCCTCCGCCCTCGAACGCCTTGGCGGCCGCGACCGACCGCGGCGTGCGCAGGCCGAACAGGTTGCAATTGGAATATTTCCCGTCCTTGAACGTGTAGGGACGGCGCTGTCCGTCCGGATATTTCGCCCAGATCACTTCGGCGGGCGTCAGCGCGACGGCGGCGTCGCAGTCTCCCGCCTCGAAGTGCCCGCAGAAATGGTCCACCATTTCGGCCGTCTGCAGCGCATTATCGGCCGTGCAGATGATGATGGGCAGACGGTCTGTCACGGACAGGGCCGCCTTGACGCTCTGGAACAGGTTTTCCGCACTCGGCAGAAGCGTGACCGGCTTGCCGAGGCTGCCGTCATGGATCATCGCCACGGAGTCCAGAGCGGCGGGATCGTCGATGGAAATGAAGATTTCCCGGACATGATCGGAATCGGCCAGCGAGCGCAGGACCAATTCGATCATCGGGCCGCCATCCATCTCGATCAGGCATTTATGCGTCACGCCCGCCTTGGCGGCGAGCGGGTCTACCGCGCCGGGACGGCGCGCAGCCAGAACGAGAGCCGAAACGCTCATGCCGCTTCCCCGCTTAGCACGGTCTCGATCACGCCCTGGCGCAGCATGGATCCGGCCAGGATCGTCTCGATCAGGTCCTGATGCGCGTAGCCGAGCGACCGCCAGCTGTTCGACACGGTCTTCTTGGACCAGAGATTGCAGCTCATATTGAGCTCGATAAAGTGCAGCGCGCCCGTTTCCGGTGAATATTTGAACTCGAAGCGGCCGAAGTCGAACGGCCAGATGTCGGGCATCATGCGGGCCACATCCGCCAGCACTCGCTCGGAAATGGTCGAATCGTCACAGACGCGCCATTCCGTATCAGACTCGCGGAACCGCTTCTCCTGGTAGGTGCGCAGGCGGACATCCTCCCCGTCATAGATCATCACGGGGAGACAGGCAGGCCCGCCGTCTGCGGACGGCACGACAGGCACCGCGATCTCTATGCCGTCCACGAAATGCTCCACGATGACGTCGTGCTTGCCGTCTCCGGACATTAGCGCGGCCATATGAGCTTGCGCGGCCGGCCAGTCCTCGCATTTCTTCACGCCCCAGGAGGCAGAGCTGGCATTGGGTTTGACCATCATGGGGCCGTCGGCGAAGGCGGGACGGTCCTGCGCGACGCCGCCGTTGCGGTAGATAGCGCTGTCGGGAGTCGCCACGCCGCGCGAGCGCGCGCATAATTTGGCCAGATGCTTGTCGTCGCCGATCCCGCGCAGAATGGGCGACGCGCCCAGATGCGGCACGCCACGCCACATGGCGAAGAGCGGTCCGAACATTTCGGAGTTCTTGAAACCGCCCCGGTTCAGCATGGTGAAGAGGAAGTCGTGAGCGGCCGGGTCGAACAGGTCGTCATAGCGCGTGCCGACCGACAGGTTCGGCACGATGGTTTCCAGCGTGCGGCGCAACTCGTGATGGTAGACGGCGTGCAGCCCGTCCGTTGCGTCCAGCGTACCGTCGCCCAGCGCATGCTTGGCCAGCAGCATGACGCGGACCCGGTCGCGGTCCGTCTCGGTCAGTTTCAGCCGAAGATCCACGGTGTTCTTTCTCTTCGGGGACGAAACCCCAGACCCAGCCAATGCCGCATGGTGCAGCCTCTCACGGGATAGGCGTTTAGTCGCTTCTCCCCTCACAATCATTACCAAATTTCGAAGCCCATGCGCTCGGCATAGGCGCGGGCCTTGGAGCAACGCGGAATCACCACGGCTGCGTCCGCCATCTCCAGCATCGGGGCGTCGGACCGGCAGTCCGAATAGGCCGTGATCCGAGTCGGCTCGATACCACGCTCATCGAGCCAAGCGCGGATGAGCTCGACCTTGATCGGGCCGTAGCAGTTCTCCGATCCGAAGCGACCCATCAGGCGGTTCTCATCGCACCAGGAGAGAGCGGTGCAGACATAGCCGTCCGCATCCAAAGCGCGCGCATAACGCTCCACCAGAATGTCCACCGCCGCGCTCGCGATCAGCACGACATGGCCTTGACGCTTATGCTCGCGCAGCGCTTCGACGACCCGTCCGTTAAGTCCGTCCTCCACGTCGCGCGTGACGAAGTCGTCGGCCAGCGCGCCCAGTTCGCAGCGCTTGCGGCCCGCGATCGAGTGGCGGAGCATCTTGGCCTTCACCGACACGCGCGGGACCACGCCCATCTTGTATTGCACCTGTTTCAGCCCCGCGGAGGCCCAGAGCGCCGCGATCTGCGCGGGCCGCTCGTTCAGCGAGGAGTTGACGAAACGCCCCCATGTCCCTTTTCGGGTGATCGTGTAGTCGAGATCGAAGATGGCGAGTTCGGACATTGGGCTTGGCTAGGTTCCTGAACGACCGATGGCTTTGAGCACGCGCTTTGCCGATATCACGAGCATGACGACGCCGAAACCGTTGGCTGCGATCGATGCGAAGCCCGGAGCGAGTCGTCCGACCGTGAAGGCCGCAATAAAGAAGGTGGCGACATAGACAAGCAGCGAGGCGCTGCGCACGATGATCGCGCCGCCGGGCCGGTCGGCCGCATAGAAGATCGGGTAGAGCGGCGCGCCCGCCCCCATGAGCGCCGCCGCGGGCACGAGCATGGCTGCGAGAACGGCGGACTGCCCATAGGCATCCCCGAAGATCGCCATCAAGGCGGCATCGCCGAACAGGATGATGATGGCAGAGAAGGCGAGGCCCACGGCCAGCAGGATCAACCCAGTCCGGGACACGACCCGCCAGATTCGGTCGGACCGGCCCTCGCTCACCATCTTGGCGAGCTCCGGGTAAATGACCTGATCGAGCAGGGCGAATCCCTTGGTGAGGAGCTTGGCGACTTCTTCGGCGATCTTGAAGACGCCGTTCCAGACGGGTCCGAACATCGCCATGACGAGAAGCTGAGGCAGGTTCGACACGCCAGTCGCCAGCGTGGAATCGATGTTGGACTTGATGACGAAGGACCACATGGGGCGTCTCGGGCGGAAGAAGCGTATCTTCGCCGCGACGACTTCCCCGAGCAGCCCCCGCCTGCGGAGTTCCAGCACGCCGGCCACCGTCAGGAACAGGTACTGGCAGAAGGAGCCGAAGAACCAGGCCGCCAGAAAACCCGGCAGGCCCCAGCCGTTGACGGCGGCGACCACGGCGCCGGCAAAGCGGGTGATCGGCATGACCAACGCCTCCACGGCGAGGACCGTGAACTTGTCGAACAGGCGGAAGATGCCAACCGACGTGCTGGTGCAGCGGACCAGAATGACCAGGCAGTAGAGATTGATGTAGGTCTGCAACGTCTCGACCGGGACGCCCTCCCCGGGCTCCAGGCCCGGCAGCCAGCTTGCGACGACCGTGACCATCTGGAATGCCGCCACGGCAAGCCCGTAGCCCAGCAGCACGGAGATAACGTCCAGCGTGTAGCCGAACCGGAACAGGCGCGTGAGGCTGCCTCGGTCTCCGGAGACCAGATCGTCTGTCCCGAACCGGATCATCGTCTGCCAGGACTGGAAGGTGGCGACTTCGGCGAAGAACAGCATGTAGGCGTGGATGAAGACGATCGTGCCGAATTCCGCCGCGCTGAGCGTCTGGGTCGCGAGCAAGAGCGTGGCCAGCCCTGTCAGCGTCGCCAGGATCTTTGCGCCGAGCAACAATCCTGTATTCGACGCGATGCGGCGGCCGACGCCTTTGACGGGGCGGCTTGCCAGAGCGTCCAGGGACGCCCCGGCCGCCGGTCCGGATGGGGTGGAGCCCGGCGCGGCCATCTCAGCCCGCTTTCGCCGACGCATCGCGGGCCGCAACGATGCGCTCGACCAGTTCCAGATCGGATGGCTTGTCCACGTCGATAGCGGCTTCGGCATGGTCGATCAACACCGGTGCGACGGACGCGCCGATTCGCCGGCTGGCATAGTCGAACGCATCGGCCAGCGAGAGGCGGCGCAGCGCGTAGCGCACCGTGATCCGCGAGCCGATCTTGGCGGCCAGGCGCATCGGCTTCTTGCGCAGGTGCTGGGCCTCGCGCCAGAACTCGATCGCGCCCAGCCCGCGTGCATGGCCGATGTAGAACAGGTTGCACCCGCTCACGGCGATGTCGCTGAACGTCATGTAGGTGCGCTTCGTCTCCGGATAAGCCGCCTCGATGCAGTGCCGTGACGCGAGCCCGACGGCGAAGTCCGCGTCTGAGGCTTGCGCGTCGCGCAGGAAGTCGCGCACCATCTCCGGGGTGAGCAAAGCGTGATCGCATGTCGTCAGCAGCGCCGGAAACGGCCCGTCCTGCGCCGCCGCCAAGGCACTGTCCGCCGGTCCCGTCCCGCTGCCCGTCATTTCGAAACCGGTGCGCGCATCGGGGTAGCCGGACAAGGCGATCGGGTCGGGCAGGCCGGCGGCGCGCAACGCGGCGGCGACCCGGTCGAGCATGGCGACGCCGCCGACCGGGATGTCGGCCTTGAAGGTCACGCCCGCATGCTGGCACAGCGCATCCGGCCCCAGTCTCTGCCCGGCGAGGATGATGGGACGCACGGTCAAAGCGGCGCCTCGACCATGCGGTAGG
>JBCCCX010000103.1:0-10922 GCA_039033275.1 Pseudomonadota bacterium | reverse complement strand
CGTCATTGGTAGCGAACGCCACGCGCACATGGCAATTGTCGAGGATGGAGTTGTTCGGCCCGTAGGCTTTCTCGATCTGGTTGAGAGACTGGGCGATGAGAAACGCGCGCAGGCCGTAGCCCGCCATGAAGGCAAGCGCGCTCTCAAAAAAGTCGAGGCGGCCAAGCGCGGGAAACTCATCCAGCATCAGCAGGACTTGCCGACGCGCATTGCCGTCGACTTCACCCTCGAGCTTTTCGGTCAGGCGGCGACCGATCTGGTTCAGCACGAGGCGTACGAGCGGCTTGGTCCGGGAGATGTCGGATGGCGGAACAACGAGATAAAGTGAAACCGGTTTTTCCGCGCTTACTAGGTCGTCGATCCTCCAATCGCAGGAAGAGGTCACCTCGGCCACGGTCGGGTCTCGATACAGGCCCAGAAAGCTCATCGCCGTCGACAGGACGCCCGAGCGCTCATTGTCAGACTTGTTCAACAGTTCGCGCGCTGCTTGCGCCACGACGGGGTGAACTTTCGGGGTGGCTGCATCACCGCAGCCGAGGTGATTGGTGGACATCATCGCTTCGAGCGTTTTCTCGAATGAACGTGATGGATCGGAAAGGAAGGACGCGACGCGGGAGAGTGTCTTTTCTACTTCCGCGTAGAGAACGTGGAGGATGGCGCCGACCAGCAGGGCGTGTCCGGTTTTCTCCCAATGCGTGCGGCGCTCCAGCGCGCCTTCCGGATCGACGAGGATGTCGGCGATGTTCTGGACGTCACGCACCTCGTTGCGGCCCATGCGGACTTCGAGAAGCGGATTGTATTTTGCAGACGCTCGATTGGTTGGGTCGAACAGCAGACAGTGCGAGAAAGTCGAGCGCCAGCCGGAGGTCAGCTGCCAGTTCTCGCCTTTTATGTCGTGAATGACGGCGGAGTGTTCCCAGGACAGCAGGGTCGGGACGACGAGACCGACACCTTTACCGGAACGAGTCGGAGCGAACGTCATGACGTGCTCTGGACCGTCGTGGCGGATGTATCGGGTCTTGGTCCGGCCGATGAAAACGCCCGCCGCTTTGAATAGACCGCCGCGCTTTATATCGGTCTCATTCGCCCAACGCGAGGAGCCGAAGGTTGTCAGCGTCTTGGCCTGGCGACCGCGCCAGACCGAACCGATAATGGAAAACACGATGCCGAGCGCGGAAGCGCCGATAGCGATCTGTCCACCAGTTGCGAACACGTTTGGTGCGTAGGGCTCGAAGGCATACCACCACTCAAAGAGGCGCCACGGATAATAGACGGGCGTTCCGTCAACATAGAACCACGCTGGGCCGAGAAAGGGATCGTTGCGCAACTCACGCGCCACCCACTGGGTCGCGCCCCATACGCCAGCGCCGATCGTCGTGAAGACGATGCCGACCTGGCCGATGAGAATGGAGTTGGGTGACACGGGATCCGCCTCGTTGAAGTTCGAGGCTTAAGATCAGGGTAGACTGGAGATTTAGCTATTGAGGTTGTTTGAGGTTGGCGAAGGTTGTCCGCGCCGTTTTCAGTAGCTTGAGAGTTCCCGCGAACGTGCGGCCTATCTCTCAGCAGCGGAGACTCTTCTTTGTGCCGGCGTCGTGGTCGAACTGCTCTCACTGGTTACTCAAGGTATTTTGATACATCCAAAACTGTTTCATGATTGACTTTTCTGAAACTGTTCTGTAAATCCGATATGTGTCTGTCATTCAACTCGATAACTACCGCACCCATACAACCCCCCTTGCCAGCGCTGTAAGGATTGGGGACTTTCACCGTCAATATTCGGACTTCCACTCTCTGGATCTTCTGTCCGACAAGCGGGCCGTGGTGGATGCTTGTAATGTTTCGCAGCAGAGCGATTTGCTCGCCGAGTTGCGAGCGAATGGATATGAGATCATCCTGGATACTCAAGCGGCCGAGCTCGCCTGCGCTTTCAAATGGAACGGTCGGGCGCGGGGTGCAGAATGGTTGACTTCAGAACCGGATGGACCCCTGCTGAACCCTCAATTCGACCTAGAAATGGCGCATCAGATTGCGGCACTCGCCGTAAAGGCGGGGGCCCATGTGATACTCGCTCCGAGCCGCTACCTATCAGCGACGGCCGCCTTGGCGACCCTGCGTCTGGACTTTGACTTCCTGCAAGTGCTCAGGACCGCACTCGATCGGTCAGGCGCGACGCAAACGGCGATCGCGTCGTCATTTATCGGTCGTCTGACGCTTCTCGGCGACGATGAAGTGTCAGAGACTCTGACGTCGCTCCTAAGTGACAGCCCTGTGACTTCAGTTTGGATGCGTCTCTCCGGTCTGAAACGGGATCCGGCACCTGGGCGTATTCGGACGTCTGCACGGCGTCTGTCTGCTCTGAAAGACACCGGTCTGCCCGTTGTTTTGGATTACGCAGCTGGCCTTGAACCAATGACTCTTCTCTCCCTCGGTGCGGCAAGCGGAATCAGCTTTGGTGCCATGAAAAACGATCAATTCAGCGATGAGACCTGGATTAAGCCGATCAAGTCCCCTTCAAATAGTCTGGATGAAGAGACGGGTCGAAAGCAATATGTGCGCGCCCCGAGTCTTGGTCGTAATTTTAGCCAAGCGGAACTACAGCTTCTCGCCGACGCGCCCAAAGGAAAACGCATTCTTCTGGACCCCTCCAATACCGGGCTTTCGACTTATACGGATCTAAAGAAGCGAGCCAAGGAAGTGGCTTTGCGAGAGACAAACCGCGCGATGTCCCAGTTAAGCGCAACCCCGAATGCCCGCCGTACTGAACATATTCAGACCTACATTCTAAAGCCAGCCGCGCGAAAAGCCGAACAGCTTGCGGCTTTAAAGCTCGACGTTGAAAGGGCGGCTAGCCTCAAGGTTGATGCAGACAGCCTTTCGAAACGTCTCGCGACACATGCCAGTCAGGTTCGCAAAACTTGTGACATGATCAACGTTGTGCAGAACAAGCAAGATACGCGCGCCAGTGCGCCTATTCCCCTCGCCCACCTTGGAGAGACGACTATGCCCGCACATTCGGAAGACAGACCATGAGTGTTGCCGCCGTTCCCAGGGTTCTCACTACGCTGCAGGAGCAAGGTGGACTGCGGGGCACAGACATTGCTGCGCTGACCAATGTTTCCAAGGCAACAGTGTCGCGCTGGCTGAGTGGAAAGGCATCGCCGCAGCCACAGAACGAGCTGATCATTTCGGATTTGACCTATGTGGTCCAAAAACTGCGCGACTATTACAAGCCGGAGAATATCCGGCTCTGGCTTCATTCGCGCCATCCGCAACTCGGTGGAGAACGAGCGATCGATCTTATTCACGCCAACCGCACGGACGAAGTTCTGACGATCATCGCCCGCCTGGATGCTGACGCCTACATCTGACTATGAGCGTGCGTCCGACCTTACGCGACATCGAGCTTATAGATGCCGTCGAGGCTCTCCCGACTGAGCCGTTTTCAGGTCATGTCTTCAGAGCTGTTGCTGACGGACGCGATCCGCTGACATGCTGGCATCCAAAGGCGCGCTGGGATGACGGTTATATCGACGTGTTGTATACCTCTCTATCGGAAGACGGCGCTCTCACCGAAGTCCGATATCATTTGAACAATCAACAACCCTTTGCCCCGGATTTTGGTCGGCAGCGGCGCCTATTCCGAATCCCGGTGAGCGGTCTTCAGGTCATCGCATTTCGCACGCTTCATTCCCTTGAGGCGCTGGGTGTCGATGTGAACATATGGGGCCGATCATCCTATGTCAGCCTAGGCGACGAATATCTGCGAACGCAGGAGATCGCGGCGGCGGCCGAGTTTCACGAACGAGACGGGCTGCTCGTTCCATCTGCGCGCTCAGATGAACTCAATCTCGTCGTACTGATGCAAAGCGCCGTGGACGCGCATTGCGGGGAGCCAGAGGATCTGGGGCTCCGTGATCTCTGATTCAGTAAGCTGGGTAGACGCGAAGGTGTCTTCGCAGACCCGACCGATGCCCGTAAAGTTTCGTTCGTCCTACGTTCACGTTATGGGCTCATGATCACGGTTTCCGGACGGGCGCGGCTTCAAATTGGCGATCGGCTAATCGACGTCGATCCTGAAGAGCTCGATGAGTCTGCGGGCGGCGGGGATGACCGCGGCATGGGGCCAGAAATACACCACCTTTTCACCTACACAGATGATCACAGCCGTCAGGCGGAATGGACCGTGAGCGAGTATCCGATGGGGGCGCTCAACAACACGACATTTCACTCTTCAAGTTTTAAGGTAATTGAGGATTTCGACTTTGATCTGGAGCATGAACCCGACGAAGACGATTTCGATTCCTATCGCGAACGCGCCGTTGAGCACATGACCGAGTGGTTTTTTTCAAGATTTCAGGATCCAGTGAACCGCCTCCCCCATAATTCTCGTGAAGGGGGTTATCTCTACATTCATGGCGGCCCTTACGACGCTCGTGATCAAATTAGTTCTGAGTTCGCGGACCAATATCCGGAAGAGCTGATTGAAGAGGCCATAGACGCCGTCGAGGCCGACGGAGTTGTCCAGTGGGATTCGACTGACAATAGCGGATATGACGACGCGCCGTATGAGCTGGACGAAGACGACCGTCCCGTCCCAAATC
Organism: Pseudomonadota bacterium; assembly: GCA_039033275.1. GTDB lineage: Bacteria > Pseudomonadota > Alphaproteobacteria > Caulobacterales > Maricaulaceae > Litorimonas. Next base: position 6,318 of record JBCCCX010000103.1, on the reverse strand, counting down.
TGTCGAGCATTAACCCAGCCCCCCAAACGCCCGGACCAAAATGGCATGTCAACAACGGACGGGTTGTACCCGTATTTGAAAAGTTCGATGCTGGGCCAATATCCGTCGCCTTGCACACTCAGCTCAAGTTAGCGACGAAATCCGCACTGCAAGGCTGCTCGACATTGAGCAACAAATCACCAGAACTACTTAGAGCACTCGAAGCCTATGAGCGCATTGTCGATATGGACATCGAGGTTATCGACCAAGTCGAGCTTTATGCAACCGGTTTGGATCTAAGGACACGTTTCAACCTCGCACAAACGCTCGGAGGCCGTGCCGATGATTTTGAACACCCAGAGCTCAGCGTAGAGGAGATTGCGGCTCTGGAAAAGGTTATCCAGCTGCATGCTCCCTTCATTCAAAGCACCAGGATCGGCGCTAGCCTGACAGCACTCGCCGAACGCGAACTCAGATCACCCGCAGAGGAACGTGCACTGGCAACGGCCGTGGTACGTGCTGCCGAAACTCTGCTCGATTATCCGGATATTGTCGATACGATTGCGATGACCCGCGTGCGGGATTATGCTGCGAGCGATCCGCATGATCCTCTCAGTCCAAAGCGCAAAGCATTTGCGCTTGCGAGTATTCGGAATTTCGTGACGGTGGCCGGAACGGCTAGCCTCCTTTACATTTTACCCTCTCTGACTGGGTTTGCTGTTGCCGGGCCGCCCGGCATTCTGGGTGGCGCTGTTGTCTCAGGCGCCATGGCCATCGTGCTGCGCCCTATCATCTCCAAAACAAAGGCCCATCATGAGTTTACAGATGATGTAGCGGCGTGGATCGACGGACTCACCCATGGAGAGCCAAAGAAGCTGGGGAGGATTGCGGGTCTTTTCACGCGACTTAAGGACACGCTGCGTCCAGCTCTTGGTTCGCCCGGCATAGAGGCGTGGTTTGATGCACTTCACGCTGATTTGGAAAGGGTGTCTACAGATCTCGCTCTGGAGACGAGTCTCTCAAATACTTCCGCCAGAGCTTCTACGCCCAGACTTCTCGCGGACGGCGAATATGCGTATGAAAACGATACGTGGGCTGTTGATCGCGACGGCATGATATCTCTACAGGACACAGGACGTGACCTGAGTGTTCGAGAGATTTTCAGTATCACTCACTGGGAAACAGGGGAATGGCCGGAGCCCCGACCCGTATATGAAATGATTTTACACTTTTCCTTAAAACGCTGGTGCGATCCGGATGATTTTGTTGGGGCATGGGCGCACGCGGTTCAGCTTCACGGGCCTGCATCAGGACGGACAGTTAACCGAATTGTACTAGAACGCACTATAGAGCGATTGGAGAAGCATCATAAACTAAGTCCCGATGCGCTCAACACTCTCGCCAATTTGAAGAGCTGAGGCTTCTAAAATTCATTCGATCGGCTGTCATCGAGATGGCCCCACCCGACCCGTCACGTCCCAGCTAATCCCGCTGGCCGATACTCGACCCATGATATTCCGCCCCAATCGCCGCTCCATGATCGGTCGCCAGGGCACGAGCGTGAACTCCTTCGATCGTTCGATCACGGCGAAGCGTCCACTGGGTCGGTCGATGGCTTCGCGGTAGATCCCTTCAACAGCTTTCCGGTTTCCGAGGGCAGCATAGGGTTTACCAGTCTCTGCCGACACGGACTTGGCAGCCTCATTTAGATCCATGGCCGTCAGCTTTTCGACGAGATCAGCCGGGGCTTTGCTTTGGTTGTGCACCGCAAACCCGAAGCCTCTCAGCAAAGTTTGGCGCGCTTTAAGAGCCTTCAGCATATACGGTGATCCAACCGAACTCTCACCACCCTCGACAAGTTGGTGGTCCATCCAAGTTGCCCCGCGCGCTGTCCGCATCTCGGTCAGCGTCAGTCGGCTATCCCTATGAACCTGTGTCGGCAGGCGGCTGGCACGCTCCGCCTCGTAGCGCGCCGCCCGTTCGAGATAGTCGCTCGGAATGCGCCACGTGCCGTCTGCCCGACGAATGACGAGTTTTCTCCGCCGTAGTGCCTCCAGCCGTCGTGCATGTGCCTGGGCATAGGCTGGCGACACACGGTCGCTCTCCGTAGCGTGTTGGACCTCGCTATAGAGACCGCCATTTGCTTCCGCGAACGTCGCGATGGACCGGTCAATCGGGCGCGGCCCTTTCGGGTGAGGTTCGAACGCCACGACCTGCCCCTTTCGCATCGTCTGGAAGGTCTCATCATCGGAAACGCTGGCGCCAACCAGACGCCCATCTGTTGTCTCAAGAACGATGAAGCCTCGGCCCCGCGTATCGTCGATTTTCCCGAACTGCTTGACCCAGCCCGCCACAGGCGTCGAGAATGACCCATTCGGATCGAAGAGATTGTCTTGGGTGATAGGCACGGCTGCATCTCGGTCCATTGCTTGGTGCAGCCTTGCGAACAGCTCCCTGCGCTCGCTCATGGTCCGGAGCTGCCCGAGCGCGTCAGACGCAAGCATCCAACGACCTTTGCCTTGCGCCTCGGCAAGCCCCAGACTGGATAGGAAGTTCAACCGCCGCACGAGCAATTGGCGATGCCAGACGCGACCTTTCTGCGCGGGACCAGACAGCTCCACGATCCCCTGCTCGACTTGGCGCATCAAGGTGCGGTCCAGATCGGTGATTCGCTCGGCCTCTACCGTGCCCGCCAGGCGCATCCGTCCTTCGCGCTGAGTGACAGGTCCAAGCTCGTCTTGAGCGAGCTGTTCGGCCTGGCGCCGGAGACCGTGCGACAGATAGCGGCGCGGAATGACAAGATCGCGACCGTCGTTACGGAGGCCCCGCACAATCAGATGGGTGTGCGGATTGGCGGTGTCATAATGGTTCGCCGCGACCCATTCGAGCTTAGTGTCGAGCTCGCGCTCCATCTCACTGACGAGGTCGCGCGTGTAGGCGCTCAAATCCTGCAATTGGTCAGCATCCTCGGGAGCGACGATGAAACGAAAATGATGACGATCGTCTTTCCAATCCTCCGCAATGGCTTTCGCCATCCCGTCATCGTTGAATTCCATCACGTCGCGCTCGACGACAGAACCATAGAGCTTGGCGGGTTCGCCCCGCTCGTCCGTGCCGTCGCGCTGGATATAGTCGACATGCCGCTTAAGGCCGACATGCCCGCCGCCCGCGTGAAGTTTGAACGAGGCTTTCACGACGACGCGTCGATAGAACATCATGGGGGTCGGCGAACGACCCGATAATCGACCGCGTGACGCCGAACGACCGCCGCGCTTTGCCGCCCGCTCGACCTGCTTGAAGAAGCCGACCGCCTTGCGCGCGCCGGACTGCGTCCGGATCTTGCCGAGACGGATTTCGAAGCCGTCGCGACCGCTCACGCTGGAAAGAGGCCAGATGAGGCCGGATGAGGGTCACTAACGGGTGGGCACACGATTTTTGCCCATGAAAGCCGGCAAAACCCCAAAACAGTGTTCCCACCCAAAACCGGGGTGGGAACCGAGATAACCGATGTGCAGACAGGGCTTGGCCCTGGGGTGGGCACACCCCCTTTTATCTCGCCCTCCGCGCCCCCGATCATTCATCGGCCCCGCGACCCGCCCATGCCCGCGTGGCGCTAACGCGCCACTGGCCGAGATAGTCGACCGGACCTAGCACATCGTCGACGGAGACCGGCCCAAAATAACGACTATCGAAGGAAGTCTGCACATCGGTGGAGACCAGGAAGACCTGACCGTCCGAGAGGGTGTAGCAGCCCTGCCGCGACGGCAGAGGACGGTCGAGCGCGTCGTGCGACAGCACGCGCAAATCATGTCTCCCGGCGACCTGAACCCGACTCTCGATATGGCAAATGCGCGCTCCGTCCGCCGCCCAGACCGTCTTGATGACCGGGATGTTTTGGGGAAGATAACCTCGTTCATAGGCCAGCCGCGCGCCCTCGCCCGAAAGGCGCGCGGCCACCAAGTCACCGCGTCCGATGTCGTCGCCGGCGCGCAATCGATACCAGCCGACCGGCGCGCTCGGACTGGGATTGTAGAGCAATCTCGGCACGCTGGGACGCACGATCTGGAGCAGGGTCGCGCCACAGAGACAGGCGACAGCCGCAGGAGCAAGCCACCGGATCAACACGCCCAGCGCTCCACGATCGGCACCAGATTTTGCCCTGTCCGATTGGCCAGATGGAGCGCGCGCCAGCGACGCTCCGGCAGAGTTTGGGGGTCGATCAAGGCGGTTTTCAGTGCATCAAGCGCGGCGAAGATGCGCCGGACTTGCGCCTTGCCGAGCGCGTAGAGCCAGATTTCAGCGCCCGGATGCAAGCCAGGTAGGCGCGTGATGGGGCCGTTCATAACGGCTTTACAGACCGCCAGCGACCAGTTCTGGGTGCCGTATTTATTGGCCGTCCAGCGCTCATAACCGAACACCATGCCCGGCTTGAATGCTGCTAGACGCCGTTGAAAATCGATGCGCGCATAATGGTCCGGTTCCCCGAAAACGATGCGATGGTTGATCCCCCGTTTAAGGTGGTGGACCTCGGCCAGACTGTAACGATCAATGGTCATTGTCCGCCCGGTCGTTGGCCGGAGCGGGATAGTGGCCGATGTTGCGCGAGCGCGACCAGTGCTCGAGGTCGTCGCGATGGTAGAGCACTTTCGCGCCGTGCTTGCGGTAGTTGGGACCTTCGTGCCGCCACCGCATCGCGTCGAGTGTCGAGACCTTCATGCGGAGATAGTCGGCCGCCTCTTCTACGGTCATGAAGGGGCTAAGTTCGGGGTTCGTCATGGATGATCCTTTCAAGTTGGTGCTGCCCGCAGAAGGCGAACGGCTGTCGATGAAAGGACTTTATTCCTATTTCAGAGTATGGCGGGAGTGCCGGAATTCAGACTCGCGATTCCGATACCCCTTAGAAGGCTGCACTGCGAAGAATGCGACGATAGCCGCTCCTCACAAAGGCGCGGCCCCGATCCCGCGCGCGGACGGCGTGGTTCTTCAACGAGCGATTGGTGGTCCACTCCGCCTTGATCCGTGCGTCCCCGAAAAGAGCCTTGGCGATGTCTTTGAGGCTGCCTTTGCGCCCAGCCAGTCCACTCTGGACGTCATAGGCCAACAAGCCTTCCATCAGCTTGGCACGATTAGGAATGCGCGTCGGGGTGGGCGCGCGGCGGCGGTCGGGACGGTGCAGTGTCAGGAGCTGGTCGGCAGTTTTTAGGCGGCGCGACATACCGGGTCGCCCCGTGAGTTCGACCACAACCCGAGTGTCGTCCGAGAGCGCGACGAGATCGTCCGTCTGCAACTGGATCCAGAAATCGAACCCGCCAAGGCGGACGTGCCGGACGCCGTCGCTTGCATCCACGACAAAAGGGCAGCAGCGAAGCTGGGACAGAGAAAATCCTTCATCCAGAGGATCGTTGGCAGCCGCCAAGCGAACCGAGAGGACGCCTGCCAAGGCAGTCGGTTGCCAAAGAACGGGTGCTTCGCTGGCGGGCAGGTCCGGGTCGGCGAAAGCGACCAGACCGAACTGCTCCGCCTCGAAATAGGGCTGGTCGAGACGGAGATAGCGAACGCTTCCCTGCTGGTCCGAGACGTCGGGCAGGGATTGTCTATGACGTTCCCAAGCCTTTCGATAGGCGGGATTGCGCCGCAACCCTTCCCACGCCCAGGCCGCGTCGGACATAATGATTTCGTCTCCCAGCTCCATGTGTTCTTCCACGTAAAGGCCACCCAGCCCCACAGAACAAAATAGGAACATTATTCTAGAATTGTAAAGATGTCTGAGTCAGTTCACGCGAGCAACCACCCGGCGCGTCGGCGCCGGATGGTCGGGACGATGCCGTCAGCCTGCGGGGTTCCACAGGATGACGTGGCGACCGTCCTCGCCCTTGACGGGGGCGATGTTGGCGTAGACCTTGCGGGGGCCGATGGCCGGGTCGGCGAGGGTCAGGGAGACATAGTCGCGTCCCGATGACTTGGCCCGGCGCGTCCAGCCAGCCCCGATCGGAGCGCCAGCTCCGCCTGCCAGAACCCGGTAGTCGGGCTGACGGCTATCCTCGTCTTTCTCCGCATTTTCGACGATGCGGATGGGTGTGGTAAGGGCCAGCATGGCGAGTGTGCCTTCGAACCCTGTTTCGGTTTCCGTGATGTATCCCAGTGCGTTTGCCATGGTCGTTTTCTCCATAAGTTGGTGTCGCGAAGGCCCGATGCCCTGTTGACGCCGACCGAAGAGAGCGGCGCGCCGGGGCCGGTAACCCGCAGCGCAGCAAGGGCCGGAGTGCAGCGGAGGACCAGGCGGGCGGGCTCATTTGTCTCGCGAGGAATGGCGCGTCCGCGCCAGGGGAAATGAGTGCG